>NZ_JBFUIR010000011.1:0-115023 GCF_056401755.1 Pseudomonas sp. P4_D7 | reverse complement strand
TGTGGGAGATTCTATGGTTGAGGGGAAGCCCTCAACTGACTTTTGCCTGATATTCGCTTTGCCCTTTCAGCAAGGCGAATACCACCCGAGCAAGTTTGCGAGCCAGCATCACCAACGCCTGCGTGGTGCTGAAACCCCGTGCTCTTTGGGCTTCGTAAAACCCTTTCCAGGCTATCGTACGGCTAGCCGACATCGCTGCGTTGTGCAAAAGTCGGCGGGCCTCGGGGTCTCCGCGCTTGGTCAAGCTGCGGCGACCGTCCTTTTGCCCTGATTTCGATACCCGTAAATCCATTCCCAGGAAGGCGATAAACGCATCCGCGTTGCTAAATTCCCCACGCTGAAACGCTGTGAGCAGGCGCGCTCCGGTCAGAAATCCAATGCCCTCAACTTTCAGGCAACGCTTCAATTCGCCGAGCAAACCGGCTTGTTTGAGCTGATCGTTGATCGTCTTTTCGATCATCGTTTCAAGCCGCTGCATGGATTTTATTTGTTCAGCAAAAGCTGCCTTCAACAACGGCTCATTCGACCAGCTCTGCACCAGGCCGACCCTGGCCTGGACCAAAGCCGCGCGGCGGCGGAAAAGGCTCAGGAGCTGGCGGTACAGCGGTGATGGCGGGGTCCAGGGGTGCAACTCCTCGGCTTCGTTTTTCAGGTAACGGGCCAGCAGCTTGGCGTCCAAGGCGTCGGTTTTGGCGCGGATCTTCACGCCTTCGCGGTAGTGTTTGAGTTCATAGCCGCCCACCATGTAAATCGTGCAACCGGCCGCATAGGCCAAATCAGCGAATTCCAGGTGGTAGATGTTGGTTGCCTCAATGGCAATAGACACGGGACCCAGCAAGGCTTTCAGCCACTGCTTGATGGATGTTTTGGTGTTGGGAATCGCTTCAAGCAGATCGCTATCGGCCTGATAAATCACCAGTTCATTTTTGGCAACATCCACGCCAACGATCGGATTTGATAGAGCGACTGGCATTGCCACAGGATTTCCTCCGGGATAAGGTTTGAGTACTTGAAGGGCTCACCCAGAGGCGCAGGCTTGTTCCTATCGTCGGTCTAGCCAGATGCATTCTTTATCGGCGCTTGGGTGAAAGGAGGAGGGGCGAAATCTCCCACGGTCTGTACTGCGTCAACAGTCAGAATCGAGCCTTGTCCCTCCTCCTCCCTTCAAGTCCTACCATACAAGCGAGCTTGCTCGCGAAGGCTGCGGAATAGGCGCCACAGCAATCAGCGGCGGTTAGCCCAACGCTGACGCAACCACTCCAGATCTTCCGGCCGGGTCACCTTGAGGTTATCCGCCCGCCCTTCAATCAGACGAGGCTTAAGCCCCGCCCACTCCATCGCAGAAGCTTCATCAGTGATCACAGCATCCGCCACCAGACTGTCCGCCAACGCCCGATGCAACGCGCCGAGGCGAAACATCTGCGGCGTATACGCCTGCCAGATCACGCTGCGATCGACGGTTTCCAGCACACGACCATGCTTGTCGACCCGCTTCAAGGTGTCGCGCGCCGGGACGGCGAGCAGGCCGCCGACCGGATCGTCCGCCAGTTCATCCAGTAACTTGTCGAGATCTTCGCGACTCAGATTCGGTCGTGCCGCATCGTGCACCAGCACCCAATCCTCATCATCGGCACCCTGCGCATGCAAATGCAGCAAAGCATTGAGCACCGAACCGGAACGCTCGGCGCCGCCCTCGACGCGCTGAATACGCGAGTCGCCAGCGCACGCCAGGTTCGGCCAATAAGGATCATCAACAGCAAGACTGACCACCAGGCCCTTGAGGCTTGGGTGATCGAGGAAACAGCCGAGGCTGTGTTCGAGAATTGTGCGTCCGCCCAGTTGCAGGTATTGCTTGGGACGGTCCGCGGCCATTCGGGCACCAATGCCCGCAGCAGGAATCACGGCCCAGAAGGCCGGCAGGGAATTGATCATTGGGCCAACTGGTAAAGGGTTTCGCCGTCCTTGACCATGCCCAGTTCGTGACGAGCCCGCTCTTCAACGGTCTCCATGCCCTTTTTCAACTCGCTGACTTCAGCGTCCATCACGCGATTGCGCTCCAGCAAACCTTCGTTCTCGGCGTGTTGATCAGCTATCTGCTGATTCAGCTCGGCGACTTGCGCCAGACTGCCATTGCCCACCCACAGGCGGTACTGCAAACCGGCCAGTAGCAAGAGCAAAACGAGAAACAACCAGTAAGGACTGCGCATCGAATATCAGGTATCCAGTGAAAAAAGACAGCCACGCCAAAACTTTGAAGCATCTGATAGCACGAAGCCTGGAAGACCCAGGCTTGTGCTGTTAAGGCATCAGATTAGTGGCAAATCCATCGCTGTCACGACTTTTTCGACACAATCCGGTGTCCTTCCATCGATTTGTACTTAGCCGCGGAACTCGCTGCGACCGTTGTACTTGGCCTTGCCATTCAACTGCTCTTCGATACGCAGCAGTTGGTTGTACTTGGAAACGCGGTCGGAACGGCACAGCGAGCCGGTCTTGATCTGGCCAGCCGAGGTGCCCACAGCCAGGTCGGCAATGGTCGAATCTTCGGTTTCGCCCGAACGGTGCGAGATCACTGCAGTGTAACCGGCAGCCTTGGCCATCTGGATGGCTTCCAGCGTTTCGGTCAGGGTGCCGATCTGGTTGAACTTGATCAGGATCGAGTTGGCGATCTTTTTATCGATGCCTTCTTTCAGGATCTTGGTGTTGGTTACGAACAAGTCGTCGCCCACCAGCTGAGTCTTCTCGCCGATCTTGTCGGTGAGGATCTTCCAGCCAGCCCAGTCGGACTCGTCCAGACCGTCTTCGATCGAGATGATCGGATAACGTTCGGTCAGGCCTTTGAGGTAATCGGCGAAACCTTCAGCGGTGAACACCTGACCTTCGCCGGACAGGTTGTACTTGCCGTCTTCGTAGAATTCGCTGGCCGCGCAGTCCAGGGCCAGGGTCACGTCGGTGCCCAGCTTGTAACCAGCGTTGGCTACTGCTTCGGAGATCACTTTCAGCGCGTCTTCGTTGGAGGCCAGGTTCGGTGCGAAACCGCCTTCGTCGCCAACGGCAGTGCTCAGGCCACGGGCCTTCAGCACAGCTTTGAGGTGATGGAAAATCTCGGTGCCCATGCGCAGACCTTCCGAGAAAGACTTGGCGCCAACCGGCTGTACCATGAATTCCTGGATGTCGACGTTGTTATCAGCGTGCTCGCCACCGTTGATGATGTTCATCATCGGCACCGGCATCGAGTAGACACCCGGAGTACCGTTGAGGTTAGCGATGTGTGCGTACAGCGGCAGGTCCTGGTCCTGCGCAGCAGCCTTGGCCGCAGCCAGGGACACGGCGAGGATGGCGTTGGCGCCCAGGGTTGCCTTGTTTTCGGTACCGTCGAGCTTGATCATCGCGTGATCCAGGGCTTTCTGGTCGCTTGGGTCGGTGCCCAGCAGCAGATCGCGGATCGGACCGTTGATGTTGGCTACCGCTTTGAGCACGCCCTTGCCCAGGTAACGGCTCTTGTCGCCATCACGCAGCTCGAGTGCTTCACGCGAGCCAGTGGATGCACCGGACGGCGCGCAAGCGCTGCCGATGATGCCGTTGTCGAGAAGCACGTCCGCTTCCACGGTGGGATTGCCACGGGAGTCGAGAACTTCACGACCTTTGATGTCGACGATTTTTGCCATTGTTGTAAACACTCCAAAGTTGACGAAAACGACGCAGCTAGAGGAAATCTTTTTACCGTCGGCAAGGGGTGTGCAGCGGGCAGGCTTGCAGACGATAACGCTCATGCCCGAGGGCATGAGCGACAAATCGTGCGGTACTTTACCGGAGAATTGAGGTTTACGCGGTTTCTACCGTCGGAAAACTCTTCACCAGTTCGTCCAAAGCCTTGAGCTGGGCCAGAAATGGCTCCAGTTTGTCCAGACGCAAGGCGCAAGGGCCATCGCATTTGGCGTTGTCCGGATCCGGATGCGCTTCGAGGAACAGACCTGCCAACGACTGGCTCATGCCCGCCTTGGCCAGATCCAGAACCTGGGCACGGCGACCGCCGGCGGAGTCGGCACGACCACCCGGCATTTGCAGCGCATGGGTCACGTCGAAGAATACCGGGTACTCGAACTGCTTCATGATGCCGAAGCCGAGCATGTCGACCACGAGGTTGTTGTAGCCGAAGCTCGAACCACGCTCGCAGAGGATCAATTGATCGTTACCCGCTTCCACGCACTTGTTCAGGATGTGTTTCATTTCCTGAGGCGCGAGGAACTGGGCTTTCTTGATGTTGATCACTGCATTGGTCTTGGCCATCGCGACGACCAGATCGGTCTGGCGCGACAGGAAGGCCGGCAGTTGAATGATGTCGCAGACCTCTGCGACGACCGCAGCCTGATCAGGCTCGTGGACGTCGGTGATGATCGGCACGCCAAAGGCTTGTTTGATGTCCTGGAAGATGCGCATGCCCTCTTCCAGGCCAGGACCGCGATAAGAGGTCACAGAAGAACGGTTAGCCTTGTCGAAACTGGCCTTGAACACGTAAGGGATACCGAGTTTTTCGGTGACCTTTACGTACTCTTCGCAAACCTGCATGGCCATGTCACGGCTTTCCAGCACGTTCATGCCGCCGAACAGCACCATGGGTTTGTCGTTGGCAATTTCGATGTCGCCGACGCGGATGATCTTCTGTGCCATCGGGGTTACGCCTTCTTCTGGTGTTGAGCCAACGCTGCTTTGACAAAACCGCTGAACAGCGGATGGCCATCACGTGGTGTCGAGGTGAACTCAGGGTGGAACTGGCAAGCGACGAACCATGGGTGATCGGCCGCTTCAACCACTTCAACCAGCGCCGCATCAGCGGAGCGACCGGAGATTTTCAGGCCCGCTTCGATCAGCTGTGGCAGCAGGTTGTTGTTCACTTCGTAACGGTGACGGTGACGCTCGACGATCACGTCCTTGCCGTAGCAGTCGTGGACCTTGGAACCGGCTTCAAGCAGGCAGTCCTGAGCGCCAAGGCGCATGGTGCCGCCCAGATCGGACGATTCGGTACGTACTTCAACGGCACCGGTCGCGTCTTCCCACTCGGTGATCAAACCGACCACCGGATGACCGCTGGCGCGATCGAACTCGGTGGAGTTGGCGTCTTTCCAGCCCATCACGTTACGGGCGAACTCGATGACCGCCACTTGCATGCCCAGGCAGATACCCAGGTATGGAACCTTGTTTTCGCGAGCGTACTGAACGGCAGTGATCTTGCCTTCCACGCCGCGCAGACCGAAGCCGCCCGGTACGAGGATCGCGTCGACACCTTCGAGCAGCGCAGTGCCCTGGTTTTCGATGTCTTCGGAATCGATGTAACGCAGGTTGACCTTGGTGCGGTTGCTGATGCCGGCGTGACTCATCGCTTCGATCAGCGACTTGTAGGCGTCCAGCAGCTCCATGTACTTGCCGACCATGGCGATGGTCACTTCGTGTTCCGGGTTCAGCTTGGCGTCAACCACGGCGTCCCACTCGGACAGATCCGCGCTGCCGCATTGCAGACCGAAACGCTCAACGACGAAATCGTCCAGACCCTGCGAGTGCAGGATGCCCGGGATCTTGTAGATGGTGTCGGCGTCTTCCAGCGCGATCACCGCACGTTCTTCAACGTTGGTGAACTGAGCGATCTTGCGACGCGACGAGATGTCGATCGGGTGATCGGAACGGCACACCAGCACGTCTGGCTGCAGGCCGATCGAACGCAGTTCTTTTACCGAGTGCTGGGTTGGCTTGGTTTTGGTCTCGCCAGCGGTGGCGATGTACGGCACCAGTGTCAGGTGCATCAGCATCGCGCGCTTGGCGCCGACTTCGAAACGCAGTTGACGGATGGCTTCGAGGAACGGTTGCGACTCGATGTCACCGACGGTGCCACCGATTTCAACCATCGCCACGTCAGCGTCACCGGCACCCTTGATGATGCGGCGCTTGATTTCGTCGGTGATGTGCGGAATCACCTGGATGGTTGCACCCAGGTAGTCACCACGGCGCTCTTTGCGCAGCACGTGCTCGTAGACACGGCCGGTGGTGAAGTTGTTGTTCTGGGTCATGGTCGTGCGGATGAACCGCTCGTAGTGCCCCAGGTCCAGGTCGGTCTCGGCGCCGTCGTGGGTGACGAACACTTCACCGTGCTGGAACGGGCTCATGGTGCCCGGATCGACGTTGATGTACGGATCCAGCTTCAGCATGGTGACCTTAAGTCCCCGCGCCTCCAGGATGGCTGCCAATGAAGCCGATGCAATGCCTTTCCCCAATGAAGAAACAACACCGCCCGTGACGAATATGTAGCGCGTCATGAAAAACCCTAGAAGTCTGCGTTAAAGCGGTACGAGCCGCCGGGGAAAGCGAAGGAAGGCCGAAGCCCCCGATCACCTGCATTAATCACAGTGCACCTTTCAAAAAAACCGCCGCGTTGGGACAGACCGGCAGGTGAAACACCGGTACGTTGCTCGCTACACATTTTTTGGAATCGCCCAGCAAAGACTGCTTGGTAATCGGCAACTCCTGCAATTCAGGCGAATCCACAGAAGTTGTATCAAGAAGGGAGCGTAGTCTACCGGAATGCTCCTTTCAGCTCAAACCTTGATCTTCGTCTGTTGGCAGCCAATGCAATTTCCAGCCATCCTGTGCATGACCATCAAGTCCCGGCAGATTCGCCACCGCGAGCAATTCATCGCCGCGAAACAGCAGCGGCAATCTGCCACGCATGAAGCCCGGGACCGCGCGCTCATTGAGCAGGCGCTTGAGGTCACGGTGGCCGCGATCCGCCAGCTGCATGACTTCACCGCCCTGACGATAGGCAATGCGCAAAGGCCCGACGGGAGTCTGCCCGCTGAACGTGACATGTCCGTTATCGGCCAAGCGTAGCGCTGACGCCGGGCTCTGCCACTCGACGCCGATCACTGGCGTGCGCAACCAGTTGCCACTCAGCCACCACAGACGCCCGGCGCTGCGATGAAGCTCGCCATCGGCCAGACGCCATACCGGTGAAGCATCGTGAACGGCATCGCACAGATTTTTCCAACCCGACCAGTGGTCGGTATCTGGCAGTTGCGTGAAGGGTTCGAGCCAATGGCTGATCGCGTTTCGTTGCCGGGCAGCAGACAGTGCGGCGAGTGGCGCCAGTTCCAGCGACGGTAAAACCAGCCATTCATAATCATGAGCAGTCGCGGCTTGCGCCAGATCGATCTGCGCCAACTCATCGAGCAGCCCCTGAGCTTCACGCAGATGCGCGGCGCTGCGGGCCATGTTCGCCTGCGCTTGCGGCCAGCGCTCGCTCAGCACCGGCATGACCTGATGGCGCAGGTAATTGCGCGAGAACTGTCGATCCTGATTTGACGGGTCTTCGATCCAGCTTAACGAGTGAGCCTGTGCGTAACGTTCCAGCTCGGCTCGAGTGACATCCAGCAACGGGCGAATCAACATGCCCTGCCCCACTGGCCTTTGCTGCGGCATTCCCGACAATCCGCGCACTCCCGCTCCACGCAGCAGCCGGAACAGCAGTGTTTCCGCCTGATCATCACGGTGCTGACCAGTGATTAACGCCTCATTAGCTTGGGTCAGCGCACTGAACACGGCGTAACGCGCATCCCGCGCCGCCCGCTCCAGACTCGCGCCTGGTTGCACCGTCACATGCTCGATCAGCAACGGCACTCCCAGCGCATCACACACGGACTGGCAATGCTGCGGCCACGCGTCAGCCGCAGCCTGGAGGCCGTGGTGAATATGAATAGCGCTGAGTGGAGGGAGGGATTCGGATTTTGCGAGATAGGCGAGCAGATGCAGCAGAACAGTGGAATCGAGACCACCGGAGAATGCAATACGCCAATGAGTGGCGTTGCGCCAAGGCTCAAGGCTCAGTAATAACCGGGAAGGCAAATCAATCGAGAGCTGACTCATTTTTTCACCTTCACCGAAACCAATGTGGGAGCGAGCTTGCTCGCGAAAGCGGTTCAACATTCAACATTTTCGTTGCCTGTTATAACGCCTTCGCGAGCAAGCTCGCTCCCACAGTGTTTTGCATTGTCAGCTGAATCGGCGTTCGATCAGAGACCGTAGCTCATCAGTCGATCATAACGGCGCTTCAGCAACGCTTCGTTATCGAACTTCTTCAGCATCGCCAGTTGCGAGCTCAGCTCGGCACGGATCGACGCAGCGGCAGCTGCCGGATCACGGTGGGCGCCGCCCAGAGGCTCGCTGATCACCTTGTCGACAATGCCGAGGCCTTTCAGACGCTCGGCAGTGATGCCCATTGCTTCAGCAGCATCCGGCGCTTTTTCGGCGGTTTTCCACAGAATCGAAGCGCAACCTTCCGGCGAGATTACCGCGTAGGTCGAGTACTGCAGCATGTTCAGCTGGTCGCAGACGCCAATGGCCAGTGCACCACCGGAACCACCCTCACCGATAACGGTGGCGATGATCGGGGTCTTCAGGCGCGACATCACGCGCAGGTTCCAGGCGATCGCTTCGCTCTGGTTACGCTCTTCAGCGTCGATGCCAGGATAGGCACCCGGGGTGTCGATGAAGGTCAGGATCGGCATTTTGAAACGCTCGGCCATCTCCATCAGACGGCAAGCCTTGCGGTAGCCTTCCGGACGCGGCATGCCGAAGTTACGGCGCACCTTCTCGCGGACTTCACGACCCTTCTGGTGACCGATGATCATCACCGGCTGGTCTTCCAGACGGGCGATACCGCCAACGATGGCCGCGTCGTCAGAGAAGTGACGGTCGCCGTGCAGTTCGTCGAACTCGGTGAAGATGTGCTCGATGTAATCGAGGGTGTACGGGCGTTTCGGGTGACGCGCCAGACGTGCGATCTGCCAGCTGGTCAGCTTGCCAAAGATGTCTTCGGTCAGCGTTTTGCTCTTGTCCTGCAGGCGGGAGATCTCATCGCCGATATTCAGCGAATTGTCATTACCGACCAAGCGCAACTCTTCGATCTTGGCTTGCAGGTCGGCGATCGGCTGTTCGAAATCTAGAAAATTCGGGTTCATAGGCGTCCGTCTTGGGTCGTGTCCCAAATGAGCTTGGGCCGGCCGGTTGTCTATTCGCGCCCTACCTTAAGGGAGAGGCGCGCTGAGGTCGAGATTAAAAATTCAGGTTGCGGGCAAGCGCCATGATGGCACTTGCCGGTCAACGGTATTGGAGGAAGACGTTGTCTCGCCCGAACTGGTCACGCAGGGCTTGAATCAACGCATCCGCCGGATCAATCCGCCAGGTCTCGCCGAACTGCAGCAAGGTCTTCGCATCCGGACTGGTGTACTCCATGGTGATCGGGCACGCGCCGCGATGACGCTTGAGCAAATCCCCCAACCAGCGTAGCTGATCGCCTTTCAGATCCTGGGTTTGCAGCTTCAGGCGCAGGCTTTCGGCCAGATTGGTGCGCGCGTCTTCCATGCTCATCACCCGCTTGACGCGCAGGCGCAGGCCACCGGAGAAGTCATCGTTGCTGACTTCGCCTTCGACCACCACCATCGCGTCGGTCTGCAACAACGACTGCGCAGAGTGGAACGCATCGGCAAACAGCGACGCCTCAATCCGCCCCGAACGGTCGTCGAGGGTGATGAAACCCATCTTGTCGCCCTTCTTGTTCTTCATCACCCGCAGGGCAATGATCATCCCCGCCACGGTTTGCGTATCGCGCGCCGGCTTCAGGTCGATGATGCGCTGACGGGCGAAACGGCGGATCTCGCCTTCGTATTCGTCGATCGGGTGACCGGTCAGGTACAGGCCCAAGGTGTCTTTCTCACCTTTGAGGCGCTCCTTAAGCGTCAGCTCCTTGGCCTTGCGGTGCGACGCATACACGTCGGCGTCTTCCTCGACAAACAGCCCGCCAAACAGGTCGGCGTGACCAGAGTCGTGGGTACGCGCGGTCTGCTCGGCCGCCTTGATCGCCTCTTCCATCGCTGCCAGCAGCACGGCGCGGTTGCGGTCGATGTTGGCCTGATAAGCCTTCTGTTCGTCATGGAAGTACGGCCCCAGACGATCCAGCGCACCGCTGCGGATCAAGCCGTCGAGGGTACGTTTGTTGATGCGCTTGAGGTCGACCCGCGCGCAGAAGTCGAACAGATCCTTGAACGGACCTTCCTGACGCGCCTCGGTGATCGCCTCAACCGGGCCTTCACCAACACCTTTGATCGCGCCCAGGCCGTAGACGATGCGGCCGTCGTCGTTCACCGTGAACTTGAACTCCGAAGTGTTCACGTCCGGCGCATCGAGGCGCAGCTTCATCGTGCGCACTTCCTCGATCAAGGTCACGACCTTGTCGGTGTTGTGCATGTCCGCCGACAGTACCGCAGCCATGAACGGCGCCGGGTAGTGGGCTTTCAGCCACGCAGTCTGGTACGAGACCAGGCCGTAGGCGGCGGAGTGGGATTTGTTGAAGCCGTAACCGGCGAATTTTTCTACCAGGTCGAAAATGTTACCGGCAAGGTCGGCGTCGATGTTGTTGGTCGCGCAACCTTCAATGAAACCGCCGCGCTGCTTGGCCATTTCCTCGGGTTTTTTCTTACCCATCGCCCGACGGAGCATGTCTGCACCGCCAAGGGTGTAACCGGCCATGACCTGAGCAATCTGCATCACCTGTTCCTGATACAGGATGATGCCGTAAGTCGGCGCCAGAACAGGCTTCAAACCCTCGTACTGGTAATCCGAGTGCGGGTAGGCCAGTTCGGCGCGGCCGTGCTTACGGTTGATGAAGTCGTCCACCATGCCGGACTGCAGCGGGCCCGGACGAAACAGGGCCACCAGTGCGATCAGGTCTTCCAGGCAGTCGGGCTTGAGCTTTTTGATCAGCTCTTTCATGCCGCGCGATTCAAGCTGGAACACCGCGGTGGTTTCAGCTTTCTGCAACAACGAGTAGGTCGGTTTGTCGTCCAGCGGGATAAACGCGATATCCAGCGGCGGCTCGTTGACCTTGGCGCGGTCGCGGTTAATGGTTTTCAGCGCCCAGTCGATGATCGTCAGGGTCCGCAGACCGAGGAAGTCGAACTTCACCAGACCAGCCGCTTCAACGTCGTCCTTGTCGAACTGGGTCACCAGACCGTCACCGGCTTCATCGCAATAGATTGGCGAGAAGTCCGTCAGTTTGGTCGGCGCAATAACCACACCACCGGCGTGTTTACCAACGTTACGCACAACGCCTTCGAGCTTGCGTGCCATTTCCCAGATTTCCGCAGCTTCTTCATCAACCTTGATGAAGTCACGGAGGATTTCTTCCTGCTCGTAGGCTTTTTCCAGGGTCATGCCGACTTCGAACGGAATCATCTTCGACAGACGATCCGCCAGGCCGTAGGACTTGCCCTGCACCCGCGCCACGTCACGCACCACAGCCTTGGCCGCCATGGAACCGAAGGTGATGATCTGGCTTACCGCGTTGCGACCGTATTTTTCGGCCACATAATCGATAACGCGGTCGCGACCATCCATGCAGAAGTCGACGTCGAAGTCGGGCATGGAGACCCGTTCCGGGTTAAGGAATCGTTCGAACAGCAGGTCGTATTCCAGCGGATCGAGGTCGGTGATCTTCTGTACATAAGCCACCAACGAACCGGCACCCGACCCACGGCCCGGACCTACCGGCACGCCGTTGTTCTTGGCCCACTGGATAAAGTCCATCACGATCAGGAAGTAACCGGGGAAACCCATCTGGATAATGATATCCAGCTCGAAATTCAGCCGGTCGACGTAGACCTGACGCTTGGCTTCGTAGTCTTCGGTGGTGTCCTTGGGCAGCAGCACCGACAAGCGTTCTTCCAGACCGTCGAAGGAGACTTTGCGGAAATACTCGTCGATGGTCATGCCATCGGGAATCGGGAAGTTAGGCAGGAAGTGAGTGCCCAGCTTCACTTCGATATTGCAGCGCTTGGCGATTTCGACGGTGTTTTCGATGGCGTCGGGAATATCGCTGAACAGCTCGATCATTTCCTCGGCGCTTTTCAGGTATTGCTGATCGCTATAATTCTTCGAGCGCCGCGGATCGTCGAGGGCACGGCCCTCACCGATGCACACGCGGGTTTCGTGGGCGGCGAAGTCTTCCTGCTTGATGAAACGCACATCGTTGGTCGCCACCAGCGGCGCGCCGAGCTTGTCGGCGAGTGCAACGGCACCGTGCAGCTGTTCTTCATCGTTAGGGCGATTGGTGCGCTGGATTTCCAGATAGAAACGATCCGGGAATACCGCCATCCATTCGCGCGCCAAGGCTTCAGCTTCAGCCGGGTTGCCGCCGATCATGGCCATGCCGATCTCGCCTTCTTTGGCGGCGGACAGCATGATCAGGCCTTCGTTGGCTTCAGCAACCCACTCGCGCTCGACGATGATCATTCCGTTGCGCTGGCCTTCGATGAAGCCGCGCGAGATCAACTCGGTGAGGTTGCGATAGCCCTTGGCGTTCATCACCAACAGGCTGAGCCGGCTCAGCGGTGCGTCCGGGTCCTTGTTCGACAGCCACAGGTCGGCGCCGCAGATCGGCTTGATGCCCGCGCCCATGGTGTTTTTGTAGAATTTGACCAGGGAACACATGTTGTTCTGGTCGGTGACCGCGACCGCCGGCATGTTCATGGCCGTCAGTGCCTTGACCAGCGGCTTGATCCGCACCAGCCCGTCGACCAGGGAGTATTCAGTGTGCAGGCGTAGATGAACGAATGAAGCCGGCATAGTGATCCTGTCCAGTTACATAGAGACAACAAGGCCCGGATTGTACCGGGCCTCGAACAAAACATCAGCCTTGCGACTAAACCTGCGTCAGACCTTCCAGCGCTTCGTAAGCCAGACGCACCGGGGCGAACGAGCGCCGGTGAATCGGCGTCGGGCCAAGACGCGACAAGGCTTCCAGATGAACGGGCGTCGGGTAGCCTTTATGGCCGCCGATGCCGTAACCCGGATAGATCAATTCGAATGCAGCCATTTCGCGGTCGCGACTGACTTTGGCCAGAATCGACGCAGCAGCAATCGCCGGCACCTTGCCGTCGCCCTGCACCACCGCTTCGGCACGCATCGGCAGTTGCGGGCAGCGGTTGCCGTCGATCATCGCCAGTTTCGGCTGAATGTGCAGGCCGGCGACGGCGCGCTGCATGGCCAGCATGGTCGCGTGCAAGATGTTCAGCTCGTCGATTTCTTCCACTTCGGCGCGCGCAATACACCAGCTCAAGGACTTTTCGATGATTTCGTCGTAAAGCTTTTCGCGCTTGGCCTCAGTGAGTTTCTTCGAGTCGTTGAGACCGAGGATCGGCCGGTTCGGATCGAGGATCACCGCCGCCGTCACCACCGCACCGCACAACGGGCCACGACCGACTTCATCAACGCCGGCCACCAGCTCTTCAACTTCGGCGACCAGGGTGAAATCCAGGCCCATCTGCATGCTTGTCTTGCTCATCGCGTTTGACCGATCAGGTTAAGGACGGCGTCCGCCGCCTGATTGGAGGCATCCAGCCGCAACGTGCGGTGGATCTCGTCGAAACCACGGGTCTGTTCTTCGCCACCTTCGATCAGTGGCGACAGGGTCTGTGCCAGCGCATCGACTGTCGCATCATCCTGCAACAATTCCGGGACCAGCAGGCGCTGGGCCAGCAGGTTCGGCAAGGACACGTACGGGCTCTTGACCATGCGTTTGAGAATCCAGAACGTCAACGGCGCCAAGCGGTACGCCACCACCATCGGCCGCTTGTACAACAGCGCTTCGAGGGTCGCGGTGCCGGAGGCAATCAACACGGCATTGCACGCTGCCAGGGCCAGATGGGATTTGCCGTCGAGCAAGGTCACCGGCAGATCACGCCCGGCGAGCAGCTCTTCAAGTTGCGCGCGGCGTTCAGGGTTGGCGCACGGGATGACAAAGCGCAAACCCGGGTGCATCGCACGCAGACGTTCGGCGGTGTCGAGGAACAGCGCGCCCAGACGGGAGACTTCGCCGCCGCGACTGCCGGGCATCAACGCCACCAGCGGGCCGTCGGGCAGGCCCAGCTCGGCACGCGCCGCAGCGCGATCAGCTTCCAGCGGAATGGTATCGGCCAGCGTGTGGCCGACGAACCGCACCGGCACGCCCTTTTCTTCGTAAAATTTTGCTTCGAACGGCAGCAGCGTCAGCATCAGGTCGCAGCCTTCGCGAATCTTCAGCACACGCTTCTGCCGCCACGCCCACACCGACGGGCTGACGTAATGCACGGTCTTGATCCCGGCCTGACGCAGCTTGAGTTCGATATTGAGGTTGAAGTCCGGCGCGTCGATGCCGATGAACACATCCGGCTTCTCGGCGATCAGCGTCGCGATCAGGTCTTTGCGGCGCTTGAGCAATTCGCGCAAACGACCGAGGACTTCCACCAGGCCCATGACCGACAAGCGCTCCATGGGAAAGTAGGAAGTCAGGCCTTCAGCCTGCATCAACGGGCCACCGACGCCGATGAAATCGACCGCCGGATGCTGAGCCTTGAGCGCGCGCATGAGGCCGGCACCGAGAATGTCACCGGAAGCTTCACCCGCCACCAGCGCAATACGCAGATTGGCCATGATCAGCGCGTGATGCCGCGAGTCGACGACTGGATGGAGTCGCGGAATATCGCAACTTCCGGGTATTGCGCAGCAGGTTCAGCCAGTTCGGCCAGCGCCTGCTCAACCGTCAGACCTTGGCGATAGACGGTTTTGTAAGCGCGACGCAGGGTATGAATCGCGTCTTCGCTGAAACCGCGACGGCGCATGCCTTCGAAGTTCATGCTGCGCGCTTCGGCAGGGTTGCCGAACACGGTGACGAACGCAGGAACGTCCTTGCCGATCGCAGTGCCCATACCGGAAAAGCTGTGAGCGCCGATGTGGCAATACTGGTGAACCAGGGTGAATCCGGAAAGGATCGCCCAGTCATCCACGTGCACATGCCCGGCCAACGCGGTGTTGTTGACCAGAATGCAGTGGTTGCCGATGACGCTGTCATGCCCGATGTGGGCATAAGCCATGATCAGGTTGTGATCGCCCAGCGTGGTTTCCGAACGGTCTTGCACGGTGCCACGGTGAATGGTCACGCCTTCACGGATGACGTTGTGGTCACCGATCACCAGGCGAGTTTCTTCACCCTTGTACTTCAGATCAGGCGTGTCTTCGCCTACCGAGGAAAACTGGTAGATGCGATTGTGCTTGCCGATGCGGGTCGGGCCTTTGAGGATTACATGCGGCCCGATCACGGTACCCTCGCCGATTTCCACACCTGCGCCGATGATCGACCACGGGCCGACCTCGACGCCATCAGCCAGAACGGCCGACGGATCGATGATTGCGCGAGGGTCAATCAAACTCATAGCTTGCGTTCCGCGCAGATGATTTCAGCCGAGCAGACCGGCTTGCCATCGACCGAAGCCTGGCACTCGAATTTCCAGATCTGACGCTTGCAGCTGATGAACTTGGCTTCGAGGATCAACTGGTCGCCCGGCAAGACTGGCTGGCGGAAGCGCAGCTTGTCGGAACCGACGAAGTAATACAGCGTGCCGTCGGCAGGCTTCACATCAAGCATTTTGAAACCGAGGATCCCGGCAGCCTGAGCCATCGCTTCGATGATCAGTACGCCCGGCATGATTGGATGCGCAGGGAAGTGACCATTGAAGAACGGTTCATTGATGCTGACATTCTTGTAGGCGCGAATGCGCTTGCCTTCAGTGTCCAGTTCCACCACCCGGTCCACCAGCAGGAACGGGTAACGGTGAGGCAGGTATTCGCGAATCTCGTTGATGTCCATCATTTCGGGGGGAAGCCTATGTAAAGATTGGGAGCGCGACTGACGCGCACTCCTCTAGCAAATCAAGGAGGCAGTCTAGAGGCTGTGCACACTTGATATGGAAATGGTATCAGCCATCTGATGAAGCATTGCCGTCAGGGGTCACTTCCCCTACGCGCTTTTCCAGCTGTTTCAAACGTCGCGCGATGTCATCGAGCTGACGGATGCGGGCCGCGCTTTTGCGCCATTCGGCCGCCGGTTGCATGGCTGTACCGGAAGAATAGGCACCCGGCTCGGTAATCGAGTGAGTCACCATGGTCATTCCGGTCAGGAAAACGTTGTCGCAAATATCAATATGGCCTACCAGGCCAACACCGCCGGCCAGCATGCAATGCTTGCCGATTTTGGTGCTGCCGGAGATCCCGACGCAGGCCGCCATAGCAGTGTGATCACCGACCTGAACGTTGTGGGCGATCTGGATCTGGTTGTCGAGCTTCACGCCATTGCCAATGACGGTATCGGCCAGCGCGCCGCGGTCGATGGCGGTATTCACGCCAATCTCGACATCGTCGCCGATGGTCACGCCACCGATCTGGGCGATCTTCTGCCAGATACCTTTTTCGTTGGCGAAGCCGAAGCCTTCACCACCAAGCACGGCACCGGACTGGATCACCACACGCTTGCCGATACGCACATCGTGATACAGCGTCACGCGTGGGGCGAGCCAGCCGCCTTCACCGATTTCGCTGCGGGCACCAACAACGCAATGTGCGCCCAGTGTCACCTGCGCGCCAATTCGCGCACCGGCTTCGATCACCACAAAGGGGCCGATGCTGGCGCTTGGATCAACCACCGCGTCCGGCGCAATCACCGCTGACGGATGGATACCCGCAGAGGCTTTTGGCTTCGGATCGAACAGGTGGGAGATGCGCGCGTACGCCAGGTAAGGATCAGGCACCACCAAAGCATTACCGGCAAAACCTTCGGCGTCGGCCTCTTTGAGCAACAGTGCTGCCGCCTGCGAGCCCGTCAGGTATTTGCGATATTGAGGATTTGCCAGAAAGCTCAACTGAGCTGGGCCAGCCTCTTGCAAAGTGGCTAGCCCAGTAATTTGCTTCTCAGGGTCGCCACGCAGGGTGGCGCCGAGGAACTCGGCCAACTGGCCGAGCTTGATAGTCACGGTCATGGGTTACTTCAGCTGATTCATGCGCTCGATTACCTGGCGCGTGATGTCGTACTGAGGCTTGACATCGATCACTGCGCCACGCTCGAACACCAGGTCAAAACCACCTTTCTTGATGACTTCTTCCACTGCGCTATCCAGTTTCGGCTTCAGTTGCTTGAGCATTTCGCGGTCGGCAACGGCTTTGGCTTCGTTCAGTTCCTTGGACTGGAACTGAAAGTCACGGGCCTTTTGCTTGAATTCCAGCTCCAGGCGCTCGCGCTCACCTTGCTGCATTTTGTCGCCACCGGCCATCAGACGGTCCTGAATGCCCTTGGCGCTGCTTTCCAGCGTCTTCAGCTTGGTCAGTTGCGGACCGAACTTCTTCTCGGCATCAACGGCGTATTTCTTCGCCGCGTCGGATTCCAGCAAGGCCATCTGATAGTTCAGAACGGCAATTTTCATGTCGGCAAATGCCGGGCCTGCCACCATCAAGGAGGCCAGGAGAACCAATTGAGTCAACTTACGCACGATGCACTCCTACAAAATCCATTGTCGTTATCTTGGGTCAGACGCTTAGAACGTCTGGCCGAGGGAGAATTGGAACACTTGAGTATCAGCGTCATCCGGCTTCTTGACCGGCATGGCCAGCGCGAAGCTCAGAGGACCCAGTGCGGTGACCCAGGTCACGCCAACACCCACGGAACTGGCCATGTTGCTCAGGCTGATGTCGTTACACTTGGTGTTCGACGTCGAGCCATTCGCATTGGTAGTGTCCTTGCACTGCGAGTCAAATACGTTACCCACATCCCAGAATACCGAAGTGCGCAGGGAACGCTGGTCTTTTACGAATGGCAGCGGGAACAGAACCTCGACACCACCCTGGATCAGGACGTTACCACCGAACGGCAGTGGATCCTGGTCCGGGTCAGCCAGCGTGCCCGGGTTGGTACCACGGCTCGGCGTACTGCGCGGGCCGAGGGTACTGTCCTTGAAGCCACGAACCGAGTTGAAACCACCAGCATAGTAGTTTTCATAGAACGGCAAGCCGTCGGTCGAACCGTAACCGTCGCCATAACCCAATTCGGTGTGCAGACGCAGGGTGTAGTTCTCGCTGATCGGCTGGAACAGCTGACCGCGGTAATCAAGTTTGTAGAACGACAGGTCACTGCCAGGAATGGTGGATTCCAGAGTCAGGCTCTGGGAACGGCCACGGGTCGGCAACACGCCTTTGTTCAGGGTCGATTCGGACCAGCCGGCCGACGCCTTGAAGTTCAGGTACTTGTCGCCTTCCTTGTTAACGAAGTCGAAAATTTCGTCAACGGTATAGGTACCGGTCTTGATCGTGTCTTGTTGAGCGGACAGGCCGAAGGTCAGACGCGAAGTTTCGCTGATCGGGTAACCAACGTTCACGCCGGCACCCAGGCTGTCTACCGCATAGCTTGCTACGTCGACGTCGAGGTCTTTGTAGTCAGTGGTGCGATAGAACGCGTTGTAACCCAGGCTGACGCCATCGGCGGTCCAGTACGGGTCAACGTAGCCGAAGTTGTAGCGGCTCTGGTATTCGCTTCGGGTCAGGCCAACGCTGACGCGGTTACCGGTACCGAGGAAGTTGTTCTGGGTGATCGAACCACCAAGGATGAGACCGGCACTCTGGGCGAAACCGACGCTGGCGGTAATCGAACCGGAAGCCTGTTCTTCGACGGCGTAGTTCACGTCAACCTGATCGTCGACACCCGGAACAGCCGGGGTTTCAACGTTGACTTCTTTAAAGAAGCCCAGACGCTCAAGACGGGTTTTAGACTGGTCGATCAGGTAAGTCGAAGCCCAGCCGCCTTCCATCTGACGCATTTCACGACGCAGCACTTCGTCTTCGGACTTGGTGTTGCCACGGAAGTTGATGCGGTTGACGTAGGCACGCTTGCCCGGATCAACAGCGAACAGGATGTCTACAGTGTGATCATCATCGTGTGGCTGAGGTACGCCGTTGACGTTGGCGAAGGTGTAACCCTCATTACCCAGACGACGGGTGATCAGCTCGGATGTGGTAGTCATCAGCTTGCGCGAGAACACCTGCCCCTTCTGCACCAACAGCAGGGACTTGACCTGATCTTCAGGGACTTTCAGATCACCACTGAGCTTGACGTCACGAACGGTGTACTTCTCGCCCTCAGTGACGTTGACAGTGATGTAGACGTGCTTCTTGTCCGGGGTGATGGACACCTGGGTCGAAGCGATATCCATGTTGATATAGCCACGGTCCAGGTAGTAGGAACGCAGACGCTCCAGGTCACCGGACAGTTTTTCACGGGCGTACTTGTCATCGTTCTTGAAGAACGACAGCCAGTTGGTGGTTTTCAACTCGAACAGGTCGGTCAGGTCTTCCTCGGGGAAAACCGTGTTGCCTACCACGTTGATGTGCTGAATGGCCGCAACGGTGCCTTCGTTGATCTTCACCTTCAGGCCCACGCGGTTACGCGGCTGCGATACCACTTCGGTATCAACGGTAGCCGAGTAGCGACCTTGCGCGACGTACTGACGTTGCAGTTCGTTACGCACTCCCTCAAGGGTGGCACGCTGGAAGATCTCGCCTTCGGCCAGACCGGACTGTTTGAGACCTTTCATCAAGTCTTCAGTGGAGATCGCCTTGTTGCCTTCGATCTCGATACTGGCGACCGACGGGCGTTCAACGACCGTGATTACCAGAACGTTGCCTTCGCGGCCCAGCTGGATATCTTGAAAGAAACCGGTTTTGAACAACGCACGAGTGGATTCCACCAGGCGACGATCATCCGCCTGCTCACCGACGTTCAACGGCAAGGCACCAAAGACGCTACCCGCGGAGACCCGCTGGAGGCCATTGACGCGAATATCAGAGATAGTGAAGGACTCGGCGTGAACTTCGGCGATCATCAATACGGTGAGAACCGCAGTTAGCAGCAGACGTTTCATGAAGTCCTTTCTTATTCCAACTGGCAATAAACAAACTGCCGCAAAATGCGGCAGATTCGCAATTCAGCGAAGCGTTACAGACGACCCAGATCGTTGACCAGAGCAAGCAACATCACCCCGACCACCAAACTGATACCGATCTGTATCCCCCAACCTTGCACCCGATCCGACAAGGGGCGACCACGCGCCCACTCGATCAGATAAAACAACAAATGCCCCCCATCCAGTACAGGAATGGGCAGCAAATTCAGAACCCCCAGGCTAATACTCAGATAAGCAAGGAAATTCAGGAAATCAGCGACGCCCGACTGGGCAGAAGCGCCCGCCACTTTAGCAATGGTTATCGGTCCACTCAAGTTTTTTACCGAGAGCTCGCCGAACAGCATTTTCTTCAGTGAATCGAGCGTCAGAATGCTCATGGTCCAAGTGCGACGGGCACCCTCGCCAATAGCAGCCAACGGCCCGTAACTGACCTCGCGGATCATCTCCGGTGGCCAGTCGACAGCTTTTACGCCCGCCCCCAGATATCCGCTGGGCGATTTGCTTTCACCGCGCGCTGCCAGGGTCACAGGGACGTCGATTTGAGCATTGTCGCGCTCGATACGCAGCATGATTTTGGTATCAGGACGCGTACGTACCGTATCAACCACTTGCTGCCAGTCATTCAACGCCTGACCGTCGAGCGCCAACAGACGATCGCCGGTCTTCAGGCCGGCCGCCTGGGCCGGACCTTTCGGATCAAGTTCGGCGAGTACCGGCGGCAAGGCCGGGCGCCACGGGCGAATCCCCAGGGAGCGGATCGGATCCGGCTCATCTGCGCCTTTGAGCCAGTTATCCAGCTTCAGCTCACGCGGCGAATCGACAGTCGTGCCCTGTTCGCGCACCAGCAACTGCAGGGAACCGCTTTCACCAAGGCGCCGGACCAATTGCAGATTGACGGCAGCCCAACCGGTAGTCGGCTCACCATCGACAGCAACAATTTCCTGACCAGCGTTCAAACCGGCAGTGGCGGCGATACTGCCGGATTCAACTGCACCAATGACCGGGCGAATCTGCTCGCTGCCGAGCATGGCCAATACCCAAAAGAACACCAACGCCAACAGGAAGTTGGCAATCGGGCCGGCGGCAACAATGGCGATACGCTGACGCACGGATTTGCGGTTGAATGACTGGTCAAGCTGATCGACTGGCACTTCGCCTTCGCGCTCATCGAGCATCTTGACGTAGCCACCCAACGGTATCGCCGCGATTACAAATTCGGTGCCTTGCTTGTCATGCCAGCGCAGCAACGGCATGCCGAAGCCTACGGAAAAGCGCAGAACCTTGACGCCACAGCGACGCGCGACCCAGAAATGGCCGAATTCGTGAAAGGTGACCAGCACACCCAAGGCGATCAGGGTGCCGGCAATCATATAGAGCGCGCTCATCTACTTTCTCCGCAATCCTGTTCAGTGCCGCGTGTAGCCATTGTGTTGCAAATTTTATCGAGCGTGACGCTTCAACCATTGCTCAGCCAGGACTCGCGCCTTGGCATCAGCCGTAAACACGGCCTCGAGATCTGCCAATGCAACAACCGGCTCGAGGCTCAAGACTTCCTCGATGATACTCGCGATTTCCAGGTAACGGACCCGTCCGTCGAGAAACGCCGCCACCGCCACTTCATTGGCCGCATTGAGCATCGCCGGAGCGCTGTCGCCAGCCTCGGCAGCTTGCCGCGCCAGACGCAGGCAAGGGAAGCGTTCTTCATCCGGCGCCTCGAAATCCAGACGCGCGACGGCGAACAGATCCAGTGGTGCTACACCGGAATCAATGCGCTCCGGCCAGGCCAGGGCATTGGCAATCGGCGTACGCATATCGGGATTGCCCAACTGCGCCAGTACCGAACCGTCGACATAATCGACCAGCGAGTGAATCACGCTCTGCGGGTGAATCACCACCTCGACCTGCGAAGGCTTTGCATCGAACAACCAACAAGCCTCGATCAGCTCAAGACCTTTATTCATCATGCTGGCCGAATCGACCGAAATCTTGCGCCCCATGGACCAGTTCGGGTGCGCACACGCCTGATCAGGTGAAACATGCGCCAATTCACTCATGGGCGTCTGTCGGAACGGACCACCAGAGGCTGTGAGTAAAATCCGACGGACACCGACCGAGCTCAATCCACGAGCAAAATCCGGTGGCATGCACTGGAAAATCGCGTTGTGTTCGCTGTCGATCGGCAGCAGCACTGAACCGCTCTTGCGCACCGCTTGCATGAACAAGGCGCCGGACATCACCAGCGCCTCTTTATTGGCCAGAAGAATCTTCTTGCCTGCTTCAACGGCCGCCAAGGTCGGACGCAGCCCTGCTGCACCCACGATTGCTGCCATCACCGCATCGACTTCCGGAGCAGCAGCGACCTGACACAGGCCCTCTTCCCCTACCAATACGCGGGTCGGCAAACCGGCGGCACGCAAATCGTCCTGCAAACTGCGCGCGGCAGCTGCCTCGGGCACCACAGCGAATTGCGGCACGTGGCGCACGCACAAGGCGAAAAGCTCGCTCAAACGCGTGAAACCACTCAACGCGAAAACCTGATAACGCTCAGGATGACGGGCAATGACATCAAGCGTGCTCAGGCCGATCGAGCCCGTCGCACCCAAAACGGTAATCTGTTGTGGGCGACTCACGGTGCAGCCATCCACAGCAGCACGGCGAATACCGGAATGGCCGCGGTCAGACTGTCGATACGATCAAGCACGCCGCCATGACCGGGCAGCAGATTACTGCTGTCCTTGATACCGGACTGACGCTTGAACATGCTTTCGGTCAGATCGCCAACCACGGAGATGAAGACGATCAGCGCAGCGCCAATCAAGCCTTTAAGCAACTCGGCGACGGTCCAGTCGCGGACAAACGCGACAATGGCGGTAATCAGCAGACTCAGCACCAGACCACCGTACACGCCTTCCCAGCTTTTCCCCGGACTGACTTGCGGGGCGAGCTTGCGCTTGCCGAATTTGCGCCCGGAGAAGTAAGCACCAATATCGGCACCCCAGACCAAGACCATCACCGCCATGATCAGCCAGTTACCCAGCGGGTACTGCTTGATCTGCACCAGACCTTGCCAGGCCGGCAACAGAATCAGCAAGCCAATGACCAGTTTGGTGGCAGCCGTGGACCAATGCTCGCTGGAACGCGGATATGTCAGCACCAGATAAGTCGCCACCGCCCACCAGAGCACCGAAGCCCCCAGCACCCAAGGTGCCAGGCCCGGCAGCACATACATGACGAACAACATCAATGCGACGACCGCGGCATACCCGACGCGGAACGATTGAGCGGTAAAGCCCGCCAGACGCGCCCATTCCCAGGCGCCCAGACTCACGACCAGACCGATGAACAGGGCAAAACCCGAACCTTCGAGCAGGAAAAAACCGCACAAGGCGATCGGCAGCAGGATCAGCGCAGTGATGATTCGTTGTTTAAGCATTAAACCCGGGCTCCAGCTTCGACCTGTTCGCTCGTTTTACCGAAGCGACGCTGGCGCGAAGCGAAATCGGCCAGCGCATTACGCATGGCATCGTGTTTGAAGTCCGGCCAGAACAGGTCGGAGAAGTACAACTCGGCGTAAGCCAGTTGCCACAGCAAGAAGTTGCTGATGCGGTGTTCGCCACCGGTACGGATGCACAGGTCCGGCAATGGCAGATCGCCGGTCGCCAGACAGGTTTGCAACAGATCCGGGGTGATGTCTTCCGGGCGCAGGTGCCCGGCCTGGACTTCACGCGCCAGACGCTGGGCAGCCTGTGCAATATCCCACTGACCGCCATAATTGGCGGCGATCTGCAGGATGAAACGGTTGGCACCGGCCGTCATCGCTTCAGCTTCACGCATTGCTGCCTGAAGCTCCGGATGAAAGCGTGAACGATCGCCGATGATGCGCAGGCTGATGTTGTTGTCGTTGAGGCGCTTGGCCTCACGACGCAATGCCTTGAAGAACAGATCCATCAAGGCACTGACTTCATCGGCCGGGCGCTGCCAGTTTTCACTGGAAAACGCGAACAGGGTGAGCACCTCGACCTTGGCCTCGGCGCACACCTCGATGACGGCCCGCACAGCATCCACGCCCGCTTTATGCCCGGCGACACCCGGCATAAAGCGTTTTTTCGCCCAGCGATTGTTGCCATCCATGATGATCGCGACATGGCGCGGCACCGCGGACGGCGCAGTCTGCTTGGTCTTGTCCATTAAAAGCTCGAACCTTATACGGCCATCAGATCCGCTTCTTTTTGCTTGGTAGCCGCGTCGATATCAGCTTCAGCCTTGTCGGTGATTTTCTGAATATCGGCAGCAGCACGACGCTCTTCGTCTTCGCTGATTTCTTTGTCTTTGACCAGCTTCTTCAGCTCACCCAAGGCATCACGACGAATGTTGCGCACGGCAACTCGCGCGTCTTCGGCAGCACTGCGCGCCTGCTTGGTGAAGCCCTTGCGGGTTTCTTCAGTCAGGGCCGGCATGGAGATCAGCAACAACTCGCCCAGGTTGGTCGGGTTGAGGTTCAGGCCAGCGCTCTGGATTGCCTTGTCGACTGCGGCGAGCATGTTGCGCTCGAACGCAACGACTTGCAGGGTACGCGAGTCCTTAACGGTGATGTTCGCCACTTGAGTGATGGAGGTGTCTGCGCCGTAGTACGGCACCATCACGCTACCCAGAATGCTTGGGTGAGCCTTGCCGGTACGAATCTGACCAAAGGCGTGGGTCAGAGAGTCCAGGGATTTCTGCATGCGCTCTTGAGCGTCTTTTTTGATTTCGTTGATCATTGTTGACCTTCCTCGATCAGGGTGCCTTCAGCGCCGCCATGGACGATGTTCAGCAGGGCACCGGGCTTGTTCATGTTGAATACGCGCAGCGGCATCTTGTGGTCGCGGCACAGGCAAATAGCGGTCAGATCCATCACACCCAGCTTGCGATCCAGTACTTCATCATAAGTCAGATGATCGAACTTCTCGGCATGCGGGTCTTTGAACGGGTCAGCGGTGTAGACGCCATCGACCTTGGTCGCCTTAAGCACGACATCGGCATCGATTTCGATTGCACGCAGGCAGGCTGCCGAATCCGTGGTGAAGAACGGATTACCGGTACCGGCCGCGAAAATCACCACGTCTTTGGAGTTCAGGTGGCGCATGGCTTTGCGGCGATCATAGTGATCGGTCACGCCCACCATGGAAATGGCCGACATCACGATGGCCGAGATATTGGCACGCTCCAGCGCGTCGCGCATGGCCAGGGCGTTCATCACAGTGGCCAGCATGCCCATGTGGTCACCTGTCACCCGATCCATACCGGCTTTGCTCAACGCTTCGCCACGGAACAGGTTGCCACCACCGATCACCAGACCGACCTGTACGCCGATGCCGACCAGTTGGCCGACTTCCAGCGCCATCCGATCCAGCACTTTTGGATCGATCCCGAACTCTTCCGAGCCCATCAGGGCCTCGCCGCTAAGCTTGAGTAGAATGCGTTTATAGCGAGCCTGATAACCACTGCCCTGCTGAGCCATTGCGAATCTCTCCTGCGGCGTATTTAAAAATTCTTTGCGAGCTGTTTACAGCTGGCGTTCACTCTAGCTTGGCGCTGCTTCAGCGCCATCGGAACATGGCTTTGTAAGTCAGTTCCAAGTGGAAACCAATTAAAAATTGGCAACCCCATCTGAAAAGAGGCTGCGCGCGTAAGCGGGCAGCCTCTTTCGGGCGACAGTTGAAAAACCGTCTTATTGCTTGGCGGCAGCCAGCTGGGCAGCAACTTCTTCAGCGAAGTTGTCGACCGGCTTCTCGATGCCTTCGCCTACTTTGTAGTAAGTGAAGGAAACGATTTCTGCGCCGCCTTTCTTGGCCAGCTCGCCAACCTTGATTTCAGGGTTCTTGACGAACGCCTGCTCAACCAGGCTTGCTTCTGCCAGGAACTTGCTGATACGGCCTTTGACCATGTTCTCAACAATGTTTTCTGGCTTGCCTTTGATCTTCTCTTCGTTCAGCTGCAGGAACACAGCTTTTTCACGCTCGATCGCTTCAGCCGAAACTTGCGAAGGCAGCAGGAACTCAGGGTTGCTGGCAGCGACGTGCATCGCGATGTCTTTGGCCAGCTCGACGTCACCGCCTTTCAGAGCCACAACAACACCGATCTTGTTGCCGTGCAGGTACGAACCTACAACGTCGCCTTCGATACGGGTCAGACGACGGATGTTGACGTTCTCGCCTACTTTGGCAACCAGTGCTTCACGAGCAGCTTCTTGCGAAGCGATCAGCGGAGCAGCGTCGGTCAGCTTGTCAGCGAAGGCTTTTTCAACGCTGGCAGCAACGAAGTTTTTGAAGTCGTCTTGCAGGGCCAGGAAGTCGGTCTGCGAGTTCACTTCCAGGATAACGGCAGCTTTACCGTCGTCCTTGATTGCGATTGCGCCTTCAGCGGCAACGTTGCCAGCCTTTTTCGCAGCCTTGATCGCGCCCGAAGCACGCATGTCATCAATGGCTTTTTCGATGTCGCCGTCAGCCTTTTCCAGGGCTTTCTTGCAGTCCATCATGCCTTCGCCGGTACGCTCGCGCAGTTCTTTAACCAACGCTGCAGTAATTGCTGCCATTTTCAAATTCCTCTTGGATAGGTTTTCAACCATTCCACCCGATCGAACGGGCGTTCAATTCGTCCCGAGCCCCACCTTGTAGCTGCTGCACGTTACAGGAGCTGTAGCTGCGCCGCCGACAAATGGTTTTCGAGGTGGCAAAAAGGGGGCCAAGCCCCCTTTTTGCTTACTGAGTCAACGCCAGGGCGTTAATTACTCAGCTGCAGCCTGAGTTTCTTCAGCTGCGAATTCTACAGTGCCGCCAGCAACATTGTTGCGACCACGGATCACTGCGTCAGCCATCGAACCCATGTACAGCTGGATAGCGCGGATTGCGTCATCGTTGCCTGGGATGATGTAGTCAACGCCTTCCGGGCTGCTGTTGGTGTCGACAACGCCGATTACCGGGATGCCCAGCTTGTTGGCTTCGGTGATCGCGATGCGCTCGTGGTCAACGTCGATCACGAACAGTGCGTCTGGCAGACCGCCCATGTCCTTGATGCCGCCCAGCGAACGATCCAGCTTTTCCAGGTCACGGGAGCGCATCAGCGCTTCTTTCTTGGTCAGCTTGGCGAAAGTACCGTCTTCGGCTTGAACTTCAAGGTCACGCAGACGCTTGATGGAAGCACGAATGGTTTTGAAGTTGGTCAGCATGCCGCCCAACCAGCGGTGATCGACGTACGGCGAACCGCAACGTGCTGCTTCTTCAGCAACGATCTTGCCAGCGGAACGCTTGGTGCCGACGAACAGAATCTTGTTTTTGCCCTGGGCCAGACGCTCTACGAAAGTCAGAGCTTCGTTGAACATTGGCAGGGTTTTTTCAAGGTTGATGATGTGAATCTTGTTACGCGCGCCGAAAATGTACTTACCCATTTTCGGATTCCAGTAACGGGTTTGGTGACCGAAGTGCACACCGGCCTTCAGCATATCGCGCATGTTGACTTGGGACATGATAGTTCCTTAATAAGTCGGGTTTGGCCTCCACGTATCCCAATGACCAACCAGTGGCATAAAGCCAAAAGCACCCAGGTCATCGTGTCGACACGTGTGTGGATTTAAGCTTTTCGGGGTATCCCCGGAAAGCGGCGCATTTTATACCACAGGGTGCGCAGAAACGGAACCCGGAATCTGTATTCGCACCAAGGACATGGGCGCAGCCCCCTTGGAATCGGCCCCGAACGCACCATTGTATAGAGAGAAGCGATGCACGCGGGCGCTGAATTGCGCCGTGCGTCTGTTAGAATCGCGTTTTTCAGGGTCGCCAATCGAACACTCGCCACCCTATTCGTATCAGCAAGCGCCGCCGAGCGCAGAGAGAGCCTGTATGACCGTCAACCTCAAAACTCCCGAGGACATCGCTGGCATGCGCGTCGCCGGCAAACTGGCCGCCGATGTGCTGGAAATGATTGCCGAACATGTCAAGCCGGGCGTCACCACCGATGAGCTGAACCAGATCTGCCACGACTACATCGTCAACGTGCAGCAAGCCATCCCTGCCCCGCTCAACTACAAGGGCTACCCGAAGTCGATCTGCACCTCGATCAACCATGTGGTCTGCCATGGCATCCCGAACGACAAGCCGCTGAAAAACGGTGACACCCTGAATATCGACGTCACCGTGATCAAGGACGGTTACCACGGCGACACCAGCCGCATGTTCCACGTCGGCGAAGTGCCGGTCTGGGCCGAGCGTCTGTCGCAGATCACCCAGGAATGCATGTACAAGGCGATCGAGATCGTCAAACCCGGCTGCCGCCTCGGCGACATCGGCGAAGTGATCCAGAAGCACGCCGAGAAGAACGGCTTCTCCGTGGTTCGCGAGTTCTGCGGTCACGGCATCGGCAAGGTCTTCCACGAAGAGCCGCAGATCCTCCACTACGGCCGCGCGGGCACCGGCATGGAACTGAAGGCCGGCATGACCTTCACCATCGAGCCGATGATCAACCAAGGCAAGGCCGACACCAAAGTACTGGGCGACGGCTGGACCGCGATCACCAAGGATCGCAAGCTCTCGGCACAGTGGGAACACACCCTGCTGGTCACCGACACCGGCTACGAGATCTTCACCCTGCGCGCCGATGACACCATCCCGCGCGTCTCGGCCTGATCCACACAACGCTCCCAGCCTTATAGAAGGAAAGCCAATCGATGCCGCAGGTGGATCCCGAACTCTTCGACCGCGGCCAGTTCCAGGCTGAACTGGCCCTGAAAGCGAGTCCTATCGCGGCGTTCAAGAAGGCGATCCGCCAGGCTCGCGAGGTGCTCGACACGCGTTTTCGCAATGGCCGCGACATCCGCCGCCTGATCGAAGACCGCGCCTGGTTCGTCGACAACATCCTGCAAAAGGCCTGGGAGCAGTTCAACTGGAGCGAAGACGCCGACATCGCGCTGGTCGCGGTCGGCGGCTACGGTCGCGGTGAGCTGCACCCTTATTCCGATATCGATCTGCTGATCCTGCTGGACAGCGCCGACCACGAAGTTTTCCGCGACTCCATCGAGCGTTTTCTGACGCTGCTGTGGGACATCGGCCTGGAAGTCGGTCAGAGTGTGCGCTCAGTCGACGAATGCGCCGAAGAGGCCCGTGCTGACCTGACCGTCGTCACCAACCTGATGGAAAGCCGCACCATCTGCGGTCCCGAGCGTCTGCGTCAGCGCATGCTCGATGTCACCAGCACCGCACACATGTGGCCGGCCAAAGAGTTCTTCCTGGCCAAGCGCGCCGAGCAAAAAGCCCGTCAYCACAAATACAACGACACCGAATACAACCTGGAACCCAACGTCAAAGGCTCGCCCGGTGGCCTGCGGGATATCCAGACGATTCTGTGGGTGGCCCGGCGTCAATACGGCACCCTGAACCTGCGCGCCCTCGCCGGCGAAGGCTTCCTGGTCGAAAGCGAAAACGCCCTGCTCGCCTCCTCTCAGGAATTCCTCTGGAAAGTGCGCTACGCCCTGCACATGCTGGCGGGCCGCTCAGAAGACCGCTTGCTGTTCGATCATCAGCGCACCATCGCCGGATTGCTCGGCTTTGAAGGCGACGACGCCAAACAGGCCGTCGAAAACTTCATGCAGCAATATTTCCGCGTGGTCATGAGCATCGCCCAGCTCAGCGACCTGATCATCCAGCACTTCGAGGAAGTCATCCTCGCCCCGGAAGACGAAGCGCCGCCACAGCCGATCAACTCGCGCTTCCAACTGCATGACGGCTATATCGAGGCACGCAACGACAACGTGTTCCGCCGCACGCCGTTCGCCATGCTCGAAATCTTCGTGCTGATGGCTCAGCAGCCAGAAATCAAAGGCGTGCGCGCCGACACCATTCGTCTGCTGCGCGAGCACCGTCACCTGATCGACGACAACTTCCGCAACGATATCCGTAACACCAGCCTGTTCATCGAGCTGTTCAAGTGCAAGATCGGCATCCACCGCAACCTGCGCCGGATGAACCGTTACGGCATTCTCGGGCGTTATCTGCCCGAATTCGGTTTTATCGTCGGGCAGATGCAGCACGACCTGTTCCACATCTATACGGTCGATGCGCACACGCTGAACCTGATCAAGCACCTGCGCAAATTGCAGTACACCCAGGTCTCGGAGAAATTTCCGCTGGCCGCCAAACTCATGGCCAAACTGCCTAAGCCCGAACTGATCTACATGGCGGGCCTGTACCACGACATCGGTAAAGGCCGGCATGGCGATCACTCGGAGATCGGCGCAGTCGATGCCGAGGCGTTCTGCCAGCGTCATCAGTTGCCGGTGTGGGATAGCCGTCTGATTGTCTGGCTGGTGCAGAACCATCTGGTGATGTCGACCACCGCGCAGCGCAAGGACTTGTCCGACCCGCAAGTGATTCACGACTTTGCCCTGGCCGTTGGCGATGAAACCCGCCTCGACTATCTCTACGTGCTGACCGTGGCCGACATCAACGCGACCAACCCGACACTGTGGAACTCGTGGCGCGCCAGCCTGTTGCGCCAGCTCTACACCGAGACCAAGCGCGCCTTGCGCCGTGGCCTGGAAAACCCGGTGGACCGCGAAGAGCAGATCCGCCAGACCCAAAGCGCCGCGCTGGATATTCTGGTGCGTGGTGGCACCGACCCGGACGATGTCGAGCAACTGTGGGCGCAATTGGGCGATGACTATTTCCTGCGCCACACCGCCGGCGACGTGGCCTGGCACAGCGATGCGATCCTGCAGCAACCGGTCGATGGCGGGCCGCTCGTACTGATCAAGGAAACCACCCAGCGCGAGTTCGAGGGTGGCACGCAGATCTTCATTTATGCACCGGACCAGCATGATTTTTTCGCCGTGACCGTGGCGGCGATGGATCAGCTCAACCTGAACATTCACGACGCCCGGGTCATCACCTCGAGCAGCCAGTTCACCCTCGACACCTACATCGTGCTCGACAACGAAGGCGAATCCATCGGCGACAACCCGGCACGGGTCAAGCAGATCCGCGAAGGCCTGACCGAAGCCCTGCGCAACCCGGACGATTACCCGACGATCATCCAGCGCCGCGTACCGCGCCAGCTCAAGCATTTCGCCTTTGCGCCGCAGGTCACCATCCACAACGATGCGCAGCGTCCGGTGACCGTGCTGGAATTGACCGCCCCTGATCGCCCGGGCCTGCTGGCACGGATCGGCGGGATTTTCCTCGAGTTCGACCTGTCGCTGCAGAACGCCAAGATTGCGACCCTCGGCGAGCGCGTGGAGGACGTCTTTTTCATCACCGACGCCCACAACCAGCCGTTGTCCGACCCGTTGCTGTGCAGCCGTTTGCAGGATGCGATCGTTGAGCAACTGAGCGTCAATCAGGAACCCGATATCAAACTGTCGCGCCTCAGTATTTGATGGCGCCCCGGATTCAAATGGCTTTGCACGAGACCCAGCCCCAATGAACAACGCTCTGAACCAGCTCCAGCCGTACCCGTTCGAAAAGCTCCGCGCCCTGCTCGGCACCGTGACCCCGAACCCGGACAAACGCCCGATCGCCCTGTCGATCGGCGAGCCGAAACATCGCTCGCCAAGCTTTGTCGCCGAAGCGCTGGCCAACAGTCTGGATCAGATGGCCGTCTACCCGACCACCCTCGGTATCCCCGCACTGCGCGAAGCCATCGCCGGCTGGTGCGAGCGTCGTTTCGGCGTACCAAGCGGCTGGATCGATCCGGCGCGCAACGTGTTGCCGGTCAATGGCACCCGTGAAGCGCTGTTCGCGTTCACCCAGACCGTGGTCAACCGTGGCGACGATGCGTTGGTGGTCAGCCCGAACCCGTTCTACCAGATCTACGAAGGCGCCGCGTTCCTCGCCGGGGCCAAGCCGCACTACCTGCCGTGCCTGGACGAGAACGGCTTCAACCCGGATTTCGATGCCGTTTCGCCGGACATCTGGAAACGTTGCCAGATCCTGTTCCTCTGCTCGCCGGGCAACCCGACCGGCGCGCTGATCCCGGTCGACACCCTGAAAAAACTGATCGCCCTGGCCGACGAATACGACTTCGTGATCGCCGCCGACGAGTGCTACAGCGAGTTGTACTTCGACGAACAAACCCCTCCGCCAGGCCTGCTGACGGCTTGTGTCGAACTGGGTCGCAAGGATTTCAAGCGTTGCGTGGTGTTTCACAGCCTGTCCAAGCGTTCCAACCTGCCGGGCCTGCGCTCTGGCTTTGTTGCCGGCGATGCCGACATCCTCAAGGGCTTCCTGCTGTATCGCACCTACCACGGCTGCGCGATGCCGGTACAAACGCAACTGGCCAGCGTGGCGGCGTGGAATGACGAAGTGCATGTGCGCGCCAACCGTGCGCTGTATCGCGAGAAATTCGATGCGGTGCTGGAGATCCTCAGCCCGGTGATGGACGTGCTGCGTCCGGATGGCAGCTTCTACCTGTGGCCGAACGTGCAAGGTGATGACGCCGCATTCTGCCGCGACCTGTTTGAGCAAGAGCACGTGACCGTGGTGCCGGGTTCTTACCTGTCCCGCGACGTCGACGGCGTCAACCCGGGCGCAGGCCGTGTGCGCATGGCGCTGGTTGCCCCCCTGGCCGAATGCGTCGAAGCCGCCGAACGGATTCGCGCCTTCATCACTCGCCAGCAGTAATCATCAAGAGTCCGCACCAGCCATCTGGTGCGGACTCTTGCTGGGTTATTTGACCTTCCCCAGATTAGCCTCACTCAAATCCAGATCGGCCAACACTTCTCTGAGGACGTCATCACCTATCTGGTGATGACGACTGAGGCTATAGAGCTCCAGACGCTGTGCCCTGAGCGCTTTCAGGCGCATGCGCCGCTCGAGTAAATCCATCTGAAACGCGAGGGCCTGCGCTTCGGCGGAATCGTTGAAGACATCCAGTTGATGGCGATATTCGGACATGATCCGCGCCTTCAACTCGGCGGACAAAGCGGCCTGAGCAGCGTCCTGCGGAGTGGTTTCCTCTGTCTCTAGCGCATGAATTGCCGCTTCCGCGGTTTTGCGCCAGGCATCGCGCACTTCCTGGCGCCGCTTGTCGTCCGGGCTTTTTTCGATGCCGCGCAACAGCAGAGGCAGCGCGATACACGCCGAAACCAGCGACAGCAGAATCACTCCGGCGGCGATGAAAATCAGCAGATCACGCTCGGGAAACGCGTCCGTCCCCATCAACATCGGCACCGACATCACGCCGGCCAGCGTTACTGCACCGCGCACACCGCCGACAGTCAGCAGCCAGCAGGAGCGCGCGGTCGGGACTTGCGTCAGCTCGCCCTTGCCGCGCAAGCGTCGCAACAGCACCGATAGACGCCAGATGCTCTGCACCCAGACAAACCGCAACAACACCAGCGCAAGAAAAATCGCCACAACATCGAGGCAGCGATAGAACAACGTCGGCCACAACGTCGGCTCGTGACTGACCACGGCTTTGATGATGTCCGGCAATTGCAGGCCGAGCAGGAGGAAAATCAAACCGTTGAAAGCGAACTCCAGCAGCGACCAGACGCTGCGATTGAGCAAGCGGGTGCTGGTCTGCCGAGGCAACAGATCAAGCCAGCTCTGCATCATCCCCGCCGCCACGGCCGAGAGAATGCCCGAGACGCCAAGACGCTCGGCCAACACATAAGCCGCGAACGGCAGCAACAACATGAACACCACGTGCGTCGCCGGATCATCCCAGCCACGGGCAATCATCCACGCCCGCAAGCGCCCGACCAGCCAGCTCAAGGCCACACCGACCGCCAACCCGCCGAGCGCCACCAGGACGAAAGTCAGGCTGGCATTGGTCAGCGAGAACACGCCTGTGATGGCCGCCACCAGGGCGAACTTGAACGTCACCAGACCGGAGGCATCGTTCATCAGCGCCTCGCCCTGCAATATATGCATCAACGGGGTCGGCAAGCGATTTTGCGAAATGGCCGACACCGCCACGGCGTCCGTCGGCGACAACACTGCCGCCAGGGCGAAGGCCACCGGCAGCGGAATTGACGGCAATAACCAATGAATGAAGTAGCCGGCGCCGACCACGGTAAACAGTACCAGCCCGACGGCCAGCGTCAGAATCGGTCCGCGCAGTTGCCAGAACTCACGCTTGGGCATGCGCCAGCCATCGGAAAACAACAAGGGCGGCAGGAACAGAAACAGGAATAATTCGGGATCGAGGGCCACGTGCAGACCCAGGGTCGGCCAGGCGAGCAAGGCGCCGGCGGCGATCTGCACCAATGGCAGCGGCAACGGGATGACCCGTCCGACCAGCCGCGAGACGCTGACCAGCATCAGCAGGATCAGGACGGTGTAAGCAGTTTGCATATAGCGGAAATCTCAGACAATCGACAGCGTTGAACTGCCATATTAGCCGCTTAGGATGCGTCTGACCGTTGCACCTATGTCGCAGCCTGGAACACCGCCCATTGTGGGTGCGAGCCTGCTCGCGAATGCGGTCGTTCATCGAACAGAGATATTGACTGACAGGGCCTCTTCGCGAGCAAGCTCGCTCCCACAGGGTTTTGCATTACCAAATCGACCTGAGGCGCCGCGAACCGGTTTGGTCATGGCATAATCCGACACCATTTTTCTCCAGCACCTGTAAAGGGGGCGATTCCTTGACCGTTTCAAGTAAAACGTTGCACCTTTTCGGCATCAAAGCCTGCGACACCATGAAGAAGGCGCGCACCTGGCTCGATGAACACGCTGTCAGCTACGACTTTCACGATTACAAAACCGCCGGCATCGACCGTGAACACCTGACCCAATGGTGTGACGAACACGGCTGGCAAACGGTGTTGAACCGCGCAGGCACGACCTTTCGCAAACTCGACGACGAACGCAAAGCCGATCTCGACCAGTCGAAAGCCATCGAACTGATGCTCGCTCAACCCTCGATGATCAAGCGCCCGGTGCTCGATCTCGGTGACCGAACCCTGATTGGCTTCAAGCCAGACATCTACGCGGCCGCGCTCAAATAAGCAGCCCGTCACTTATTGCTAGAGGTATTCACATGTCCAACTCCCTGTTCAGCATCGCCTTTGGTGTCGGCACTCAGAACCGTCAAGGCGCCTGGCTGGAAGTGTTCTACGCCCAGCCACTGCTCAATCCGTCGGCCGAACTGGTCGCTGCCGTTGCACCGATCCTCGGTTACACCGCAGGCAATCAGGCCATCACCTTCACCACCGCGCAGGCTGCGCAACTGGCTGAAGCCGTGAAAGGCATCGACGCCGTACAAGGCAAGCTGCTGACGCGTCTGGCCGAGAGCCACAAGCCGCTGGTCGCCACCCTGCTGGCCGAAGACGCGCAACTGACCTCGACACCTGAGGCTTACCTCAAGCTGCATCTGCTGTCGCACCGTCTGGTCAAGCCGCACGGCGTGAGCCTGGCCGGGATCTTCCCGCTGCTGCCGAACGTAGCGTGGACCAGCCAAGGCGCCATCGACCTGAGCGAACTGGCGGAAATGCAACTGGAAGCCCGTCTGCGTGGTGAGCTGCTGGAAGTGTTCTCGGTGGACAAGTTCCCGAAAATGACCGACTACGTGGTACCGGCTGGCGTGCGCATCGCTGACGCCGCGCGTCTGCGTCTGGGTGCTTACGTGGGCGAAGGCACCACCGTGATGCACGAAGGCTTCATCAACTTCAACGCCGGCACCGAAGGCCCGGGCATGATCGAAGGCCGCGTTTCCGCTGGCGTATTCGTCGGCAAGGGCTCGGACCTGGGCGGCGGTTGCTCGACCATGGGCACCCTGTCGGGCGGCGGCAACATCGTGATCAAGGTCGGCGAAGGCTGCCTGATCGGCGCCAACGCCGGTATCGGTATCCCGTTGGGCGACCGCAACACCGTTGAGTCGGGCCTGTACGTGACGGCCGGTACCAAGGTTGCCCTGCTGGACGAGCACAACAATCTGGTTAAAGTTGTAAAAGCGCGTGAGCTGGCCGGTCAGACTGACCTGCTGTTCCGTCGCAATTCGGAAACCGGTGCTGTGGAGTGCAAAACCCACAAATCGGCGATCGAACTGAACGAAGCGCTGCACGCTCACAACTAAGCAGCACATTGATAACCTGTGGGAGCGAGCCTGCTCGCGAAGCTTTTGGCGTCCTCAAGGACGCCTTCGCGAGCAAGCTCGCTCCCACAGTGTCTTGTGTACATCCCGCCCAAGTTCACAGGGCTGAACAAATGATGATTCCCTCCCCGTGGCGTGCCGATTTCCCGGCCATCGCCGCGCTGCAACGGCAAGACCAGACCTATCTGGACAACGCCGCCACCACGCAAAAACCCCAAGCCCTGCTCGACGCACTGACGCATTACTACGCCAACGGCGCGGCCAATGTGCATCGTGCGCAACACCTGCCCGGCGCTCATGCCACGCAGGCGTTCGAGGACAGTCGGCTGAAGGTTGCCCAGTGGCTGAATGCCGATGACAGTGGGCAAATCATCTTTACTCACGGCGCCACCAGTGCGCTGAACCTCCTGGCGTATGGCCTGGAACATCTTTTCCACCCGGGCGATGAAATTGTCATCAGCGCCCTGGAGCATCACGCCAACCTGCTGCCGTGGCAGCAACTGGCCCAACGGCGAAGTCTCAAACTGGTGATCCTGCCGCTGGATGCCGACGGTCTGATCGACCTTGCTGCCGCTGTGCACCTGATCGGCCCGCGCACGCGCTTGCTGGCGGTCAGTCAGTTGTCCAACGTGCTCGGTTCGTGGCAGCCATTGCCGGCGTTGCTGGGCATGGCCAAGGCGCACAACGCGCTGACCGTGGTCGATGGCGCGCAAGGCGTGGTGCATGGTCGGCATGACGTGCAGGCGCTGGGTTGCGACTTCTACGTGTTTTCCAGCCACAAGCTGTACGGCCCCGATGGCCTCGGCGTGCTGTTCGGACGCAACGCTGCGCTTGAACAACTGAAGCCCTGGCAGTTCGGCGGTGAGATGGTGCTGGAAGCCAACTATCACGACGCGCGTTTCCGCCCGGCGCCGCTGGGCTTCGAGGCGGGCACACCGCCGATTGCCAGTGTGATCGGCCTTGGCGCGACGCTGGATTATCTGGCCGGTCTGGATCAGGACGCGGTGTCCGCCCACGAGACTGCGCTGCATGACTATCTGCTGCGTGGCCTTGCCGCCCGTAACGGCATTCGTTTGCTCGGAAATCCGCAATTGGCGCTGGCGAGTTTTGTCGTTGAAGGTGTGCATAACGCCGATCTCGCGCATCTTTTGACCGAGCAAGGGATCGCGGTGCGCGCCGGGCATCACTGCGCGATGCCGCTGCTGAAAAGCTTCGAACTGGCTGGGGCGATTCGGGTGTCGCTGGCGCTGTACAACGATTCCGAGGATCTGGAACGCTTCTTTGAAGCGCTGGATCAGGCGCTGGAGTTGTTGCGATGAGTTTGCCGGTCGAGGCCGCCGAGGCGCTGCAGACTTTTCAGAATGCTGCGGGCTGGGAACAACGGGCGCGGTTGTTGATGCAGTTTGGTGACCGTTTGCCGCCACTGAGTGACGCCGACAAGTGCGAGGCTAACCGAGTGCATGGCTGTGAGAGTCAGGTCTGGCTGGTTGGTGAACTGCACGACGGTCACTGGCAATTCAGCGCCAGCAGCGATGCGCGGATGATTCGTGGGTTGGTGGCGTTGTTGCTGTTGCGGGTTAACGGGTTGTCGGCGACTGATTTAAAGCAAATCGACTTGCCTGATTGGTTTAATCAGCTCGGCCTGTCGCGCCAGCTATCGCCATCGCGCAGCAATGGCCTGAATGCTGTGCTCCAGCGGATGAATGAGTTGGCACTTTAAAGCGGCTGCTTCGCAGCCATCGCGAGCAGGCTCACTCCTACAATTGGAACGCATTCCCCCTGTAGGAGTGAGCCTGCTCGCGATAGGTCCATCAGCCCCAGCATCAAACCTCAGGCTTAATGCGATCCGCCGGGCGCCGCACACCTGCGACAATCTTGTCCACAGCCTTGGTCGCCGCAACCATGCCGAACGTTGCCGTCACCATCATCACCGCACCAAATCCGCCGGCGCAGTCGAGCTTCACACCGTCACCGACAAAACTCTTCTGCAAACAAATGCTGCCATCCGGCTTCGGATAACGCAGTTGTTCCGTGGAGAACACACACGGCACGCTGTAATGGCGGGTCACGGTGCGCGAAAAACCATAATCACGACGCAACGTCGAACGCACTTTCGAGGCCAACGGGTCGTTGAACGTGCGGTTGAGATCGCACACCTGAATCAGCGTCGGATCGATCTGCCCGCCCGCACCGCCGGTAGTGATGATCTGGATCTTGCGGCGCTTGCACCAGGCAATCAGCGCAGCCTTGGCGTTGACCGCGTCGATGCAGTCGATCACGCAGTCGATGTTCGGCGTGATGTATTCGGCCATGGTGTCGCGGGTGACGAAATCCGCCACGGCGTGCACCGTGCAATCCGGGTTGATCCCGCGCAGACGCTCGGCCATCACTTCGACCTTGGGCTTGCCGACGGTGCTGTCCAGCGCGTGCAACTGGCGGTTGGCGTTGCTGACGCAAACGTCATCAAGGTCGAACAGCGAAATTTCGCCGACGCCACAACGGGCCATGGCTTCCGCCGCCCAGGAACCGACGCCACCGACGCCGACGATCGCCACATGGGCCGCGCGCAAGCGTTCCATGCCTTCGATGCCATACAAACGGGCGATGCCTGCAAACCGCGGATCTTCTGTACTCATGACCATTACCCCAAAAACCGGCGCGCATTATAGGGCTACACAGCGACAAGTTTTAAGCTTCGAACTACAAGTGTAAGAACTTAAGTCAAAGTCGGCTGCCCAATGTCGGGCATTTCCCTGTCTGATGTACGACTTGCGAACTGCCGGTGTAGGATGCGCGCCCCTCGGGCGTATAGCCGACCGATCCTCCGTTCCACAGCCTTTGGAACCCGAAATAGCTATGTCATCGCGTAAATTTGGACTCAACCTGGTGGTGGTTCTGGCAATCGCCGCCCTGTTCACCGGTTTCTGGGCGCTGATCAATCGCCCGGTTTCCGCGCCGAACTGGCCGGAGCAGATCTCCGGTTTCTCCTATTCGCCGTTCCAGCAGGGACAATATCCGCAAAAAGATCAGTACCCGACTGACGACGAAATGCGCCGCGACCTGGAGATCATGAGCAAGCTGACGGATAACATCCGCATCTACTCGGTCGACGGTTCGCTGCAAGACATCCCGAAACTGGCTGAAGAATTCGGCCTGCGCGTGACGCTGGGGATCTGGATCAGCCCGGATCAGGAGCGCAACGAACGGGAAATCACCCGTGCCATCGAACTGGCCAACACCTCGCGCAGCGTGGTTCGCGTGGTGGTCGGTAACGAAGCGATCTTCCGCAAGGAAATCACCGCCCAAGAGCTGAGCGTGCTGCTCGATCGCGTGCGCGCAGCGGTGAAAGTGCCGGTGACCACCTCCGAGCAATGGCACGTCTGGGAAGAACACCCGGAACTGGCCAAACACGTTGACCTGATCGCTGCGCACGTTTTGCCGTACTGGGAGTTCATTCCGGTCGACAAGGCCGGCCAGTTCGTTTTTGATCGCGCTCGCGATCTGAAAAAGCTCTTCCCGAAAAAACCGCTGCTGCTCTCCGAGGTCGGCTGGCCGAGCAACGGTCGCATGCGTGGCGGTGCCGATGCGTCGCCGGCGGATCAGGCGATCTACTTGCGCACACTGGTCAACAAGCTCAACCGCCAAGGCTTCAACTACTTCGTGATCGAGGCGTTTGACCAGCCATGGAAGGCCAGCGACGAAGGCTCGGTCGGCGCGTACTGGGGCGTGTTCAACGCTGCGCGTCAGCAGAAATTCAACTTCGAAGGCCCGGTGGTCGCGATCCCGCAGTGGCGCGTGCTGGCGATCGGTTCGGTGGTGCTGGCGCTGTTGTCGCTGACCCTGCTGATGATCGACGGCTCAGCATTGCGTCAGCGTGGGCGGATCTTCCTGACCTTTATCGCCTTCCTCTGTGGTTCGGTGCTGGTGTGGATCGGTTACGACTACAGCCTGCAATACAGCACGTGGTTCAGTTTGACCGTCGGCTTCCTCTTGGCGCTGGGTGCACTCGGGGTGTTTATCGTTTTGCTCACCGAAGCGCATGAACTGGCCGAAGCGGTGTGGATTCACAAGCGGCGGCGTGAGTTCCTGCCGGTCGAGGGCGACTCCAGCTATCGCCCGAAAGTCTCGATCCATGTGCCGTGCTACAACGAGCCGCCTGACATGGTCAAACAGACCCTCGACGCCCTCGCCGCGCTCGATTATCCGGACTACGAAGTCCTGATCATCGATAACAACACCAAGGACCCGGCGGTGTGGGAGCCGGTGCGCGATTACTGCGAAACCCTCGGCCCACGCTTCAAGTTCTTCCACGTCTCGCCGCTGGCCGGTTTCAAGGGTGGCGCGCTGAACTACCTGATTCCGCACACCGCCAAAGACGCTGAAGTGATCGCGGTAATCGACTCCGATTACTGCGTGCACCCGAACTGGCTCAAGCACATGGTGCCGCACTTCGCTGACCCGAAAATCGCCGTGGTGCAGTCGCCGCAGGATTATCGCGATCAGAACGAAAGCACCTTCAAGAAGCTCTGCTACGCCGAATACAAAGGCTTCTTCCATATCGGCATGGTCACTCGTAACGACCGTGACGCGATCATCCAGCATGGCACCATGACCATGACCCGCCGCTCGGTGCTGGAAGAATTGGGTTGGGCTGACTGGTGCATCTGTGAAGACGCCGAACTCGGTCTGCGCGTGTTCGAGAAAGGCCTGTCGGCGGCGTATTACCACGACAGCTACGGCAAGGGCCTGATGCCGGATACGTTTATCGACTTCAAGAAGCAGCGTTTCCGCTGGGCCTACGGTGCGATTCAGATCATCAAGCGCCACACCGGCAGCCTGCTGCGCGGCAAAGACACCGAGCTGACCCGTGGCCAGCGTTACCACTTCCTCGCGGGCTGGTTGCCGTGGGTTGCGGACGGCATGAACATCTTCTTCACCGTCGGCGCGCTGTTGTGGTCGGCGGCGATGATCATCGTGCCGCAACGAGTCGATCCGCCGCTGCTGATCTTCGCGATCCCGCCACTGGCGCTGTTCGTGTTCAAGGTCGGCAAGATCATCTTCCTCTACCGTCGCGCCGTCGGCGTGAACCTGAAAGATGCCTTCTGCGCGGCACTGGCCGGGCTGGCGTTGTCGCATACCATCGCCAAAGCGGTGCTGTACGGTTTCTTCACCAGCAGCATTCCGTTCTTCCGCACGCCGAAAAACGCCGACAACCATGGTTTCTGGGTGGCGATTTCCGAAGCGCGCGAAGAGCTGTTCATCATGCTGCTGTTGTGGGGCGCGGCGCTGGGGATCTTCCTGGTCAACGGCATGCCGAGCAACGACATGCGTTTCTGGGTGGTGATGTTGCTGGTGCAGTCGCTGCCGTATCTGGCGGCGCTGATCATGGCGTTCCTGTCGTCGCTGCCGAAACCGGCGGCTGCAGCGGAACCGGCGCCGGTCGTCTAAATCCTCATCGAAGCACTAAACGGCGGCCAATGGTCGCCGTTTTGCTTTAAGATAACCGCCATTTTGCGGGGCTTGGCGGCGTTCGGCTCATTGGCCGAACCCAATTCCTGTAGGTTAGTCCGCGCCCACATTCATGATCTTCGGAGTTTTCCATGACGGCCCACGCCGACCTTTCGCCGACCCTCCAACTCGCCATCGACCTGATCCGCCGTCCGTCCGTGACGCCGGTCGACGCCGATTGCCAGAAGCAGATGATGCAGCGCCTGGGCGATGCCGGTTTCAATCTCGAGCCGATGCGCATCGAAGATGTGGATAACTTCTGGGCCACCCACGGCAACAACGACGGCCCGGTGCTGTGCTTCGCCGGCCACACCGACGTGGTGCCGACCGGCCCGGTCACGGCTTGGCAGATCGACCCGTTCAACGCGCTGATCGACGAACACGGCATGCTCTGCGGCCGTGGCGCGGCGGACATGAAAGGCAGCCTGGCGTCGATGACCGTCGCCGCCGAGCGCTTTGTCGCTGACTACCCGAACCACAAGGGCAAGGTCGCGTTCCTGATCACCAGCGACGAAGAAGGCCCGGCGCACCACGGCACCAAGGCTGTGGTCGAGCGTCTTGCTGCGCGTAACGAGCGTCTGGACTGGTGCATCGTTGGGGAACCATCGAGCACCACTTTGGTTGGCGACGTGGTGAAGAACGGCCGTCGCGGCTCGCTCGGTGCCAAGCTCACCGTCAAAGGCATTCAGGGTCACGTGGCCTATCCGCATCTGGCGAAGAACCCGATCCACCTCGCCGCTCCGGCGCTGGCCGAACTGGCTGCCGAGCACTGGGATCACGGCAACGATTTCTTCCCGCCGACCAGTTTCCAGATCTCCAACGTCAATTCCGGCACTGGCGCGACCAACGTGATTCCGGGTGATCTGGTGGCGGTGTTCAACTTCCGCTTCTCCACCGAATCGACCGTCGAAGGCCTGCAGAAACGCGTGGCCGATATTCTCGACAAGCACGATCTGGACTGGCACATCGACTGGGCACTGTCCGGCCTGCCGTTCCTCACCGAACCAGGCGCGCTGCTCGACGCGGTGTCGGCGAGCATCAAGGACATCACCGGTCGTGAGACTAAAGCGTCGACCAGCGGCGGAACGTCCGACGGCCGTTTCATCGCGACCATGGGCACGCAAGTGGTTGAACTGGGCCCGGTCAACGCGACCATTCACCAGGTCAACGAACGCGTTCTGGCCGCCGATCTCGATGTGCTGACCGAGATCTACTACCAGACCCTGATCAAGTTGCTCGCCTGATGCTCGCTTGCCCCATCTGCAGTGAACCGCTGAACACAGTGGACAACGGCGTGGTCTGCCCCGCCGGCCATCGCTTCGACCGTGCGCGACAGGGTTATCTGAACCTGTTGCCGGTACAGCACAAGAACAGCCGTGATCCTGGCGACAACCAGGCCATGGTCGAAGCACGCCGGGACTTCTTGAACGCAGGGCATTACGCGCCGGTGGCCAAGCGTCTGGCCGAGCTGGCGGCGAGTTATGCGCCGGATCGCTGGGTCGATATCGGTTGTGGCGAGGGTTACTACACCGCGCAGATCGCCGAGGCCTTGCCGAACGCTGACGGCTACGCACTGGACATTTCCCGCGAAGCGGTCAAACGTGCCTGCAAACGTAATCCGGCGATCACCTGGTTGATCGCCAGCATGGCCCGCGTGCCGTTGGCGTCGGGCAGTTGCCAGTTTCTCGCCAGCGTTTTCAGTCCCCTGGACTGGGAAGAAGCCAAGCGGCTGCTCAGTGTCGGCGGCGGTCTGATGAAAGTCGGCCCGACCAGCGGCCACCTGATGGAGTTGCGCGAACGTCTTTATGACGAAGTGCGCGAATACACCGACGACAAGCATCTGGCCCTGGTGCCGGAAGGCATGACGCTGGCGCACAGCGAAACCCTGGAATTCAAGCTGACGCTGGACAAGCCTGAGGATCGCGCCAACCTGTTGGCGATGACACCTCACGGCTGGCGCGCCAGTGCCGAGCGCCGTGCGGCGGTGATCGAACAGGCCGAGCCGTTCGTGACCACCGTGTCGATGCGCTACGATTATTTCGTTCTTCAATAACTTTTGGTCTCGGGCGAGTGCCCGGGGCCGGCTAAATCCGCGAATGGATTTTTCAGACCCGCAGTGAGGACATCCATGCGCCAACCGGACATCGAGATTTACCTGAAAGACGCCGACGTCGACCACAAGGCCATTTCGGCCTGGCTGGGCGAAGCGTTGGGCCCGTGCAGTGACTGGGTACAGAAAGGCCAGACTTACAAATGCACGGCCGGCAACGTGCCGGTGACCTGGCTGCCGAAAGCCGTGGGCAAGTGGAACAGCCTGTACCTCGAAAGCGACCAGACCCCATGGGACGACGACATCGCCTGCGCCCGCGCCGCCTTTGCTGCGCTAAACGTCGAAGTGCGTTGCGCGCCGGGGACGTGGGTTGAAGAGGAAGGTGAAGAGACGGCGGACCGCTGGATGCGTATCAGCGCAGACGGTGAAGAAGAAATCACCTGGAAAACCGCCTGAAAGCAAAAGATCGCTGTCTCGGACAGCGATCTTTCGACCTTGAAATTACAAGTTACACCCTGAATAGCTCCCTCAGTTCCAGTTGCCCACCGCTTGATCGGCTTTTATGAATTCAAACCGTGCGGAATCGGCAGTTGTTCGGGGCATCGTCAGCTTGATAATCGGTATTGCCTTGCTGGAATACTTGTAAAAATCCTCCTGGTTGAACCGGGCAGCCGCCAAACCATTACTCGTATAAAAGAATGCCTTGATTGGAATGGTCGTATGGATGTTCTGTGGCCATGTCGCCAGACGGATTTCATTCCACGAGTTGAACGACTCGGCCCCCATTAACTTCATGGCCAGTATTCCCTGATAAAACGCATTGGCTGCAAGCGTTCCCTGGCCGGGTCGGACATTGAACCCACACTGCCGCTGGTATTTCCAGCCTGTGGGTCCTTGGTTGTAATGGGTGAGCCATCCTGCAGCAGTGGTAATTCCCTGCTGCTCGCATGAGCGACTGACCGTCGGATAATTACTGGATACACCACAGCCCTGATCGCCCCTTATATCACTGCCTCCGTCTATGGGAAAAATGCATAGAACCTGAACTTCCACACTCCCCGCCGGGCGCTGCTGAAGTGGAAAAAAGACGAAACCACTGGTGTTTGGATAGTTGGAGGGAAATCCTTTGAAGTGCGCATCTTTACGCAAGTAAAAAAATGAAACTCCTCCATTCTGCTGCGAAAGCGGACTGGGGTTCCAGGCGCGATAAGCCGTACCGTTGATCGTCGCCCGCAATATGACACCCGAGCACAACGCCGCTGGTAGCGAAGCACTGCCGCAATTTTGTCGCGTATCGGCGTACTGTGCATTGAGATCATTGGCAACGCGTTGCCCATCTCCTCCCGGCTCCGTACCGATTACCCGCACGGGCAGCGCTGACGAGGTAATCAGATTGCCCGCGCCACCCACCTTGTAGGTGTAAGTGAGGTTAAACGTACGACCCTTGTTTTCGGTGATCCAGGCTTTGGGCAACTTGAAGGTCAGCGTGCCTGCGGTGGATACGGTCTGGATCGGTGCATCACGCAACGCCACACCGGTCAGGCGYACRCCGACRGTRTCYTTCGCTGCCAGGCTCGGATAACTGACCTGRACGTTGGCTTCGGTRCCGAGCGTGTCGACGTTCAACTCACCCGTCGGTGCTTCGACCACYTTGAATACGTTCTGGCCCTGAGCACTGACCACGCGAATGCTCAGTGGCGACGAGGTAATCAGACTGCCCGCGCCACCTACCTTGTAGGTATAAGTGAGGTTGAACGTACGACCCTTGTTTTCGCTGATCCAGGCTTTGGGCAACTTGAAGGTCAGCGTGCCTGCGGTGGACACGGTCTGGATCGGCGCATCACGCAACGCCACACCGGTCAGGCGYACRCCGACRGTRTCCTTCGCTGCCAGGCTCGGATAACTGACCTGGACGTTGGCTTCGSTRCCGAGCGTGTCGACGTTCAACTCACCGACTGGCGCTTCAACCACTTTGAATATCGAAGATTGCGCGTCAAACGTATTCTGAGTTTCGTTCTGTGATGGTGATGACTGAACCGTCATTGCCCGGAAGCCGGGTTGCGCAACCTCTGAGGGAGTGGGTTGCACCGAGCATCCAACAACTCCCATTATCAGAAAAATCGAAACACTCTTCCACATGGCCGCTTTCCTCTCGAACAGACAACGCCCTGGAAACTCTGATTCACAGGGATTTTGTTCCGCGAAGGTAAGCGTGAGAAAAAAAGACGTCTACTGTCATAACTGACAGGGTGATTGTTTATACAGCATTGAGTTCAGGACTTTCTCGCCCCAAAAAAGATCGCAGCCTGCGGCAGCGCCTTCAGGGTCATGTGCACACCCGTAGACTGCGATCTTTTGATCTTCAAGGTTACAGGCCTACAACATCCTCAGCCTGCAAACCCTTCTCGCCAGTAATCACTGCGTATTCAACCTGCTGGCCTTCAGTCAGCGACCGATGCCCTTCGCCGCGAATCGCGCGGTAGTGCACGAACACGTCCACCCCGTCTTCGCGCTGGATAAAGCCGTAGCCCTTGGCGTCGTTGAACCACTTCACGTTGCCGGTTTCACGTGTTGCCATCTGTTCATACTCCTTTTTTATTATTGGACAGGCTTTTCGCAGGAAAGCCTTTGCGGAACGTCAGCCTGCGTCCGACGTCCATAAAAGGCCCCCGGCGACAGACCGCCGAGTATATGACAGGTGCGGAAAGTCTCAACAGGAGATTAGTTCGCCGCTTTTTTGCCGATTTTCGCCCAATACGGCAAACTGTCGCCCTCCCGAGCAACCGCTCGGTTTATCCACTCACGCAGAAGCCGTATGACCCGTTCCCCGTTCCGCCGTCTAGTGTTTGGCACCTTGCGCCGACTGTTGTACCTCTGGGTTCGCTCGGAAACGATCAACCAGTCGTCGCTCACCCTCAACCTCGACCGCAGTCGTCCGGTGTTCTACGTCCTGCAAAACCCTTCGCTGACCGATCTGGCCGTGGTCGATACCGAGTGCACCAAGGCCGGCCTGCCACGTCCGGTGCTGCCGGTGTCGGTGGGTTCGCTGATCGAACCGGCGGCGTTTTTCTACCTGACGCCGGATCCGGACTGGCTCGGTCGCCAGGACAAGCGCGGCGCACCGCCGACCCTGACCCGACTGGTCAGTGCCCTGACGCAGAACGCCGCCGAAGACGCGCAGATCATTCCGGTCAGCGTGTTCTGGGGCCAGTCGCCGGACAGCGAAAACAGTCCTTGGAAATTGTTGTTCGCCGACAGCTGGGCGGTTACCGGGCGCCTGCGGCGCCTGTTGAGCATCATCGTGCTCGGGCGTAAAACTCGCGTGCAGTTCTCCGCGCCGATTCATCTGCGCGAATTGATCGAGCACAACAAGGGCCACGAGCGCACCGTGCGCATGGCCCAGCGCATCCTGCGCGTGCACTTCCGCAATCTGAAAGCGGCGGTGATCGGCCCGGACATTTCCCACCGCCGCAATCTCGTCAAAGGCCTGCTCAACCAGCCGCTGGTCAAGCAAGCGATCCTCGACGAAGCCGAGCGCGAAAACATCTCCGCGGAAAAAGCCAAGGCTCAGGCCCTGCGCTATGGCAACGAGATCGCCTCGGACTACACCTACACCGCGATCCGCTTCCTCGAAGTGGTGCTGAGCTGGTTCTGGAACAAGATCTACGACGGCATCAAGGTCAACCACATCGAAGGCGTGCAGAAGGTCGCGCAAGGTCACGAAGTGATCTACGTGCCGTGCCATCGCAGCCACATCGACTACCTGCTGCTCTCATATCTGCTGTTCCGCAACGGCCTGACCCCGCCGCACATCGCCGCCGGGATCAACCTGAACATGCCGGTGATCGGCAGCCTGCTGCGCCGTGGCGGTGCGTTCTTCATGCGCCGCACGTTCAAGGGCAATCCGCTGTACACCTCGGTGTTCAACGAATATCTACACACGCTGTTCACCAAAGGCTTCCCGGTCGAATACTTCGTCGAGGGTGGCCGCTCGCGCACCGGCCGCATGCTGCAACCGAAAACCGGCATGCTCGCCATTACGATGCGCAGCTTCCTGCGTTCGTCGCGGATGCCGATCGTGTTTGTGCCGGTGTACATCGGCTATGAGCGCGTGCTGGAGGGTCGCACCTACCTCGGCGAATTGCGTGGCGCGAGCAAGAAGAAAGAATCGATCTTCGACATTTTTAAAGTCATCGGCGCGCTCAAGCAGCGTTTCGGTCAGGTTGCGGTGAACTTCGGTGAGCCGATCAAACTGGCGGAGTTCCTCGACGCCGAGCAACCGGACTGGCGCCAGCAGGAACTCGGCCCGCAGTACAAACCGGCATGGCTCAACGAGACCACCAATCGCCTCGGCGAAAAAGTTGCGCAGCATTTGAACGAAGCCGCTGCGATCAACCCGGTCAACCTCGTGGCGCTGGCACTGCTGTCGACTACGCGTCTGGCGCTGGATGATCGCGCCATGGCGCGAGTGCTGGATCTGTATCTGGCGCTGCTGCGCAAAGTCCCGTACTCGCCGCATACCACGCTGCCGGAAGGCGACGGCCGTGCGCTGATCGAGCATGTGAAAGACATGGACCTGCTCGCCGAGCAGAACGATGCGCTGGGCAAGATTCTCTATCTGGACGAGCAGAATGCCGTCCTGATGACCTACTACCGCAACAACGTGCTGCACATCTTCGCGTTGCCTGCACTGCTGGCGAGCTTCTTCCAGAGCGCTTCGCGCATGAGCCGCGAACAGATCCTGCGCTACACCCGCGCGCTGTATCCGTACCTGCAATCTGAGCTGTTCATTCGCTGGACGCTGGACGAACTGGACGGTGTGGTCGATCAGTGGCTGGAAGCGTTCGTCGAACAAGGCCTGTTGCGTTTCGAGAAAGACGTCTATCTGCGTCCGGCACCAAGTTCGCGGCATTTCGTGCTGCTGACGCTGCTGTCGAAGAGCATCGCCCAGACCTTGCAGCGCTTCTACATGACCGTGTCCTTGCTGCTCAACAGCGGCCAGAACAGCATCAGCGCCGAAGAACTGGAAGACCTCTGCACGGTCATGGCCCAGCGCCTGTCGATCCTCCATGGCTTGAATGCCCCGGAGTTCTTCGACAAGAGCCTGTTCCGTCACTTCATCCAGACAATGCTCGACCTCGACGTGCTGCGCCGCGACGAGGCCGGCAAACTGAGTTATCACGAACTGCTTGGCGAGCTTGCCGAAGGTGCAGCCAAACGCGTGTTGCCGGCGGAAATTCGACTGTCGATCCGCCAGGTTGCGCTGCATCGCAGTGAAGATGCTGCCGATCAGGTCATCACTCAACCCGAGACCTGATGCAAACCCTGTGGGAGCGAGCCTGCTCGCGAAGACGGAGTGTCAGACAACTGAAATGTTGAATGCTAAACCGCTATCGCGAGCAGGCCCGCTCCTACAATTGAATGGAGAACATCATGAAAAAACTGACTCTGCTCGCCGCCGCAACACTGATCAGCGCCTGCCAGTCGACCACACCTGCCGGCAAGGTCGGCCTCGACGGTGAAGTGTTCTACCTGCAGCGCATCGCCCTGCCTCCGAGCGCGACCCTCAGCGTCAGCCTGCAAGACGTCTCGCTGGCAGATGCGCCAGCCGTGGTACTGGACGAGCAAAAAGGTCCGGTCAAAGGCCAGGTGCCGCTGCCCTTCCACTTGAGCTACGATCCAGCGCAGATCAAACCTGGCCACCGTTACTCGGTCAGCGCGCGCATTGAAGTCAACGGTGAGTTGATGTTCATCACCACCGAAAACCATGCCGTGCAACTCGACGGCAACGACCCGCAGCCGCTGAAAATCCGCGTCGACGCCGTTCGTTAATTCACTTTCTGCAACAAGGAAGCCGCCATGTTCCGCCCTACCCTTCGCTTCGCCGGCCTGTGCGCAGGCCTGATGATCTCCGCCAGCGCGCTGGCCCTGTCGCTCAGTGACCTGTCGCAAACAGACGCCACCGGCGGCCTCAAGGATGCCCTGACCCAAGGCGCACAAATCGCCGTCAAGCAACTGGGCACCCCCGGCGGCTTCAGCAACAACCCGGACGTGAAGATCGAACTGCCGGGCAAACTCGGCAAAGCCGCGAGCAAAATGAAAGCCTTCGGCATGGGTGCTCAGGTTGAAGAACTGGAAACCGCGATGAACAAAGCGGCGGAAAGCGCTGTAACTCAAGCCCAGCCCATCCTCGTCGACGCCGTGAAGAAAATGAGCGTGGCAGACGCCAAAGGCATCCTCAGCGGCGGCAAGGACTCGGCCACGCAATACCTCGACAAATCCAGCCGCGAACAGATCCGCGCCAAGTTCCTGCCGATCGTCAAACAGGCGACCGACAAGGTTGGCGTAGCACAGAAGTACAACTCGTTCGCTGGTCAGGCTGCTGCGTTTGGCGTTGTCGATGCGAAGAGTGCCAACGTTGAGATTTACGTGACCGAGCAGGCGCTGAATGGCTTGTTCGAGATGATCGGCAAACAGGAAGAAACCATTCGCCAGAACCCGGCTGCTGCAGCGACCAGTTTGGCGAAGAAGGTATTCGGCACGCTCTAAGCAGTCAGAGCACGGGGGCGAATCCACTCGCTCCCGTGCTTCACTCCACGTAAGGGACTACGTAAAAAGAACACCCACTCTCGTCCCATCCTCTTTTTCTCAAAAACCTGTAACTGGTCCAGCCCCTTCAGAACCAAAGCCGCCTCGCGGTGCGAGCAAACAAAATTTTCCGCCACATTGCTCGCTGTGAACTCCTTCGCCACCCCGTTTTTTGCCGCCTGATACACCGCGTGTTGTTTTTTCGTCATCTGATCGAAGCAGCCAGAATTCGTCAGCCAGCGCTCGAACTCTTCGGCGTAGGCCACGCTCTCGCGATAAACATCCGTAAACCCGAGCACCGCTCGCTGAATGACCGAACACTGGAACTCGATGAAATAAGTCAGATCCAGCTCATCCGCCTCTGTATGCAGATATGAGCGCCCGTATTTCACCGGCGCATTACGCAGTAACAAACTGATCGCAACGTAGCGAAACGCCGCAAACTCGTTCTTGAACATGAACCAGTAAAACAACGCCCTTGCGACCCGCCCGTTGCCGTCACGAAAGGGATGTTCGTAACCCAAGGCAAAGTGCAGCGTAATTGCCTTGATCAGCGGATGCAGATAGCTCTTCTCTTGCGGTGAGCCGTCGGGCAGGTTGACCCACTGCGACAGTCGCTCCAGCCGCAATACCAATCCTGCTGCAGGTGGTGGTCGGTGCACGGTGTTGCCCGCCCCGTCCTGAACGACCACTTCGTCATTGATCCTGAACACCCCGGGGGAATACTGCTCGTCATCAATGCCCTCGACCCCCACCCGATGAATCGCTGCGATCAGATCCACGCTCATGGGTTCGTAACGTCTCTCCCAGGCAAAATTCATCATCCGGTAATTACCCATCACCATGCGTTCATCCGGAGTACGGGGCAGACGCTGCTGCTTGAGCATGTCCTTGGCTACGCGCGTGGTGGTCGCCGCGCCCTCCAACTGACTACTGGCGATGGCCTCGTCTTCGATCAGATCGTTCAGCAGATAACTGAAATGCGCCCGCTCGCCGATCTGGCTGGTCATGAATTCCAGCGCGGCCGTACTGGCCTGCCGATCGACGATGGAGATGGTTTTCTGTGCCAAAGGGGTCAACAGATACTTGCCCCACTGCACCGGCTCGCCCAGCGGCAGAAGGTCGATGTACTGGGCCGCCCGCGCCTTCTTGACCAACGCCCAACACAGTTTGGCATCCAGCCCCGCCGCCCAGCGATAACGCAACGCTTCAAATGGCAGATAACGCCCTTGATCATCGAGCGGCTTGAGCAGCGCAAGATAATCCGCCAGACGATGCTTGTGGGGCGGGCGCACCAGCAAATCGAACACCGGGTCGGATCGGCCCTTCAAGGATGGAGGCTTTTTCATCAAGGCGGACTCAAGGACTCTGGAAAAGCAGAGGCTTGAGTACAGCATTAGCGGCACTCTGGCTCAATATCAGAGGTTTCTGAAAAAGATGTAGGAAGTCGCGGGAGCAGAGCGAGCAATGGATATTCAGACAGACAGGTAGCGACTGACGTGCTGTCATCGCTGGCAAGCCAGCTCCCACAATTTGAACTGGGTGCATTCAGGCAGAGGATCGTTGGATTTCAGAACGCCTTCGCGAGCAGGCTCACTCCTACAGTTGGATTGCGTACATCTGCAAAAAACACGTCAGCTGTCAGGCCGCCTTCGCGAGCAGGCTCACTCCTACAGTTGGATTGCGTACATCTGCAAAAAACAGGTCGGCTGTCAGGCCGCCTTCGCGAGCAAGCTCGCTCCCACAGTTGGATTGCGTACATCTGCAAAAAACAGGTCAGCTGTCAGGCCGCCTTCGCGAGCAAGCTCGCTCCCACAGTTGGATTGCGTACATCTGCAAAAAACAGATCGGCTGTCAGGCCGCCTTCGCGAGCAAGCTCGCTCCCACAGTTGGATTGCGTACATCTGCAAAAACCTGGTCGGCTGTCAGGCCGCCTTCGCGAGCAGGCTCACTCCTACAGTTGGATTGCGTACATCTGCAAAAACCTGGTCGGCTGTCAGGCCGCCTTCGCGAGCAAGCTCGCTCCTACATTTGGATTGAGTACACCTGCGGAAAACAGGTCGGATGTCGGGCCGCTTTCGCGAGCAGGCTCGCTCCCACAGTTGGATTGCGTACATCTGCAAAAACCTGGTCGGCTGTCAGGCCGCCTTCGCGAGCAGGCTCGCTCCCACAGTTGGATTGCGTACATCTGCAAAAAACAGGTCGGCTGTCAGGCCGCCATCGCGAGCAGGCTCACTCCTACAGTTGAATTGCGTACATCTGCAAAAAACAGGTCGGCTATCAGGCCGCCTTCGCGAGCAGGCTCGCTCCTACATTTGGATTGAGTACACCTGCGGAAAACAGGTCGGATGTCGGGCCGCTTTCGCGAGCAGGCTCACTCCTACAGTCGGATGGGGTACATCTGCGGAAAACAGGTCGGCTGTCAGGCCGCCTTCGCGAGCAGGCTCACTCCTACAGTTGGATTGCGTACATCTGCAAAAAACAGGTCAGCTGTCAGGCCGCCTTCGCGAGCAAGCTCGCTCCCAAAGTTGGATTGCGTACATCTGCAAAAACCTGGTCGGCTGTCAGGCCGCCTTCGCGAGCAGGCTCACTCCTACAGTTGAATTGCGTACATCTGCAAAAAACAGGTCGGCTGTCAGGCCGCCTTCGCGAGCAAGCTCGCTCCTACAGTTGGATTGCGTACATCTGCAAAAACAGGTCGGCTATCAGGCCGCCTTCGCGAGCAAGCTCACTCCCACAGAAAAGCGAGAGCAGATCGCTTCTGCTCCCCACCACTCAACAGGATGAGCGTTAGCTCGGCTGCAGCCTTTGATCTTAAGGCCCGTCGGCAGGCTGAGTGGAGGGATTGATCCGGGGGTGGGAGCGCAGCGACCGTTCGACGAAGTCGAACACATCGAGAGGAGGTGCAGCGAAGCAAACCGTAGGCGATGCGCCCGGATCGATCCCGGAGCGAAGGAACCCCGAGCCCCAGCGAGCGGGCCGAACGTCAGGGCAAAGACCTTTGGTTCCTTTGGGGCGTTTGCCAAAGGGACTCGCTGTAAGAGCGAAACCGCCAGCGGCAGCACCCGCAGAAACGGATATACACCCAAAACCCCAAGAACATGGTCGGCCCAAAGGCCGCCACGTCACAAAAGAATCAAGCGCCCTTACGCACCCGGAACCAAGCCGCATACAACGCCGGCAAAAACAACAGCGTCAGCGCAGTCGCAACAATCAACCCACCCATGATCGCCACCGCCATCGGCCCAAAAAACACACTACGTGACAACGGAATCATCGCCAGCACCGCCGCCAGCGCCGTCAACACAATCGGCCTGAAGCGTCGAACCGTAGCCTCGATAATCGCCTGCCAAGGCTTAAGCCCCGAAGCAATGTCCTGCTCGATCTGATCCACCAGAATCACCGAATTGCGCATGATCATCCCGGACAACGCAATCGTCCCCAGCATCGCCACAAACCCGAACGGCTGACGGAACACCATCAAAAACAACGTCACCCCGATCAACCCCAGCGGCGCCGTCAAAAACACCATCACCGTGCGCGAAAAACTGCGCAACTGCACCATCAGCAAGGTCAGCACCACCACGATGAACATCGGCACCCCGGCATTCACCGACTTCTGCCCACGCTCGGAATCCTCCACCGTACCGCCGACATCCAGCAGATAACCATCGGGCAACTCGGCGCGAATCGAATCCAGCGTCGGCATGATCTGCTTCACCAATGTCGCCGGCTGCTCCTTGCCATAAATATCCGCACGCACGGTCACGTTCGGCAGACGATTGCGATGCCAGATAATCCCTTCCTCAAAGCCATATTCCAGCGTGGCAATCTGCGACAACGCCACACTGCGGCCGTTATCCGTCGGCACCGCCAGACTCGGCAACAAGGACAATTCAGTGCGTTCATGCACCGTGCCGCGCAGCAGAATCTCGATCAATTCGTTGTCTTCGCGATACTGACTGACACTCGACCCGGTCAACGAACTCTGCAGGAATTTCGCCAGATTGGCCGTGCTTACACCCAATGCTCGCGCGCGATCCTGATCGATGTTCAGGTACACGACCTTGCTCGGTTCTTCCCAATCCAGATGCACATTGACCACATGCGGATTCTCGCGAACCTTGGCCGCGACCTTGCGCGCCAACGCACGAACCTCTTCGATGTGCTCACCGGTGACGCGGAACTGCACCGGGTAGCCAACCGGAGGACCGTTCTCCAGACGCGTCACCCGCGAACGCAGGGCCGGGAATTGCTCGTTAAGCGTCTCGATCAACCAACTGCGCAGCGCTTCACGTTCCTCAATGGTTTTCGCCAACACCACAAACTGCGCAAAACTGGCCGCCGGCAACTGTTGATCCAAAGGCAGATAAAAGCGCGGCGATCCGGTGCCGACATACGCCACATAATTATCAATACCGGCGTGATCCTTGAGCATCGCCTCCAGACGTTTCACCTCGCCAGTGGTATTGGCCAACGACGCGCCTTCAGCCAGTTTCAGATCAACCATCAACTCCAGTCGATTGGAAGCCGGGAAAAACTGCTGCGGGACGAAACGGAACAACATCACCGAGGCGATAAACAGCCCCACCGTCAGCACGATCACGGTCTTGCGGTGCGCCACGCACCACTCCACCAAGCGCCGAACGCGCTGATAAAACGGCGTGCCGTACGGATCAGCCTGACCATCGGCGGTACCATGTTTGGCCGCATGAATTTTCGCCAGATCCGGCAGGAGTTTTTCCCCCAGATACGGCACGAACATCACCGCCGCCACCCAGGACGCGAGCAAGGCGATGGTCACCACCTGGAAGATCGAACGGGTGTATTCGCCAGTGCCGGATTGCGCCGTGGCAATCGGCAGAAACCCGGCGGCGGTGATCAACGTACCGGTGAGCATAGGGAACGCGGTACTGGTCCAGGCATAGCTCGCCGCGCGGATACGGTCAAAGCCCTGCTCCATTTTGATCGCCATCATTTCCACGGCGATGATCGCGTCATCCACCAGCAAGCCCAGCGCCAGCACCAACGCGCCAAGGGAGATCTTGTGCAGGCCGATGCCGAGGTAATACATGCAGGCGAAGGTCATCGCCAGCACCAGTGGAATGGTCAGTGCCACGACCATGCCAGTGCGCACGCCGAGGGAGAAGAAGCTCACCAGCAAGACAATCGCCAGCGCCTCGACCAGCACCTGGACGAACTCGCCGACTCCGGTTTTCACCGCCGCCGGCTGATCGGAAACCTTGCGCAATTGCATGCCGGCCGGGAGGTTTTTCTGGATGCGCGAGAACTCGCCTTCCAGCGCTTTACCCAGCACCAGAATGTCGCCGCCATCCTTCATCGCCACCGCGAGACCAATCGCATCTTCGCCCATGAAGCGCATGCGCGGCGCCGGTGGATCATTGAACCCGCGACGCACATCGGCGACATCGGAGATGCGGAACGTGCGATCACCGACGCGGATCGGGAAGTTCTTTATCTCCTCGACCGTCTGAAAATTCCCCGAGACCCGTAGCTGCAAGCGCTCGCTACCGGTTTCGAAGAACCCGGCGGTCGAGACCGCGTTCTGCTCTTGCAGCGCCTGTTGCACTGCCGCCAGCGGCAAGCCGAGGGTCGCCAGTTTGACGTTGGACAGTTCGACCCAGATTTTCTCGTCCTGCAAACCGAGCAAGTCGACCTTGCCGACATCCTTGACCCGTTGCAGCTGGATCTGGATGCGGTCGGCGTAATCCTTGAGCACCGCGTAATCGAAACCGTCCCCGGTCAGCGCATAGATATTGCCGAACGTGGTGCCGAACTCATCGTTGAAAAACGGCCCCTGAATATCCGGCGGCAAGGTCTGGCGAATATCACTGACCTTCTTGCGCACCTGATACCAGAGGTCGGGGATTTGCTTGGAGTGCATCGAATCGCGGGCAATGAAGGTGACCTGCGATTCGCCGGGGCGCGAGAACGACACGATGCGTTCGTATTCACCGGTTTCCATCAGTTTCTTTTCAATACGCTCGGTGACCTGCCGCGAGACTTCCTGCGCGGTCGCCCCCGGCCAACGGGTTTGAATCACCATGGCCTTGAACGTGAACGGCGGGTCTTCACTCTGGCCGAGTTTGGTGTAGGACAACGCACCGACGATGGCCAGCAAAAGCATCAGGAACAGTACGATCTGGCGATTACGCAGCGCCCATTCGGAAAGGTTGAAGCGCATCGGGGCTTACTCCTTGTTCGCCAGATTGACCACGCGATTGGAGCGATCCACCGGACGCACCTGCTGCCCTTCGAGCAACACATGCACGCCAGCAGCCACCACCCAGTCACTGGCGTTCAAGCCTTCGAGCACCGGCACGGTTTTCTCGCCGAACGGGCCGATGCGCACCGGGGTTTTCTTCAAGGTGTTGTTGGCGCTGACGACCCAGACGTAGGTCGCACCGTTTTCGGCGGTGAGTGCCGAGAGCGGCACCGAGAGGGAAACGCTATCGGCCGATTGCACAAACACCCGGGCGCTCTGCCCCAGTTCGGACGGGACTTTGCCGCTCACGAAAGAAATGCGCGCAGCGAAAGTGCGCGAGCGTGGATCGGCGGCGGGCGACAGTTCGCGGATCTGCCCGGCGAAGCGCTGGTTCTGCTGTGTCCACAGTTCGACGGTCACAGGCTGACCGACCTTGAAGCGGCCGAAGCTCTGCTCCGGCAGGCTGATCAGTACTTCGCGCTCGCCATCAGTGGCAAGGGTAAACACCGTTTGCCCGGCGGCAACCACCTGCCCAACCTCGACCGAACGCTTGGCCACCACGCCATCCTGCGGCGCACGCAACACGGCGTAACTGGCCTGATTGGTCGAAACGTTGAATTCAGCTTTGATTTGTTTGAGACGGGCCTCACCGGAACGGTAAAGGTTTTCGGCGTTGTCGTAGGCCGAGCGGCTGACCATCTGCCGATCCATAAGGGTCTTGTAGCGATCACGTTCGGCGCGGACCAGATTGAGATTGGCTTCGGCGGCAGCCACCTGGGCGCGAGTGGCTTCCAGTTGCAGGCGCACGTCCTGCGGATCGAGTTCGGCGAGTGGCTGATCAGCCTTCACGCGCTGACCTTCATCGACCAGTCGTCGGCTGACTTTGCCGCCAATGCGGAATGCCAGATCCGGTTCGTAGCGGGCGCGCACTTCGCCCGGATAACTTTCCATCGCCTGTGCCGAAGGCTCTGGCTGCACCACCATGGCTGGTCGCACGGCGACTTGCGTCGCCTCTTCCTGACCGCATGCTGACAAAAGGAACGCCAGACTCACTGGCAACGCGAGGGACAACGCATGGCGGAACATGGTGACGGACCTTTCGCTAATGGTGCTTGGAATAATTATACTGGCGGGTATGTTATTAATAGCAAACTCACCAGTCCAGTATTAAAAGCGAAGAATGTCGAACAATCTTTCAGCTCCAAACGGCCCAGGCCGCCCCAAGGATCTGGCCAAGCGCCAAGCGATCCTCGACGCGGCGAAAACTCTGTTTCTGAGTCATGGCTACGCCAACACCAGCATGGACGCGGTCGCCAGCGAGGCCGGCGTGTCGAAGCTGACGGTCTACAGCCATTTCAACGACAAGGAGACGCTGTTCTCCGCCGCCGTGGTGGCCAAATGCGAGGAGCAATTACCGCCGCTGTTCTTCGAATTGCCCGAAGGCATCGCCGTCGAAAATGTGTTGCTGAACATTGCGCGAGGCTTTCATCACCTGATCAACAGCGATGAATCGGTGAATCTGCACCGTTTGATCATGGCGCTCGGCAGTCAGGATCCGAAGCTGTCGCTGATCTTCTTCGAGGCGGGTCCGCAGCGCATGGTGCAGGGCATGGAACGGCTGTTGACGCGCATCCACGAGACCGGCGCGCTGAGCATCGATCTGCCGCGCAATGCTGCTGAGCATTTCTTCTGCCTGATCAAGGGCGCGGGGAATTTTCGTTTGTTATATGGCTGTGGTGAACCGTTGAGCGAAGAGGCTTCGGAGAGCCATATTCAGGAAGTGGTGGCTTTGTTTATGCGTGCTTACAGGTCCTGACTTTTAAGGTGTCTGAGGGGACGCCTTCGCGAGCAAGCTCGCTCCCACATTGGAATGCATTTCAAATGTGGGAGCGAGCTTGCTCGCGAATGGGGGCAACTCGGTTTAAGGCTTGAGCGCTTTCTTCGGGTAGATATCGTATCGACTGGACTTGCCATCCAGCGCATGACTCGGCTTCGGCCCCGCAATGCACGGCGCCTTGCGCGGTCGCTTGACCACCACCCGGTGCGTCGCCAACGCCAACGCGGCTTCGAGCAACGCCGGGGCATCCGGATCATCGCCCACCAACGGCCGGAACAGACGCATCTCCTTTTTCACCAGCGCGGTCTTCTCACGGTGCGGAAACATCGGGTCGAGGTAGATCACCTGCGGCGCCTCACCCTCCCAGTTCTGCATGACCTCGATGGAGTTGCCCTTGAGCAATTTCATCCGTGCCACAATCGGCGCCACGTCGAAATCTTCCGCCGCGCGCGCCAGACCATCCTCCAGCAAGGCGCCGATCAGCGGCTGGCGTTCGATCAGGCTCATCTCGCAACCGAGGCTCGCCAGCACGAACGCATCCTTGCCCAATCCCGCCGTGGCATCCAGCACCCGCGGGCGCACGCCCTGAGCGATGCCTACAGCCTTGGCGATCATCTGCCCGCTGCCGCCGCCGTATAGCCGACGATGCGCAGCGCCGCCCTCAACAAAGTCGACCCGCACCGGCCCGGGTGCGTCAGGGCCGAGCTGTTGCAGCTGCAAACCCTGCTCGCCGACCTGCAAGGCGAACTCGCCGTCCGCCACTGCAAGCGGCAGACCGAGGCGTTCGGCCCACTGCTCGGCTTGCGCTTCAAACGTCGGGCCGAGGGCCTGGACATGGATGCGGCAGGCCGCGGGTTGCTCGATCATGGAAAACACGCTCAAAAATTCAAGGATCGGCAAAAACCGCCGATAATTCATTCAACGCGCATTTTGCCAGAGCTGAGCGTCAACCGAAAAAAATGTCAGGCATTCTTCCCACATCGATTGGCTACATCTCGCCCCATGGCGACTTTAGCCGTCACAACACTCAAGCACTGAGCGGCGTCAGTCACCTGTGGCAGGATTTCTTTGCCCAAGCGATGGCCGAACAGACGAGTGAAGTGGTGCCTGCCTGCGGTACATTTCCGCCGGTTGACCTGAGCAGCCCGGAAGAACCGACCATCGGCAGCGAGCTGCACGCGCACATCGTCAGCCAGCGCGAGTGCGATGTGGTGGAAACCGAAGTGCGTCCGCCAGAGCCGCTGTTCCTGCCAATCGCCGAATTCGAAATGGAACTGCTGGAAAAGCCGTTCCCGCCATTCCCGCCAGAAGAACTGCAAGCTCAGCAGGCGCATCAGGATTTCGACAGCAGTTGGGTTCGCCCGGTGGTGATCAACAATGGTCAGCCCGTTCCAGAGCCTGGCCCGGCCCCGCAGAAGAAGCCGCTGTACTTGCCGATTGCCGAGTTCGATCTGGATCTGCTGCAGAAGCCTTACCCGCCGTTCCCGCCGGAAGAAATCGTCGAGCAACAGAAAGCACTGGATTTTGATAACGGTTGGGCCCGCCCGATCGTTCTGCAGAACCTGCGCCTCGCCGCCTAAGCCTCAGCGACACACGCTCCAGCGTCCGACATCGACATGAAAGTGATTGCGGTGGGCGGTGTTGTAATCCGGACCCAAAACCACACTGAACGCCTCGCAGGCGCCATCGCGCACCTGACGCAGAAATTGTGCGTCCTGATTTTGCTTCGGCCAGTCCTTGAGCACACTGATGCTGCGGCCGTCGGCGAGACGAAACCCGGCGATGTCCAGCGCATCGGCACTGGCATGGCGGCTGAGCGCGCCGCTTTCGCGATTGTAGATATTGCGACAGGCGAAGCTGCCGAGGTGATCAAGGCGTGCGACCTTCTGCCCGTACACGGATTGTGCAGCAGGTTGCAGCGTGTGCTGTTCAAACATCGCGTAGGCCACCGCCAGCGGACAACTGGCGAGGAAACTGCTGCTCAGCGCCACCTCACCGCCCTGTACGCGCAAGGCACCGATCAGCGGGCACTTGGCGTCGGGACTGTCGGCTTGCCGCGTGACGCGAAGATCAGAGCTGTTCAACGCCTGGGCACAGAGTTCGGGGTCACTGCGCAAACGCATCAGCTTGTAGCCGGTCAGCCAGTTGGGCGCGGCTTTTACGTCCAGTGGCGCCCATGGATTCCATGACGGCGGCACGTCCAGCCAACCGCGCCACACACTGATCAACGCGCCGCCAGTGATCAGCAACACGGTCAGTGCGATCCACCGCCCCATGCTCAGCCTTTGAAGAATTGATTGGCTTTGGCGTACGGCATCGACTGCGAGGTAAACCCGAAGGTGCCGGATTGCTGGATTTCTTCAGCGGCACGGAAGAATTCGCCGAACGCCGCCAACGCCAGTGCCGAACCGGTACTGATGCGCCGCACGCCCATTTCTTGCAGCTCCTGCACGGTCAGTTTCAAACCGCCGGACATCAGCACATTGACCGGTTTCGGCGCCACCGCACGCACCACTGCCAGCACTTCTTCGGCGTTGCGCAAACCTGGCGCATACAACACGTCGGCCCCTGCCTCGGCGAAGGCCTGCAGGCGGCGAATGGTGTCGTTGAGATCGGGATTACCGTGCAGGTAGTTTTCCGCCCGCGCGGTGAGGATGAAGGGAAAAGGTAGCGTGCGCACCGCAGCGACAGCGGCCTCGATGCGCGCCACAGCGTGTTCGAAGCAGTAGATTGGCGCATCCGCGCGGCCCGTGGCGTCTTCAATCGAACCACCAACAGCGCCGGCCTCGGCAGCACGCAGCAGACTCTTGGCGCATTCAGCCGGGTCATCAGCGAAACCGTTTTCCAGATCCACCGCTACCGGCAAATCGGTGGCAGCGACAATCGCGCGGACATTGGCCAAGGTCTCATCAAGGCTCAACGCGCCATCGGCCTTGCCTTGGGAAAACGCATAACCGGCACTGGTGGTCGCCAAGGCCTGATAGCCAAGACTGGCGAGCATTTTTGCCGACCCCGCATCCCACGGATTAGGAATCACGAAAATCCCCGATTGGTCATGCAGGGCTTTGAAGGCGTGGGCTTTACGGGCTTGGGCATCCATCGGCAGACTCCTGGGCAGAAAAAAATCCGCTTCAGAGCAGGCCAAGTTGCTCCGCGGCGGGTTCTCTGTATAGCGCAGGCAGCGCTGGCAGGCCAGGCAAACGTTGCATCAGTTGTGCGTGAAAACGTTGCGCCAGTTTCGCCGCAAGCAGGTTATCGGCGGTGTGCAGGAAGATGTACGGCGTGCGGCCCTCTTCGATCCACTCGGCGATTTTCGCCACCCACGGCACTAGGAACGGGTCGTTGGCTTCCAGTTCCGGATGGCCAATAAAACGCACTTGCGGGAACTGGGTGAACGCCGCCGGGCGCGTCGGCACGCGTGGCTTTTTCGATTGCGCGTGGATTACCGAAGATTCAGTCGACAGGCAACTGAACAGCGCACGCGGGTCGAGGCAGATGCGCTCAACGCCACGATCCAGCAGCAGGCGATTGAGCAGACGTTCGCTCTCGCCCTTGGCGAAGAACTGTTCATGGCGCACTTCCACCGCCAACGGGCAATCCAGCGCATCAATAAACGCCGCCAGTTCCGGCAGTCGATACGGCGTGAAGCTTTTCGACAGTTGCAACCACATCGGCGAGACGCGCTCACCGAGGGGTTTGAGTAATTGCAGAAATGTTTCGGCGGCGGTCAGTTGCTCGCGCAGGTCACCGCTGTGGCTGATGTCGCCGGGGAATTTGGCGGTGAAGCGGAAGTGCTCGGGCATGACCTCGGCCCAACGCTGCACCGTGGCGGGCGACGGGCTGGCGTAGAAGGTCGTGTTGCCTTCAACGGCGTTGAACACTTGGGAATAGAGACCGAGGAAATCTGAGGTTTTGGCGTCTACCGGGTACAGATACTCGCGCCAGGCGTTTTCGCTCCAGGACGGACAACCGAGGTAGTAAGGCAGATCCATCAGATATACAGATCGAGGCCCAGCACGTCTGCATCCCAATCGACAAAACCGGCGGTGCTCAGGTAGCTGGCGAGGGCCATCGCTACGCTTTTGCTCATGGCGCGGTGGTAAATCATGTCTTGTTGGCGGGCGGGCAGATTGCTCAGGCGTTGCGCGGCGGCTTTGGCGGCAGCACGGGCAGCCCGTTGCTCTTCAGTCGGAAATTCCAGCTCACCGTCGATGTCATCGACGGACTCATCCACAGTCACATGGCCTTTGCGAGGCTTGCGCTTGATGGGGTAGGACTGAGAGGAAAGGCCGTCTATACGCATAATTTCATGCTCGGTATCGATGATGGCAATTTAGCGGCACTTGACCGACTTAGCAAACTGCCGAGTGATAACTAGAACACATAAAGCGCAAAAGGTTTAAAGCGAGGGATTAGAAACTGACGATTGGCGGATTCGCGGGCGACTTAATTCCCTGTGGGAGCGAGCTTGCTCGCGAAGAGTTCAGCACATTCAACATTGATATTGGCTGACCAGAAGCCTTCGCGAGCAAGCTCGCTCCCACAGGGTTCGTGACGAGTTAGCGGGCTTTCGGGGTGGCGACTTTATCGCGCAGGTAAACCGGTTGCGCATCGTCAGCCGGGATCGACTCGCCGCGCTCCCAGGCGAAGCGCGCCAGGGTCAGCAAGTCTTCGGCGTGGGGCAGCATGGCGGCATCGGAACCGGTCAGATTGACCGCGATGCGCTCGGCATAACTCCAACCCGTGCCAGCACCGAACCACTCACCACTGGCATCGGCCGGCAGCGCCGCGACTTCCGGCGGCAACACCGCTTCGGCACCAACCAGACGCATCTCCCCCGCCGTCTCGCGGTAGCAGCCCCAATACACTTCATCCATCCGCGCATCGATGGCCGCCGCGACCTGGCTCACACCGTGCTCACGCAACGCCCGCTGCGCCAGCACGGCCAGGTTGGACACTGGCAATACCGGACGATCCAGCGCAAACGCCAGACCCTGCACCACACCGATGGCAATCCGCACACCAGTGAACGCGCCAGGCCCGCGACCAAAAGCAATCGCATCGACCGCTTGCAACGTGGTGCCGGCGTCGGCCAGCAGTTGCTGGATCATCGGCAGCAGTTTCTGCGCGTGCAGGCGCGGGATCACCTCGTAATGGCTCGTGACCTTGCCGTCATGCAGCAAGGCAACGGAGCAAGCTTCAGTCGCGGTGTCCAGGGCCAGCAAGGTGCTCATCGATGTTTCCAAAACAGGTGTGGGAAAAAGGGCGTCAGTATAAACAACTACGGCCCGCAAGCGGGCCGTGGATGATGCAGCCGATCAGACTTTTCAGCTCAGCGCTGCCAGCACCTTGGTGGTGATTGCATCAACCGAACCAACGCCTTCGATGTGGCTGTACTTTGGCTTGCCGTTGGCAGCCGACAGCTTCTGGTAGAAATCCACCAGCGGCTTGGTCTGCGAATGGTAGACCGACAGGCGATGACGCACGGTTTCTTCGGTGTCGTCCTTGCGCTGTACCAGCTCTTCGCCGGTGATGTCGTCTTTGCCTGCGATTTTCGGCGGGTTGTAGACGATGTGGTAAACGCGGCCGCTGGCTTCGTGAACACGACGGCCGGCGATGCGTTGAACGATTTCTTCGTCTTCAACAGCGATTTCAACCACTGCATCCAGTTCGACGCCGGCAGAAACCAGAGCTTCAGCCTGCGGAATGGTGCGCGGGAAGCCGTCGAACAGGAAACCGTTGGCGCAGTCTGGCTGAGCGATGCGGTCCTGAACCAGTGCGATGATCAGGTCATCCGACACCAGGCCGCCGGCATCCATGATGCTCTTGGCTTGAACGCCCAGTGGAGTACCGGCCTTGACCGCTGCACGCAGCATGTCGCCGGTGGAAATTTGTGGAATGCCGAATTTTTCGGTGATGAACTTAGCCTGAGTACCTTTACCGGCCCCGGGAGCTCCCAGCAGAATGACGCGCATTAGATGTGCTCCTCAATTTTTTTATAAAAAGCTTTTACAAAACAAAGGATTCGCCTCTTGGGACGAATCCTGAAAATACGGGTCGTGGCCGCATAAACGGCCAAAGGCTGATCAAGATACACAGCAGGCTGCGCCCACACAAGACGCCAAAAGTCGGAGAAACCGACGCCCCCCGCGACCTCGCGACGCGGTAACCCAAGTCGCAACCCCATCATTAACTGTCGCCTCGCGGCACTTTCGCCGGTCAGGCAACGCGACAGCCAAGTCTTCGTCCGGCTACCGCGCACCCGACAAAAACCTTAGCCGGTATTTCGCAAACCAGCGGCAATCCCCGCCACAGACACCAGCAACGCCTGTTCCACCGGGCTGCCCTGCTCGACATCCTGCTGCCGCGAACGGGCCAGCAGTTCGGCCTGCAATAGATGCAGCGGGTCGAGGTAGGTGTTGCGCAGGCGGATGAATTCAAGGGTGTCAGGGCTATGTGCCAGCAGTTGCGACTGGCCAGTCAGGCCGAGCACCACCGCGCACGCCTGCGACAATAGGTCGCGTAACTGCGCGCCCAACGGCAGCAGATCAGGCTCGACCAGACGCTGATCGTAGGACAGCGCAATATCCGCATCAGCCTTGGCCAGAACCATTTCCAGCATGTCGATACGCGTACGGAAGAACGGCCATTGTTCGCGCATCTGCCCGAGCAACTCGCCCTCGCCGCGCTCCAGCGCCTTGCTCAGCGCCGACTCCCACCCCAGCCACGCCGGCAGCATCAGCCGCGTTTGCGTCCAGCCGAAGATCCACGGAATCGCCCGCAGACTTTCGATCCCGCCGGCGCGGCGTTTGGCCGGACGACTGCCCAGTGGCAAGCGACCCAACTCCTGCTCTGGCGTGGACTGACGGAAGTACTCGACGAATTGCGGATTTTCCCGCACGACCTGGCGATAAGCGCTGACGCCATCGGCGGCCAATTCGTCCATCAAGTGACGCCACTCTGGTGTCGGCGGCGGCGGAGGCAGCAGCGTTGCTTCAAGCACCGCCGCCAGATACAGATTGAGGTTTTGCTCGGCGATGTCCGGCAGGCCGAATTTGAATCGAATCATTTCCCCCTGCTCAGTGGTGCGGAAACGCCCGGCCACCGAGCCCGGCGGTTGCGACAGAATCGCCGCATGCGCCGGACCACCGCCACGGCCCACGGTGCCGCCGCGACCGTGGAACAGCAGCAGTTCGACTTGTTGCTCGCGGCAGATTTCCACCAAGCGTTCCTGCGCACGATATTGCGCCCAGGCCGCCGCCGTGGTGCCAGCGTCCTTGGCCGAGTCGGAATAACCGATCATCACTTCCTGCGGGCCTTGCAGCCGTGCACGGTAACCCGGCAGCAGCAACAGCCGCTCCATCACCGGCCCGGCGTTGTCGAGGTCGGCAAGGGTTTCGAACAACGGCACCACGCGCATCGGCCGCAGCACGCCAGACTCTTTGAGCAGCAGTTGCACGGCGAGCACATCGGAAGCTGCACCGGCCATGGAGATCACGTAGGAACCGAGCGAAGCGCCCGGCGCCGCGGCAATTTCCTTGCAGGTGTTGAGCACTTCGGAGGTGTCAGCGGACGGTTTGAAATGCGCTGGCAGCAGTGGCCGACGATTGCTCAGTTCGCGGGTCAGAAAGGTGATGCGCTGCTCTTCGTCCCAGTCTTCGTAGCGACCGAGGCCGAGGTAATCGGTGATTTCAGTCATCGCCGAGCTATGGCGTGACGAGTCCTGGCGCACATCCAGACGCACAAGGAACAGGCCGAAGGTCACCGCCCGACGCAGGCAGTCGAGCAACGGACCATCAGCGATCACGCCCATGCCGCACTCGTGCAGCGAGTTGAAGCACAGCTCCAGCGGATCGAGCAGATCGCGGTTGTTGTGCAGCACGTCTGTCGGCGCTGGCGTCGGTGCAGTCAGCGCAGCGTGTGCCCAATTGCGCGTGGCGCGCAGGCGTTCGCGCAGTTGCTTGAGCACCGCACGATACGGTTCGGCGCTGTCGCCGGCCTTGGCTTTGAGGGCGTCGCTGGCCTGTTGCATCGACAGCTCGGCTGCCAAATGATCGACATCACGCAGGTACAAATCGGCGGCCATCCAGCGCGCCAGCAGCAACACTTCGCGAGTCACCGCAGCGGTAACGTTGGGGTTGCCATCACGGTCGCCACCCATCCATGAGGCGAAGCGAATCGGCGCGGCTTCCAATGGCAGACGCAGGCCGGTCGCTTCATACAACGCCTTGTCGGCCTTGCGCATATGGTTGGGAATCGCCTGCCACAGTGAGTGCTCGATGACCGCGAAACCCCATTTGGCTTCATCGACTGGTGTGGGGCGCGTGCGGCGGATTTCTTCGGTGTGCCAGGCTTCGGCGATCAGCCGTTGCAGGGTGTTTTGAATCTGTTCGCGTTCGGCGCTGGTCAGGTCGCGATGATCCTGCGCGGCGAGTTGCCCGGCGATCGCGTCGTACTTCTGGATCAGCGTGCGCCGCGCCACTTCGGTCGGGTGCGCAGTAAGCACCAGCTCGATTTCCAGCCGCGCCAGTTGCCGCGCCAGCGATTCGGCGCTGTGGCCTTCACTGCGCAAACGCGCGAGCAATTCCGGCAGCACGCGGGATTCGAACGGCGCCGGCTGCGACTCCTCGCGACGATGAATCAACTGATACTGCTCGGCGATGTTCGCCAGGTTGAGAAACTGGTTGAACGCGCGCGCCACGGGGAGCAATTCGTCTTCGCTCAATTGATTGAGGCTGGCGCTCAGTTCGGCGTCCATCGAACCACGCCGATCGGCCTTGGCGCCCTTACGAATCTGCTCGATCTTGTCGAGGAAATCCTCGCCGTACTGATCTCGAATGGTATTGCCCAGCAGCTCTCCGAGCAGGTGAACGTCTTCGCGCAAGCGTGCATCAATATCGGTCATCAGCAATTCCCCAGCAGTAATCCGGACGGCTTAGAAACGAGTGCATGACCTAGAGAGTGCCGCTCTACGACGCTTCTTACAAGCAGCCGACGAAGGGACGTTAAACCTTGTGGGCGAAAGCTAGTCTCAACAGTAAGCCGCACAACGGCTTGCCGCCGGCCCCGGCGGACACTCACCCAGACCTGCCATGAGCAGGTGCGAAATGAGGTCATCATGAAAATTCGTGAACTCGCCCAGCATTGGGAAGAAAACGCCAAAGGTCGTATGACCGACACTGGCTACGCGATTCATCTGGACGTTGAAGCTGCGGCGCGTCTGGCAGCGATTACCGAGATGTACCCCAAACGGCATGTCGAAGAATTGCTTGGCGAACTGATCGGCGCGGCGCTTGAAGAGTTTGAAGCGAGCCTGCCGTATGTGAAAGGTTCGACGGTGGTGGCGACCGATGAGGAGGGTGATCCGTTGTATGAAGACGTCGGGCCTACACCGCGTTTTCTGGCCCTTTCGCGCCGGCATTTGCATGACCTCTCGGCCGCAGCAGGCAAGCAAAAACACTGACACCACACAGATCAAAACTGTGGGAGCGAGCCTGCTCGCGATGGCGGATTTTCAGTCGCCATTTTTGTTGTCTGATACACCGCTATCGCGAGCAGGCTCACTCCTACAAAGATCGTATTCCAGTTCAAAATCAGTGTGTTTTCGGGATCCGAAAACTCCGCGCGTACCGCTTCATCCCGCCAAAGTTCCCGCTCTAGAGCCTTATCCATTCGGTCAAAAATTATTTTGGCGATAGGCCATCTTTTCTGAACTTTTGAAAAACGCCTCCGGTCGGAACCTGTAACCACGCCTGGAACGAGCGTTTCAAAAACGCCTTTCACACGACGCTTTCGGCTCCTCGACCAGGATGGATTCAGTTGTTTTCAGGAGATGCCTAATGGAGTTGAAGACCATGAAAAACCAAACCTCGTTTACCCACCTGCGCGGTCTGAAACTGGCGGCTCTGGCCATCGGCACCAGCTTCGTACTGGCCGGTTGCGCCGGTAACCCACCGACCGAGCAATACGCCGTGACCCAGTCGGCGGTGAACAGCGCCGTCAGCGCTGGCGGTACCGAGTTCGCTGCCGTTGAGATGAAGCAAGCACAGGACAAACTGAAACAAGCCGAAATCGCCATGCACGACAAGAAGTATGACGAAGCTCGCATCCTGTCCGAGCAAGCCGAGTGGGACGCTCGCGTCGCCGAACGCAAGGCTCAGGCCGCTAAAGCCGAACAGGCTGTGAAGGATTCCCAGAAAGGTGTTCAGGAACTGCGTCAGGAAAGTCAGCGCACCGTGCAGTAAGCGCGCATCCCGACCGCAAAGCTGAATCTCTTACCGATAGAAAGGACGACAAATTATGCGTAAGCAACTGATGATCCCCGCTCTCCTCGCCGCAAGTGTTGCTCTGGCTGCCTGCTCCACCCCGCCTAACCCGAACCTGGAACAGGCACGCACCAACTACGCCGGCCTGCAAGCCAACCCACAGGCGAGCAAAGTCGCGGCACTGGAAACCAAAGACGCCAGCGATTACCTGGACAAGGCCGACAAGGCCTACCTGGACAAGCAAGACGCTGCCAAGGTTGACCAACTGGCCTACCTGACCAACCAGCGTGTGGAAGTGGCCAAGCAGACCATCGCCCTGCGCACTGCGGAAAATAACCTGAAGAACGCCGCCGCCCAACGTGCCCAGGCGCGTCTGGATGCTCGCGATCAGCAGATCAAACAACTGCAGGACAGCCTGAACGCCAAGCAGACCGATCGCGGTACGCTGGTGACTTTCGGTGACGTACTGTTCGCCACCGACCGTGCTGACCTCAAGTCCAGCGGTTTGGTCAACATCAACAAACTGGCGCAGTTCCTTCAGGAAAACCCGGATCGCAAAGTGATCGTCGAGGGTTACACCGACAGCACCGGGACCGCCAGCCACAACCAGTCGCTGTCCGAGCGTCGCGCCAACTCCGTGCGCACCGCACTGGTGAAAATGGGCGTTGATCCAGCGCGCATCGTCACCCAAGGCTACGGCAAGGAATACCCGGTTGCCGAGAACGGCAGCGCTTCCGGCCGTGCGATGAACCGTCGTGTGGAAGTGACCATTTCCAACGACAACCAACCAGTGATGCCACGTTCGGCGGTCAGCTCGAACTAAGCGCACTGCTGTAACGCGAAAGCCCCGCCTGACTGAGTCAGGCGGGGCTTTTTTGTGCGGGCTGAAATGGTGGCCCCTCACCCCAGCCCTCTCCCGAGGGAGAGGGAGCCGATTTATGGCGCTTTCAGAGTTTGTGTTCGACGCGATGGATCAGGTCGGCGTATAGCGAAAGAACACCTCGGTCAGTCCCCTCTCCCTCTGGGCGGTCCGACGTTTCGGGAGGGTTAGGGTGAGGGCTGGTCCTGCAGAATCACTGCTCAAGCTTCTGCGGGGTTTCTTCGCCCATGCAGCGCACGGCTTTTTTCTGTGCGTTGATCAACACACCGGTCAGACCTTTCTGCTCGGTATCGAACAACACCAGCACCCCATCAATGCACTGCGCCACCTGCGGCGCGGGATCCAGCGAAACCTTGTAATCCTCACCCGGAACAGTCTTGAGCATGGTGAATTCGTTGAGCAGCAACGCATCCTCGGGTTTGGCGAAGTGCAGGTAGCCGTAGTACCACAGCGCTCCAACGGTGCCGAGGATGCTGCAGATACCGGTGATGATCAGCGGGATGGCGTTGCGTTCTTCAGTCATTGCGGACTCTCGTCTTCAGAATTCGGGGGTGTCGGATAATTGGGGATTTCGCCGAGGCGGCGCAGGCCGTTGAAATGCTCGGGATCGTCGAGGTAGCGCAGCATGACCAGGCGCCACACCGGGTCGCCGAAGGTCTGCACATGGCCGCCACGGGTCAGTTGCAGCACGCGCGGCGGTGGCGCCGCTTGATACAGACGGATGCCGTTGGACAGCGGCACCAGTGGATCGTCGATACTGTGGAAGATCAGTTTCGGCACGCCGTTGAGTTGCGGCATCGAGTTGATCGCGCTGTCGCTGTCCGGCACCAGCCACGACAACGGCACCTGAAATGGCCAGGTCAGCCACGAAGTGCTGAGCGCGTATTGGCCGACGCTGCGATAGCTCGCGGGCACGCCGTCGAGCACCAGCGCTTTCAGCTGTTTCTGTCGCTCGGGATGCTGCACCAGCCAATGCACCGCCATCGAACCGCCGAGGCTTTGGCCGAGCAGGATCAGCGGCTTGCCTTTGACTTCCGGCGCCTTGTCCAGCCATGCGAACGCGGCGTCGATGTCCTGATAGATCGCCGGCAGGCTCGGTTTGCCTTCGGACAAGCCATAACCGCGATAGTCGACCAGCAGCACTTGATAGCCGTTTTTTGGCAGCCACCAGCTCCCGCCCAAATGCATAGGCAGATTGCCGCCATTGCCGTGCAGGTGCAGGACGGTGCCTTTGACCTCTACGCCGGGTTTGGCCGGCAGCCACCAGGCGTTGAGCTTCAAGCCATCCGCCGTGACCAGGGTGACGGTGCGGTATTCGAGCTTGGCTTTTTCCGGGGTGAATATCTGGCCCGGCTCAGGGTAGAACAACAGCGAACTGCAACCGCCGAGGGTCAGGAGCAGGCAAATGATGCCGAGGATTCTCATCCGGTGAAACCTCGCGAAAATAGGGAGTCAGACACAAATCAAAACTGTGGGAGCGAGCCTGCTCGCGATAGCGGTGTGTCAGTCGCTATTTGTGTTGGTTGACACACCGCTATCGCGAGCAGGCTCACTCCTACAGGGGTTTATTGTGTGGGCTAGAGGATATTGGAGTAATCCGCTTCGATCCGGTCCAGACTCAAATGGTTGAGGAAGTTGGAGAAGCACATCCACGCCGACAACGCATTCAAATCGCGGAACTGGTCAGGCAGATACTTCGGCGGTACCACCAATCCTTCATCCACCAGTTGGCGCAAGGTACGCATGTCTTCCAGCGTGGTCTTGCCGCAGAACAACAACGGAATCTGCTCAAGCTTGCCCTTACGCACGGCCAACTGAATGTAGTTGTAAACCATGATAAAGCCCTTGAGGTAGGACAAGTCTTTGGTAAATGGCAGACCGGTCGGTGTCGATCCACGGAAAACGCGACTGGCGTTGCCGTAACTTTCCGCCATCTCGAAGCCCTGCTCACGGAAGAATTCGAAAACCTGCAGGAAGTCCGCGCCCTCCTCGACCATGTGAATGGCGCGGGTGCGGTTGGTCAGTTTGCGCAGGCGGCTCGGGTAGGAGGCGAAGGTGATGATTTCCATCAGGATCGCCAGGCCTTCCTGGGTCACCGTCGACGACGGTGGGCCTTTGGACAGGAAGGTGCAGATCGGCTGGTTCAAACCGTTGAGCGTGGTGCCGACGTGGACCAGGCCTTCGTGGACTTCCAGCGCGCGCACGTCGCGGTCGTTGAACATCGCATCGGTGCGGATCTTGATGTAGTCCGCACCGGCCGCCGCGTCAGCAACGATACCGTCGGACTCGAACACGCGGATGGTTTCTTCGGCCTCGCCGAACACTTTGTTCAGACGGGTTTGCAGCAGATGCACGGCGTCCTTGGCGGTGAGGATCTTCGGCTCGTCCTTCAAATCGCCACGGCCATCAATGTTGTTCAGGTAGTCGGACATCATCAGGCCGAGGTCGGCCAGGGTCGGGTCACCGGCGTGGAACGCATCAGACGCGGCGCCATACAACTCTTGGGAGATCAGACCGAAATCTTCGGTACCGCGCGCTTCGAGCATGCGCACCACCATGCGGTATTCCTTGCACATGCGCCGCATGATCTGCCCGACCGGGTTGAACTGGCCAAGCTGGCGGGTGATGTCGCGCTCGATGTTCTGGAACTCCAGCTTGACCTTGCTCGAATCGAAACTCAGCGGCCGATTGAGGTAGTAGTCGCGATCCACCGCCGGCATTTCCTTGCCTTTGGCCTTGAGGAACCCCTTGCGAATGTTCTCGTCCCACTTGACGGCGTCGAGCACACGGATCGGCGTCTGCGCCAGCACAATGCGATCGGACAACATGCGTATCGTCTGCTGGTAATCGTCCACCCGAAACTCCTGTAGGAAACCTGACGTTCTGAATTATTGGGCGCGGGCCTGGCGCTGGTAGCGCACGGCTTCCACGAAGACATCGGAATTGGCCGGATCATCGAGGTAAGCAAAGACCTTATCGAGGTTACTGTCGACTTGCACGCCGTCGCCATCGTCGGTCTGGAAGGCCTGACCGTCGAGGGCTTTTTGTTTGATCGCCTGGTTGATCTGCTCGAGATCGAGGTTGTAGACCACCAGTTCGTGTTTGTCGGTGAGTTCGAAGCCGGCGATGGTGAAGTGGCCACCGTACTGCGCCGGGACTTTCGCCGACAGATACCAGCGGCTGCCATGGCGCGACACAGTGAAGGGATAGGCTTCGCGTTCGCGGGGTTTGGCCTTGAAGTACGTGACAGCCTGATAGCGGTCCTTGCCCAGGCGCGTCAGCTCAAGGTTCATCGGCTCGCCCCAGGCGTTGGTGCTCGACCATTTGCCGAGCAGGCCCTTGGGCGCCGGGTCACTGGCGGTCAGCGGCTCCTTGAAGGTCACCAGACAGCCACTGAGCAGCAGGAACGACAAGGCGATCAGCACGCCACGCCAGGCTTTCATTCAATACTCCCTATGAACATTCGCCGCCCTTGAATACGCCACCGAACCTGTGGGAGCGAGCTTGCTCGCGAAAGCGTCAGCACAGCCAACATTAATGTTGAATGTCAGTCCGTCTTCGCGAGCAAGCTCGCTCCCACAGGGTTCAATGTTTCCCCAGAGGATCAGACCGACGCAAGCACCAGATGCATATAGCGCGTCAGAATGCCGAGCATGTCCTCTTCGGCCAAAGGCTCGGCGTCGTTGAGCAGGCCCTGATATTCCATCCGACCGATAATCGCCGTCAACACCTTGGCATCCTGTTGCGGTTCACGCGAGCCCAGCACCTGGAACAACTGGCAGGTGCCCTGCAACAGAATCTGCTGATGCGAGCGCACCAGAATCGCCAGACGCGGATTAAGCAATGCTTCCTGACGGAACGCCTGTTCAGCCATCAAATGTTCACGACGGTTAACCAACTGACGATGCACGTAGTCAGCCATCAACCGCGCGATGTCATCAGCCAGTTGCGAGCGCGACTCCGGGCTGCCGTCCCCACTGACGACCATTTCGCGCAGCAAACCTTCGTTGTTGACCCACAGCTTGGCCATGTACGCCGCGCTGCGTTCAACGTATTGAGCGAAGGTATCGGTGAGCAGGTCGTCGATATCCTTGAAGTAATAGGTGGTCGCCGACAGCGGCACTCCGGCCTCGGCCGCCACCGCGCGGTGGCGCACGGCACGCACACCGTCACGCACGACAATGCGCATCGCCGCGTCGAGAATGTCCTGGCGACGCTGCTCACTGCCCTGTCGGCTGGCCTTGCGACCCTGGTACTGAACGCTTTCAGCGACCGCAGTGGCGATACCCGCTGCACCTTCTTGAGCTATTGCACCCATCACGACAGAACTTCCTCTGCAATTCAAAAGTAACCAATTGATACATTTGTACCAGACAGGCAATAAAAAGCCGCCTGTTTTAGGCGGCTTTTTAACTGAAACGTTTACGCTTGCGGTCGCATGTGCGGGAACAGGATCACATCGCGAATCGACGGCGAGTTGGTCAGCAACATCACCAGACGATCGATGCCGATACCTTCACCGGCCGTTGGCGGCATGCCGTACTCCAGCGCGCGCACGAAGTCGGCGTCGTAGTGCATGGCTTCGTCGTCGCCGGCGTCCTTGTCGGCCACCTGCGCCATGAAGCGCTCGGCCTGGTCTTCCGCGTCGTTCAACTCGGAGTAGGCGTTGGCGATTTCACGGCCACCGATGAACAGCTCGAAGCGGTCGGTGACGTTCGGGTTGTCGTCGTTGCGACGCGCAAGCGGCGACACTTCGAACGGGTACTGGGTGATGAAGTGCGGCTGTTCCAGCTTGTGCTCGACCAGCTCTTCGAAAATCATCACCTGCAGTTTGCCCAGACCTTCGAAGCCCAGCACCTTGGCGCCGGCCTTCTTGGCGATGGCGCGCGCCTTGTCGATGTCGTTCAGATCATCGGCGGTCAGCTCAGGGTTGTACTTGAGGATCGAGTCGAACACCGACAGGCGCACGAACGGCTCGCCGAAGTGGAACACCTTGTCGCCGTACGGCACGTCGGTGCTGCCCAGTACCAGCTGCGCCAGTTCACGGAACAGTTCTTCGGTCAGGTCCATGTTGTCTTCGTAATCGGCGTACGCCTGATAGAACTCCAACATGGTGAATTCAGGGTTGTGACGAGTCGAAACGCCTTCGTTACGGAAGTTGCGGTTGATCTCGAAGACCTTTTCAAAACCACCGACCACCAGACGCTTCAGATACAGCTCTGGCGCGATACGCAGGAACATTTCCATGTCCAGCGCGTTGTGGTGGGTTTCGAACGGCTTGGCCGCAGCGCCGCCCGGAATGGTCTGCAGCATCGGCGTTTCGACTTCGAGGAAGTCGCGCTTCATCAGGAAGCTGCGGATGTGCGCGATCACTTGCGAACGCACGCGGAAGGTCTGGCGCACGTCTTCGTTGACGATCAGGTCAACGTAGCGCTGACGGTAGCGCTGTTCGGTGTCGGTCAGGCCGTGGTGCTTATCCGGCAGCGGACGCAGAGATTTGGTCAGCAGACGCACGCTGGTCATTTCAACGTACAGGTCGCCCTTGCCGGAACGCGCCAGGGTGCCTTCAGCGGCAATGATGTCGCCCATGTCCCAGGTTTTCACCGCGGCGAGGGTGTCTTCCGACAGGGTTTTACGGTTGACGTAGACCTGGATGCGACCGGTCATGTCCTGGATCACCATGAACGAGCCACGGTTGAGCATGATGCGACCGGCAACCTTGACCGGGATTGCAGCCTCTGCCAGCTCTTCCTTGGTCTTGTCCGCGTATTTCTTCTGCAGATCTTCGCAGTAGTTTTCGCGGCGGAAGTCGTTCGGGAAGGCGTTGCCCTTGGCGCGCTCGGCAGCCAGCTTTTCCTTGCGCAGGGCGATCAGGGAGTTTTCTTCCTGTTGCAGGGCTTGCGGGTCGAGTTGTTGGTCGCTCATGTCTTTAGATATTCCATCAGGTTCGTTGCCCCCGGGCCTTACGGCCCGGGGATCGCCAGCAGGGCTGGCTCCTACAGGGATCGGGTTGAATCAGCCGATCCTGTAATGCGTCTTTTACAGCCCGGATTTCAGGCTGGCATACAGGTATTCGTCGATATCGCCGTCGAGTACCTTGTCGCAGTCGCTGCGTTCGATGTTGGTGCGCAGATCCTTGATCCGCGACGCATCGAGCACGTACGAGCGAATCTGGTGACCCCAACCGATGTCCGACTTGGTGTCTTCCAGCGCTTGCGACGCGGCGTTGCGTTTCTGCATTTCCTGCTCGTACAACTTGGCCCGCAGCATTTTCATGGCGGTGTCCTTGTTGGCGTGCTGGGAACGTTCGTTCTGGCAGCTGACCACGGTGTTGGTCGGTACGTGAGTGATACGTACGGCCGAGTCGGTGGTGTTTACGTGCTGACCACCGGCACCGGAGGAACGATAGGTGTCGATACGCAGGTCTGCCGGGTTGATTTCGATTTCGACCTTGTCATCGATCTCTGGCGAGACGAAAACCGCGGAGAACGAGGTGTGACGACGGTTGCCGGAGTCGAACGGGCTCTTGCGCACCAGACGGTGTACGCCGATTTCGGTACGCAGCCAGCCAAAGGCGTATTCGCCCTTGATGTGCACGGTCGCACCTTTGATACCGGCAACTTCACCGGCCGACAGTTCCATGATGGTCGCGTCGAAACCGCGTTTGTCCGCCCAGCGCAGGTACATGCGCAGTAGGATGTTGGCCCAGTCCTGGGCTTCAGTGCCGCCGGAACCGGCCTGGATGTCCAGGTAGGCGTTGTTCGGGTCCATTTCATGGCTGAACATGCGGCGGAATTCCAGCTTGGCCAGATTCTCCTCGAGACGGGCCAGCTCGGCGACGACATCGCCCACTGCGCCTTCGTCGTTTTCTTCGACGGCCATGTCCAGCAGGTCGCGGCAATCGGCCAGACCGCCGTTCAGTTCATCGAGGGTATCGACGATCTGCGCCAGCGCAGCGCGCTCGCGGCCCAGTTCCTGGGCGTATTCAGGTTTGTTCCAGACGCTCGGATCTTCAAGCTCGCGATTGACTTCGGTCAGACGCTCATGCTTTTGATCGTAGTCAAAGATACCCCCGAATAGTTTCGGAGCGCTCGGACAGGTCCTTGATGGTGTTCAGGATCGGGTTGATTTCCATGACGGGCAGCACTCGTTGGCGAACTTTTGAAAGCCGGCGAGTATAACGTAATCAGGCTGTGACGGCAGCCCGTCTGGCGGGTGTGGGGATCATTAAAACCTTTGCCCTCACCCTAACCCTCTCCCAGAGGTAGAGGGGACTGATTCGGGTTTGCTCGGGAGGTACGCCGACGTGAAATGGCTTTGCCGAATCCATGATCGCCAAGCTTGAAGATCCATAATCGACTCGGTCGATCAGGTCGATGTTCAGCGCCAGACACCCCGGTCGGCCCCCTCTCCCATTGGGAGAGGGCTGGGGTGAGGGTCAGCGTTTACTCGATCCCGACCTGATTACGCCCATTGTTCTTCGCCAGGTAAAGGCCACGATCCGCCGCCGAAATCAGCAACCGACAATCACTACCCGCCTGCGGCACCATGGTCGCCAGACCAATACTGATGGTCAGGCTCGCCCCTTCCGCCGGGGTGTTGTGCGGGATTTTCAAGGATGCCACGGTCTGCCGTAGCTTCTCCGCGACCAGCCGCGCGCCGCCCGGCGAGGTGTTCGGCAGCACCAGCACAAACTCCTCACCGCCATAACGCGCCGGCAGATCTGACGGTCGTGCGCTGGCCTCGCGGATCGCCGTAGCGACCTTGCGTAACGCTTCGTCGCCTTCAACGTGACCAAAGCTGTCGTTGTAGGACTTGAAGTAATCGACGTCGATCATCAACAGCGACAACTGACTCTGTTCCCGCAGTGAGCGGCGCCACTCCAGTTCCAGGTACTCGTCGAAGTGCCGGCGGTTGGACAGCCCGGTCAGGCCGTCGGAGTTCATCAGGCGTTGCAGCACCAGATTGGTGTCGAGCAATTGCTGCTGGCTGACGCGCAGCGCGCGGTACGCCGCGTCGCGCTGCAGCAAGGTCATGTAGGAACGCGAGTGATAGCGGATGCGCGCCACCAGCTCGATGGTATCCGGCAGTTTCACCAGGTAATCGTTGGCGCCGGCAGAGAACGCCGCGCTCTTGATCAGCGGGTCTTCCTTGGTCGACAGGACGATGATCGGAATGTCCTTGGTCGCCGGGTGATTGCGGTATTCGCGCACTAGGCTCAGGCCATCGAGGCCGGGCATCACCAGGTCCTGGAGAATCACCGTCGGTTTGATCCGCACCGCCTGGGCAATGGCCTGCTGCGGGTCGGAGCAGAAGTGGAAGTCGATGTTTTCTTGATTCGACAGCCCACGGCGCACCGCTTCGCCGATCATCGCTTGATCGTCCACCAACAACACCATGGCGGCGTTTTCGTCGGTTTTAATGTCGTCGATCTGTAAGTCATTCATGGGCGGTCACCTGAGTACTGCGGGGGCCAGGATTGCGGATAAACCTGTTCATTTGGGAAAAACCTCCAGCAATCGTGGCGCTATCTTTTCCAGCGCACGGATTTCAACCGCGGCATCAATCGCCGCGGCGGCTTTGGGCATGCCGTACACCGCACTGCTTTGCTGATCCTGCGCGATGGTCAGGTAACCCTGCTGGCGCATGAGCTTAAGCCCTTGCGCGCCGTCGCGTCCCATCCCGGTCAATAAAACCCCGATCGCGTCGCCATTCCAATAACTGGCGACACTTTCGAAAAACACATCGATAGAGGGGCGGTAGATCTCGTTGACCGGCTCGGCGGTGTAGGCCAGCGTGCCGTTTTTCAACAAGCGAATATGGTGGTTGGTGCCGGCCAGCAACACGGCGCCGGCCTGCGGCGGTTCGCCTTCACGGGCCAGACGCACATCGAGGCCACTGGCGCTGGCCAGCCATTCGGCCATGCCGGCAGCAAAGACCTGATCGACATGCTGCACTAGCACAATCGCCGCCGAGAAATCCTTGGGCAAGCCTTTGAGCAGCACCTCCAGCGCCGCCGGCCCGCCTGCAGATGAGCCGATCGCCACCAGTCGCTGACACGACGCAGAACTGCGCTGGGCCGTCGGCGTCGGACGCGAGCGCGTGGGTTTCTCGCCGATCAGCCAGCCGATATTGAGGATCTTGCGCAGCAACGGCGCCGCCGCTTCCTGGGCATTGCCGGCGCCGAGCGCCGGGGTATCGACCACGTCCAGCGCGCCGTGGCCCATGGCTTCGAAGACCCGGTGCACGTTCTGCTGGCGATCGACCGTCACAATGACGATCGCGCACGGGGTTTCGGCCATGATCCGGCGCGTGGCTTCGACGCCGTCCATCACCGGCATGATCAGATCCATCAGGATCAGATCCGGAGTATTTTCAGCGCACCGCTGCACTGCCTCGGCGCCGTTGCGGGCGACCCAGACCACCTGATGCGCCGGCTCGAAGGCCAGCGCCCGGCGCAGGGCCTCCACCGCCATGGGCATGTCGTTGACGATGGCGATCTTCATGCCCGCGCTCCTCCAATAAGCTCGACCACTGCGTCGAGCAGGGCGTCGTCATGAAAACTGGCTTTGGCTAAATAATAGTCGGCGCCGGCATCGAGGCCACGGCGGCGGTCCTCTTCCCGATCCTTGTATGACACAACCATCACCGGCAGCGATTGCAGACGGTTGTCGCGGCGCAGCAGGGTGACCAGCTCGATGCCGTCCATGCGCGGCATGTCGATGTCGGTGATCAGCAAATCGAAGTCCTCCGAGCGCAGCGCGTTCCAACCGTCCATGCCGTCCACCGCCACGGCGACATCGTAGCCGCGATTGAGCAGCAGTTTGCGTTGCAGCTCGCGCACGGTCAGCGAGTCGTCGACCACCAGCACCCGCTTGCGCGCCGCCTCGGCAGCTTGATTGCCGTGACGCGCGATGCGCTCAAGGCGCCCGGTATTGAGCAGTTTGTCCACCGAGCGCAGCATGTCTTCGACGTCGACGATCAGCACCACCGAGCCGTCATCAAGCAAGGCGCCGGCGGAGATGTCCTGCACTTTGCCCAGACGCTCATCGAGCGGCAAGACCACCAGCGTGCGTTCGCCAATAAAGCGCTCCACGGCAACCCCGTAAACCGCATCGCGCTCACGGATCACCACAACTTTAAGGGTTTCGCCACTGTTTTGGCTGGCCGGGCGGTTGAGCAACTGGCTGGCCGCAACCAGCCCGACGTGCTGGCCTTCGTGCCAGAAATGCTGACGGCCTTCGACCTGCACGATGTCCTCCGGCGCCAGATCACACATGCGTTCGATGTGCGCCAGCGGGAAGGCGTAGGCCTCTTCGCCAACTTCCACCACCAGACTGCGCACCACCGACAAGGTCAGCGGTACTTCCAGATGAAAGCGACTGCCCTCTCCCGCCGTTTGCTCCAGCACCACGGCCCCGCGCAACTGGCGAACCATGTGCTGAACGGCATCGAGGCCAACGCCCCGTCCAGACACTTCGGTGACCGTGTCGCGCAAGCTGAAACCGGGCAGGAACAGGAACGTCAGCAGTTCTTCTTCGCTCAGTTGCGCAGCGGTTTCGGCTGGAGATAACTGCCGCTCGACAATACTGCGGCGGACCTTCTCCAGGTCGACGCCATTGCCGTCATCGCTCAACTCCAGCACTAGCAGACCGGCCTGATGCGAGGCGCGCAGGCGGATCAAGCCTTCTTCCGGTTTGCCCTTGAGCAGCCGTTGTTCCGGGGTTTCGATGCCGTGATCGACCGCATTGCGCAGCAAATGCGTCAGCGGTGCTTCGAGTTTTTCCAGCACATCGCGATCAACCTGGGTTTTCTCGCCTTCGATCTCCAGCCGCACCTGCTTGCCGAGGCTGCGGCCCAGATCGCGGACCATGCGCACCTGACCGGTCAGCACGTCCGCAAAGGGTCGCATGCGGCAGGCCAACGCCGTGTCGTAGAGCACTTGTGCGCGCTGGCTGGCCTGCCAGGCGAACTCGTCGAGTTCGGCGTTTTTCTCGCTCAGCAATTGCTGGGATTCGGCGAGCAAACGGCGCGCGTCTTCCAAGGCTTCGAGCGCTTCAAGGCTCAGCGCGTGCTCCTTGAGGTGCACGTTGAGATTTTCCAGCGCACGCAAGCCGTTGTTCTGCATGCGTTTGAGGCGCTGCATGGTCGCCAGATGCGGTTTGAGGCGCTGGGTTTCCACCAGCGACTTGCTCGACAGATCGAGCAAACTGTTCAGCCGTTCAGCGGTGACCCGCAGCACCCGCTCGCCACCTTCGGTGGTGCGTTTGCTTTTGCGTGGCGCCGGCTCAGAGGTTTCGACCGGGGCTTCGATGATCGGCGCTGGCGTCAGTTCAAATACGGGCGGCGCTTGAAGTTGCAACTCGGCCATCGGCGGCGCAACGAACGCTGCCGGCGGCGTCGACGGATCGAGCAAACCCGCCATCAACGCCACATAAGTTTCAATATCGCTCGGCTGCGGCGCATTGGTCGGTGTGGCGATGCGCATCAGCAAATCGGTGCCCTGCAACAGCGCATCGATGTGTTCGGGCCGCAGCAACAAGCGCCCCTCCTGGGCGCTGACCAGGCAATCTTCCATGACATGGGCGACGCTGACGCCGCTATCGATGCCAACAATTCGCGCCGCGCCTTTGAGCGAATGCGCCGCGCGCATGCACGATTCCAGTTGATCGGCCTGGGTCGGGTTGCGCTCCAGGGCCAGCAATCCGGCGCTGAGCACTTGGGTCTGGGCTTCGGCTTCGAGGCTGAACAGCTCCAGCAGCGAGGCGTCGCGCATTTGCTCGGGGGTCATGTGAGGCTCCGGGTCACGGCGGACAGCAGCTGTTCTTCATCCAGCCAACGCAGGCTGCGACCGCGATACTGCAGAACACCACGGGTGTATTTGGCACTGGCTTGCGCGCCGGATTGCGAGGCGGCATCAAGAATGCGCTCGTCGATGGCATGAATACCGTCGACCTCATCCACCGGCACCACCACCGGCCCGCCACGGGCGGCGATGATCAGCATCCGCGGCATAATGCGCGCGCCGGTGGCTGGCGCGGCGTTGCCATCCAGATCGAGCAATTCAACCAGCGACAGGCAGGCCACCAGCGCACCACGCACATTGGCCACACCGAGCAATGCGCGTGAGCGCTGGTGCGGCAATGAATGAATCGCCTGCAGTGGCGCGACTTCGACGAGACTGCGCGTCGCCAGCCCCAGCCATTCTTCACCGAGCCGGAACATCAGTAGCGAGCGGGTTTTCACATCGCTTTCGACAGCGATCGCCACCGGGTCGCGTTCGTCCTGTTGCAACGCATAACGGTCGAGCAGGCGCGTGGCGGCGGCGGAATACACCGAACAATTGCGGCAATGAATGTGGTCTTCGAGCAGCGGACAGGACTTGTCGCCGTGAATGCCGATGCGGTTCCAGCAATCGTCGATGGCCCGGGCGTCTTCGTGGGTGACGTTCAAGGTGTCGGACGGGATCATCGTTTACGCTCACTGTCGGCGGTGCGGCCGCTGCGGGCGGCACGCTCCTGCAATCGTCTGGCACCCGCTGTATCGCCCTGAGCCTGCAACAACGCGGCCAGGTGCATCAACGCTTCAGGGTGTTGCGGTTCGAGGTACAACGCCTTGCGGTAGAAGCCCTGAGCTTCGAGGGTCAGGCCGGCGACGTCGCTGAGCAGACCGAGCCAGTAAAACACCTGAGCCACCGGTTCATGGCTACGCAAATACTGTTCGCAGGCCGCCCGGGCTTCAGCGCTTTTGCCTTCGTTGGCCAGCGCGGCGATATTGGCCAGCAGGGTCGCCGCATCCGGGTTGGCACTTTTGCTGGCGGTCGGCAGTGGCGTTACGGCGGCAAACGGTCGAGTGCGCACTGGTGCTGGCTGCGTGCTGCGAGGCGGTTGGCTGACCGGCACCACGATGGGCTTGGGCGTTGGCAACGGCTCGGGGTGCGGATCGCTGTGGCGACTGAACGCGAAGGATTGCGGGATACCGATCGAACGCATGCCCAGACGCCCGAGCAAACTGCCCTCGGCCGGGCCGATAAACAGCACGCCATCGAAATGGGTCAGGCGCTTGAGCACCTCGAACACCTGCTTCTGCGTCGGCTGGTCGAAATAGATCAGCAGGTTGCGGCAGAACACGAAATCGAACGCTGGCTCGCTGGTCAGCAGCGTCGGATCGAGCACATTGCCGACCTGCAAACGCACTTGCTCACGCACATAGTCATTGACCCGATGGCCGTCCTGCTCAGGCGTGAAGTGCCGTTCGCGAAAGTCCAGATCCTGGCCGCGAAACGAATTCTTGCCGTACAGCGCACGCCGCGCCTTCTCCACCGACAGCGGGCTGACGTCCATGCCATCGACCTTGAACTGATGCGGTTTGAGCCCGGCATCGAGCAAGGCCATGGCAATCGAATAGGGTTCTTCGCCGGTGGAACATGGCAGGCTGAGAATGCGCAAAGCACGCATATTGTTCAGTTCAGCGAGGCGATTGCGCGCCAGTTTGCCCAGCGTGGCAAAGGACTCTGGATAACGGAAAAACCACGTCTCGGGGACGATCACCGCTTCGATCAGCGCCTGTTGTTCGTCTCGCGAGCCTTGCAGCAATTGCCAATACTCATCGGCATGCGCGGCTTGCGAGAGTGTCGTGCGCTGGCGCACAGCGCGCTCGATGATCGCCGGGCCAACCGAGGTCACATCGAGGCCGATGCGCTCCTTGAGAAAGTCGAAAAAGCGCTGATCACTGCTCATGACTGCGCCTCAAGCTGCGCCGGACTCAGCGGCGGATCGGGGAACAGCAAAGTACGCACGGCGTCATCGAGCAAGTCATTGACCCGTACCCATTGCACCAATCCCTGGGCATCTTCACGCACCGGGCCGAGGTAAGGCGCCGCGCGGTTGTCGAGGCCGTAAGGCTGAAACTCTTGCGGATGGCAACGCAGGGTGTCGGTGGCCTGTTCGAGAATCAGCCCGAGCCATTGCGCGGGTTGCGCTTCATCCGGCCGATAATTGACCAATACCAGACGGGTGCTGGTGCGCGCCTCGGCGGGATGACCGAAGGTCAATGCGCTGAGGTCGATCACCGGCACCACCGCACCGCGATAGGCGAACACCCCGGCGACCCACTGCGGCGCCCGGGCGATTGGCTTGAGCGGCAGGCGCGGCAGCACTTCCGCCACTTCGGTGGCGCGCAAGGCGTAGCGCTCGCTGCCGATGCGAAACAGCAGGAATAACGCCGGCTTCGCCACCTGCGCGGCGCTGCGTTTGGCGAGGATTTCGCTCATCAGACTTTGAATCGCGAAACGCCGCTGCGCAGCCCGACGGCTACCTGGCTCAGTTCGTCGATGGCGAAACTGGCCTGACGCAACGACTCGACGGTCTGGCTGCTGGCGTCGCCCAACTGCACCAGCGCATGGTTGATCTGCTCGGCGCCGGTGGCCTGGGCCTGCATGCCTTCGTTGACCATCAACACCCGCGGCGCCAGCGCCTGCACTTGATGGATGATCTGCGACAACTGCTCGCCGACCTGCTGCACTTCGGACATGCCACGGCGCACTTCTTCGGAGAACTTGTCCATGCCCATGACACCCGCCGACACCGCCGACTGGATCTCACGGACCATTTGCTCGATGTCGTAAGTGGCGACAGCGGTCTGATCCGCCAGACGCCGCACTTCGGTGGCAACCACGGCAAAACCGCGACCGTATTCACCGGCCTTTTCGGCTTCAATCGCTGCGTTGAGCGACAACAGGTTGGTCTGGTCGGCAACCTTGACGATAGTCACCACCACCTGATTGATGTTGCCGGCCTTCTCATTGAGGATCGCCAGTTTGGCGTTGACCAGATCGGCCGCGCCCATCACCGAGTGCATGGTGTCTTCCATGCGCGCCAGGCCTTGCTGGCCGGAGCCGGCCAGCACCGAGGCCTGATCGGCGGCGGTGGACACTTCGGTCATGGTGCGTACCAGATCGCGCGAGGTAGCGGCGATCTCGCGCGAAGTCGCGCCGATCTCGGTGGTGGTCGCGGCGGTTTCGGTAGCGGTGGCTTGTTGTTGCTTGGAGGTGGCAGCGATTTCGGTCACCGAGGTGGTGACCTGCACCGACGAACGTTGCGCCTGGGATACCAGCGCAGTCAGCTCGGTCATCATGTCGTTGAAGCCGGTTTCGACGGCGCCGAACTCGTCCTTGCGGTCGAGGTTGAGACGCGAACTGAGGTCGCCGGTACGCATGGTTTCGAGAATCTGCACAATGCGGTTCATCGGCGCCATGATCGCGCGCATCAACAGCAAGCCGCAGGCACCGGCCGCCAGCACAGCCACCAGCAGCGAGACGAACATGCTGACCTTGGCCGCCGCCACCGCCTCGTCGATGTTGTTCATGGCCTGATCGGCGACTCTCTTGTTCTCGCCGATGATGTCGTTGAGCTTCATACGCCCGGAATACCAGGCTGGCGTCAGCTTTTCGTGGAACATCCTGACCGCGTCCGCTTCCAGGTTGCGCTTGTGCAGGTCCAGCACGGCATCCTGAATCTGGAGGTAGGCGTCGTGGTACTTCTCGAACGCGGCAAACTCGAGACGATCCTCGTCGGTCGCCATCGTCTTGCGATAGTTCTCCATCTGCTCCTGCAAACGCGCCTCGAAAGCCTTGTAGTCGGCCGCGTCCTCGCTGGAAATCCCCTGACCTTCCTTGAGTCCGAGCAGTTCTTGCGTCTGCATGTAACTGTCGACCCACGCGCCACGGATCATCGAGCTGTAATAGACGCCGGGAATCGCGTCATCACGCACGCTGTTTTCACTGGCCTCGATCTTCAGCAACCGCGAATAAGAGACGACAACCATCAGCAACATGATGGCGATAATCACCGCAAAGCTCGCCAAAATGCGTTGGCGCAACGTCCAGTTCTTCACAGTGATTCCTCGTGCCTAGTCGAAATGCGGGGAGTATAGCCGAGGGCGGTGTTTCATTTATAAGACGCTTTGTAACCCTCGGGCCTGTCCGCCTTGGTCGCGGGAGGGCTCTGGGCTAGGACTGTCCGACAATTGCGGGTGGGCGTGCCAGTGGGGTAATGGCAAAAAGAGGCGATAGATCTGTCATTGCCGCCGGGGTGCGGCGGAAAATGCCTTGGCGAGCAAGCTCGCTCCCACATTGGAACGCAATCCCCTGTGGGAGCGAGCTTGCTCGCGAAAGGGCCAGCCGGGTTTACACCGATGCGATGCGCACCTGCTTCTCCAACTCCACCTTCAACCCCGGCTCCAGCTTCAGTTGCCGCGCCAGTTCATCCAGATAGCTCTTCTCCATAAAGCTTTCCTCATCCACCAGCATCACACTGGCGATGTACATTTCTGCCGCCATCTCCGGCGTGCTCGCGGCCCGGGCGACGTCGGTCGGGTCCAAGGGTTTGTTGAGCTCGGCGTGCAGCCAGTGTTGCAATTCCTGATCGTTGTCGAGTTTGGTGAATTCGCCTTCGATCAGTTGGCGTTCACGGTCATCGATATGGCCGTCAGCCTTGGCGGCCGCCACCAGTGCTTTGAGAATGGCCTGACTGTGCTGTTCGGCTTGTGCCGGTGGCAAGCGATCGAGGGTCTGCGGTTCGCTTTGTGGAGCGGTGCCTTTCTGGGCGTTGTAGTTGCCGTAAGCCTTGTAGGCCAACACACCCAGCGCCGCGAGGCCGCCGTAGATCGCAACTTTGCCGCCGACCTTGCGCACTTTCTTGTTACCGAGCAGCAGGCCCATCGCACCTGCGGCCAATGCACCACCACCTGCACCTGACAGCAGACTGCCGAGGCCACCAGAGCCTGATGCGCCGCCGAGCAAACCGCCCAAGCCACCGGCAGCCGGTTTGTTCTGCGTTCCGCCAGCCTTGTTCTGCAATAGATCCTGGCCGGACTTGARCAGTTGATCGAGCAATCCACGGGTGTTCATGTTCCGCCTCCAAACAGGGGTTATCCGGATCTATAAGGCCCTCAGCCTAGTTCGAAAGTGCCCCTGTCCGACCTGCGAGTGTGCTTCCAGATGTTGCTCGCCCTGCAGCAGCCCTTCGTGAAAATAGATATACACTCAGGCCAATCTATAAAAACCGCCCACTGGGTAGCCCTTCTCATGATGACCCTGCGTCAGATTCGTCACTTCATCGCCGTGGCCGAGACCGGCTCGATCTCCGCCGCCGCGCAAACCGCGTTCATATCCCAATCGACCCTGACCCTGGCGATCCAGCAACTGGAAGAGGAAATCGGCGTCAGCCTGTTCAGCCGCCACGCCAAGGGCATGACGCTGACACACCAAGGTCATCAATTCCTACGCCAGGCGCACCTGATTCTGGCGACCGTGGACAACGCCAAACGCAGCCTGCAACAGAGTACCGATCAGGTCGCCGGGCAGTTGATCGTCGGCGTAACCAGTCTGGTCGCCGGTTATTACCTGGCGGATCTGCTCACCCGGTTTCAGCGCGCGTATCCCAATGTCGAAATCAGAGTGATGGAAGACGAACGGCCCTACATCGAGCATTTGCTGGTCAGTGGCGAGATCGATGTCGGCGTATTGATCCTCTCCAACCTCGAAGATCGCCACGCTTTGCAGACTGAAGTACTGACTCACTCACCGCACCGTTTGTGGCTTCCGGCCCAGCATCCACTGCTGGAGCACGACAGCATCAACCTCGCCGACGTCGCCCGCGAACCGTTGATTCAGCTAAACGTCGATGAAATGGATCGCAACGCCCAGCGTTTCTGGCGCGGTTCCGGGCTGCAACCGAAAATCACTCTGAGAACCGCGTCCACCGAGGCCGTGCGAAGTCTGGTCGCCGCCGGATTGGGCGTGTCGATCCAGCCGGACATGACTTATCGCCCATGGTCGCTGGAGGGCGACATCATCGAAGCGCGTCCCATCGCCGACCTCAATCAGACCTTGGACGTGGGCCTGGCCTGGCGACGTGGCACTGCGCGCCCCGCTCTTGTCGACCCATTCCTGACCGTAGCCCGTGAGCAACCCCACGGCGGGCGCAAGCCATCTATTTAATCGAATGCTGCCTTCAGTATTTAGTATTTGTCGACCTCGGAGCCGCGCACTAGTCTTGCTGCATCTATAAGACGGTCGGCTCCCGGTTTCAGGGAGCAACAATGGCCACACAAGAAAAGAGATCGCGGAAAATGGCTGGCGCGCAGACCCCGATGTGTACCGCGTTGTTGATCGATGGCGAACTGGTCGCCGGGGAAGGTTTTGTCGAGCCGATTCTCAATCCGGCCACCGGCGAAATCCTCACGCACATCGCCGAAGCCAGCACCGAGCAAGTCGAAGCCGCCATCCTCGCCGCCCACCGCGCCTTCGCCGATTGGTCGCGCACCACGCCTCAGCAACGTTCGAACCTGTTGCTCGAGATCGCCAACGCCGTGGAAAAACACGCCGACCACCTCGCCCGCCTCGAATCGCTGAACTGCGGCAAGCCGTTGCACCTGGCGCGTCAGGACGATTTGACCGCGACGGTCGATGTGTTCCGTTTCTTCGCTGGCGCCGTACGCTGCCAGACCGGGCAGCTCAGTGGCGAATACCTGCCGGGCTACACCAGCATGGTCCGTCGCGATCCGATTGGCGTGGTCGCCTCGATTGCGCCGTGGAATTACCCGATCATGATGGCCGCGTGGAAAATCGCCCCGGCCCTCGCCGCCGGCAACACGCTGGTGTTCAAACCGTCCGAACACACGCCGCTGTCGATCCTCGCTCTGGCGCCAGCGCTGGCCGAAATCCTCCCGCGCGGGGTCATCAACATCATCTGCGGTGGCGGCGAAGGCGTCGGCAGCCATTTGGTCGGCCACGCCAAGGTGCGCATGGTCTCGCTGACCGGCGATATCGTTACCGGGCAGAAAATCCTCCAGGCCGCCGCGAAAACCCTGAAACGCACGCACCTCGAACTCGGCGGCAAAGCCCCGGTGATCGTCTGCAACGACGCCGACATCCAGGCCGTGGTCGATGGCGTGCGCACTTACGGTTACTACAACGCCGGGCAGGACTGCACCGCTGCCTGCCGGATCTACGCGCAGGCCGGGATTCACGACAAATTGGTCGCCGAACTCGGCGCCGCCGTCAGCAGCCTGCGCTTCGCCGGCAAACGTGATGCCGATAATGAGATCGGCCCGCTGATCAGCACCCGTCAGCGCGACCGCGTCGCCAGTTTCGTCGAGCGCGCCCTCGGCCAGCCGCACATCGAACGCGTGACCGGTGCGGCGGTGCACTCCGGTGCCGGTTTCTACTATCAGCCGACGCTGCTCGCCGGTTGCAAACAGAGCGACGAAATCGTTCAGCGCGAAGTGTTCGGCCCGGTGGTCACCGTGACCCGTTTCGACGAACTCGCGCAAGCCGTCGACTGGGCCAACGACTCCGAATACGGCCTCGCCTCGTCGGTGTGGACACAGAATCTCGACAAGGCCATGCAGGTTGCCGCGCGCTTGCAGTACGGCTGCACGTGGATAAACAGCCATTTCATGCTGGTCAGCGAAATGCCCCACGGTGGGCTGAAACGCTCCGGTTACGGCAAAGACTTATCCAGTGATTCGCTGCAGGACTACAGCGTGGTGCGGCACATCATGGCCCGCCACGGCCAGCATCTCTGACTACGCTAATAACAAGCCGCCAACGGCATGCTTCACCGCGTTCACAACTGCCCCGACCATAATTTAAAGAAGAGGGTTCAACCATGTTCGTGCACAAGACCGCACTGCTCAGTGCAATCACCACGGCCCTGCTGGCCAGCGCCAGCCTGCAAGCGGCCGAGCCGTTAAAGGCTGTCGGTGCTGGCGAAGGTCAGCTGGATATCGTTGCGTGGCCGGGTTACATCGAACGTGGTGAGAGCGACAAAGCCTATGACTGGGTGACCGGTTTCGAGAAAGAGACCGGCTGCAAGGTCAATGTGAAAACCGCCGCTACCTCGGACGAAATGGTCAGCCTGATGGCCAAGGGCGGTTACGACCTGGTCACCGCATCAGGCGATGCCTCACTGCGGTTGATCGTCGGCAAGCGTGTGCAACCGATCAACACCGCGTTGATCCCGAACTGGAACACCCTCGACCCGCGCCTGAAAGATGCGCCGTGGTACGTGGTCAACCAGCAGACTTACGGCACCCCGTACCAGTGGGGACCGAACGTGCTGATGTACAACACCAACGTGTTCAAGACTGCGCCGAGCAGTTGGAACGTGGTGTTCACCGCTCAGGATCTGCCCGACGGCAAGCCGAACAAGGGCCGCGTGCAGGCGTATGACGGCCCGATCTACATCGCAGATGCGGCGCTGTATCTGAAGTCGACCAAGCCTGAACTGGGTATCAAGGATCCGTATCAACTGACCGAAGATCAGTACAAAGCCGTGCTTGATCTGTTGCGCGCACAGCAGCCGCTGATCCACCGCTACTGGCACGACACCACGGTGCAGATGAGCGACTTCAAAAACGAAGGCGTGGTCGCCTCCAGCGCCTGGCCGTATCAGGTCAACGGCCTGATGAACGAGAAACAGCCGATTGCTTCGACCATTCCCAAAGAAGGCGCCACCGGCTGGGCCGACACCACCATGCTCCACGCCGAAGCCAAGCACCCGAACTGCGCGTACAAGTGGATGGACTGGTCGCTGAAACCGAAAGTCCAGGGCGATGTGGCGGCGTGGTTTGGTTCGTTGCCGGCCGTTCCTGCGGCGTGCAAAGAAAGTGAGTTGCTTGGCGCTGAAGGTTGCAAGACCAACGGTTTCGACCAGTTCGACAAGATCGCCTTCTGGAAAACCCCGCAGGCCGAGGGTGGCAAATTTGTGCCGTATAGCCGCTGGACCCAGGACTACATCGCGATCATGGGCGGCCGCTAGCTCTCAATAACGACGCGGTCTGCTCCCTTTCCCCCTCGCCCCCCTGGGGGGGAGGGCTGGGGTGAGGGGGTAGCTTTTGACCTTGCCTTTGACTTCAGAGCAACGGCCAATAAGCCACCCTCACCCCCCGCCCTCTCCCGGAGGGAGAGGGAGCTAAAAGCAGATCGCATCTCGTCCGCCGAATGTGTGAGCCAAGCAAACCGTAAAACGTTTCAGATTTTTCAGAAGTCCAGGCAGGGCCGCTGCGACGGCCTTCGCCTTTTTGGAGCACCGCACCATGACGCTTGCAGTCCAGTTCACCAACGTTTCCCGGCAGTTCGGCGACGTAAAAGCCGTTGACCGGGTTTCCATCGATATCGAGGACGGCGAGTTCTTTTCCATGCTCGGCCCATCCGGCTCGGGCAAAACCACCTGCCTGCGGCTGATCGCCGGGTTCGAACAACCGAGCGCCGGTTCGATCCGCATTCACGGGGCCGAGGCGGCCGGTTTGCCGCCGTATCAACGTGACGTCAATACAGTGTTTCAGGATTACGCGCTGTTCCCGCACATGAAAGTCCTCGACAACGTCGCCTACGGTTTGAAGGTCAAAGGCATCGGCAAAACCGAACGGCATAAACGCGCCGAAGAAGCTTTGGACATGGTCGCCCTCGGCGGTTACGGCGCACGCAAACCGGTGCAGTTGTCCGGCGGTCAGCGCCAACGTGTCGCCCTCGCCCGCGCCTTGGTCAATCGCCCGCGTGTGCTGCTGCTCGACGAGCCGCTTGGCGCCCTCGACCTGAAACTGCGCGAACAAATGCAGAGCGAACTGAAGAAGCTGCAACGCCAGCTCGGCATCACTTTCATCTTCGTCACTCACGATCAAACCGAAGCGCTGTCGATGTCCGATCGCGTCGCCGTGTTCAACAAGGGCCGCATCGAGCAGGTCGACACGCCGCGCAACCTGTACATGAAACCCACCACCACATTTGTCGCTGAATTCGTCGGTACCTCGAACGTGATTCGTGGCGATCTGGCGCGTGAAATCAACGGTCATCCGCAGCCGTTTTCGATCCGCCCGGAACACGTGCGGTTTGCCGAAGGCCCATTGGCCAGCCACGAAATCGAAGTCAGCGGGTTACTCCACGACATCCAATATCAGGGCAGCGCCACGCGTTATGAACTGAAACTGGAAAACGGCCAGACCCTGAGCATCAGCCACGCCAACACTCAGTGGGTCGACAGCAGCGCGCAGCACCAGACCGGCCAGCGCCTGAGCGCGCGTTGGGCGCGGGAAGCGATGATTGCACTGCACGACACCGTGGCGAGCGGGGTGTGACATGAGCACGCTCGCGATGACTGCATCGCCGCCGTTGCGCAGGTTTTCCAACCTGCTCTATCGCAAGCCGAACCTGTATCTGTCGATGCTGCTGGTGCCGCCGCTGCTGTGGTTTGGCGCGATTTATCTCGGCTCGTTGCTGGTGCTGCTGTGGCAAGGTTTCTACACCTTCGACGACTTCACCATGGCGGTCACTCCCGACCTGACCCTGGCAAATTTTGCCGCACTGTTTCAGCCGTCGAACTTCGACATCATCCTGCGCACGCTAAGCATGGCCATCGTTGTGTCGATCGCCAGCGCCATCGTCGCGTTCCCGATTGCCTACTACATGGCGCGCTACACCACCGGCAAGACCAAGGCGTTTTTCTACATCGCGGTGATGATGCCGATGTGGGCCAGTTATATCGTCAAGGCGTATGCGTGGACGTTGCTGTTGGCCAAGGGAGGCGTGGCGCAGTGGTTTGTGCAACACCTTGGATTGGAGCCGGTGTTGCAGTTCATTCTGGGGATTCCCGGGGTGGGCGGTAGCACCTTGTCGACCTCGCATCTGGGGCGGTTCATGGTGTTCGTTTATATCTGGCTGCCGTTCATGATTCTGCCGATTCAGGCGTCGCTGGAACGTCTGCCACCGTCGCTGTTACAGGCCTCCGCTGACCTTGGTGCGAAGCCGCGTCAGACTTTTATGCAGGTGATTTTGCCGCTGTCGATTCCGGGCATTGCGGCCGGTTCGATCTTCACGTTTTCGCTGACCCTGGGCGATTTCATCGTGCCGCAACTGGTCGGGCCACCGGGCTACTTTGTCGGCAGCATGGTGTACGCGCAGCAAGGGGCGATCGGCAATATGCCGATGGCCGCCGCGTTTACGTTGGTGCCGATTGTGTTGATCGCGGTTTACCTGTCCATTGTCAAACGATTGGGGGCTTTCGATGCGCTCTGACTCTTCATCACAAGGGCAGGCCTCACTGGGCTTAAAAATCGCAGCCTGGGGCGGGTTGGTGTTTTTGCACTTCCCGATCCTGATCATCTTCCTTTACGCCTTCAACACTGAAGAAGCCGCGTTCAGCTTTCCGCCGAAGGGCTTCACGCTGCACTGGTTCAGCGTGGCGTTTTCGCGGCCGGATGTTCTGGAGGCGATCAAGCTTTCATTGCAGATCGCAGCCATCGCCACGTTGATTGCCATGGTGCTCGGTACGCTCGCGTCAGCCGCGCTTTATCGCCGGGATTTCTTCGGCAAGCAGGGCATCTCGCTGATGCTGATTTTGCCGATCGCGTTACCGGGGATCATCACCGGGATCGCGCTGCTGGCAACCTTCAAGACGCTGGGGATCGAACCGGGGATGTTCACCATCATCGTCGGCCACGCGACCTTCTGCGTGGTGATCGTCTACAACAACGTCATCGCCCGCCTGCGCCGCACTTCGCACAGTTTGATCGAGGCCTCGATGGACCTCGGCGCCGATGGCTGGCAGACGTTTCGCTACATCATCCTGCCGAACCTTGGCTCGGCGCTGCTGGCCGGCGGCATGTTGGCGTTTGCGCTGTCGTTCGACGAAATCATCGTCACCACGTTCACCGCCGGGCATGAGCGCACGTTGCCGTTGTGGTTGCTCAATCAACTTAGCCGCCCACGGGATGTACCGGTGACCAACGTCGTCGCGATGCTGGTGATGATGGTGACGATGTTGCCGATTTTGGGCGCGTATTACCTGACGCGTGGTGGCGAAAGCGTTGCCGGTAGCGGCGGTAAATAAACTCATAACAGACACCACAACTCCCTGTGGGAGCGAGCCTGCTCGCGAAGAGGCCGTCACATCCAACATTGATGTCGACTGATACACCGCTTTCGCTAGCAGGCTCGCTCCCACAGGGTTCTCGATTCGGCCAGAACAATAAAAGTGTTAGTGAGGACAACAGACATGCAAACCAAACTCTTGATCAACGGCCAACTGGTCAATGGCGAAGGCCCGGCGCAACCGGTGCTCAACCCGTCGCTTGGCGAGGTCCTGGTAGAGATCAACGAAGCCACTGAAGCTCAGGTCGACGCCGCCGTACGCGCTGCCGACAACGCCTTCGCCGACTGGTCGCAAACCGCTCCGAAAGACCGTTCGCTACTGCTGCTCAAACTCGCCGACGCCATCGAAGCCCACGGCGAAGAACTGGCCAAGCTCGAATCCGACAACTGCGGCAAACCCTACAGCGCCGCGCTCAACGACGAGATCCCGGCGAYTGCCGACGTGTTCCGTTTCTTCGCCGGCGCCAGCCGTTGCATGAGCGGTTCGGCCGCTGGAGAATACCTGCCCGGCCACACCTCGATGATCCGCCGCGACCCGGTCGGCGTGATCGCCTCCATCGCGCCGTGGAACTACCCGCTGATGATGGTTGCCTGGAAAATCGCCCCGGCGCTGGCGGCAGGTAATACCGTGGTGCTCAAGCCGTCGGAACAAACCCCGCTGACCGCGTTGCGTCTGGCCGAACTGGCGTCGGAAATATTCCCGGCCGGTGTACTCAATCTGGTGTTTGGTCGCGGTCCTACCGTTGGCAGCCCATTGGTTACGCACCCGAAAGTGCGCATGGTTTCGCTGACCGGTTCGATCGCCACGGGCGCCAACATCATTTCCAGCACTGCCGACAGCGTTAAACGCATGCACATGGAACTGGGCGGCAAGGCGCCGGTGATCATCTTCGACGACGCCGATATTGATGCGGCGGTGGAAGGTATTCGTACCTTCGGTTTCTACAACGCCGGGCAGGATTGCACGGCGGCCTGTCGGATCTACGCGCAGCAAGGCATTTACGACAAATTCGTCGAGAAGCTCGGCGCGGCGGTCAGCAGCATCAAGTATGGCTTGCAGGATGATCCGTCGACTGAACTGGGGCCGTTGATCACCGCGCAACATCGCGACCGTGTGGCCGGGTTTGTCGAGCGTGCTGTGGCGCAGCCCCACATTCGTTTGATCACTGGCGGTAAGGCTGTTGACGGTAACGGCTTCTTCTTCGAGCCGACGGTGTTGGCCGATGCGCAGCAGGACGACGAAATCGTCCGCCGCGAAGTGTTTGGGCCGGTGGTTTCAGTGACCAAGTTCACTGATGAAGCGCAGGCGTTGGAATGGGCTAACGATTCCGACTACGGCCTCGCCTCCTCCGTGTGGACGGCAGATGTAGGACGCGCGCATCGCATGTCGGCGCGGTTGCAGTACGGCTGCACGTGGGTGAATACGCACTTCATGCTTGTCAGCGAAATGCCCCATGGCGGTCAGAAATTGTCTGGTTACGGGAAAGACATGTCGATGTATGGACTGGAGGACTACACCACGGTTCGGCATGTGATGTTCAAGCACTAAGCCTTTAAAAGCTTCGCGAGCAGGCTCGCGCCCACAGGAGTAAGTATTCCAAATGTGGGAGCGAGCCTGTTCGCGAAGGCGTCACCCCGGTATCAGGAAAGAAACCGGCACTACGCACCACCAGGATTCCACACCTAACAACAACTACCGAACCGGGCGGCGCCCAAAAAGCCCCGTCACGGCCTCGGCCATCCGAAATCTGCCGATTTCACGGAGCAAAACACACATGAGTTCCTCACCCGATCTCGCCGCAGCCGTCGCCGACAGCGATGCCGAACAACTGCGCAAACTGGGCTACACCTCGAACTTCAACCGCAGCATGAGCCTGTGGGAAAACTTCGCCTTGGGCTTCACTTATCTGTCACCGGTCGTAGGGGTTTATACCCTCTTCGGCCTGTGCCTTGCCGCTGGCGGCCCTCCGATGTTCTGGGCCTACTTGCTGGTCGGTTGCGGCCAGTTGCTGGTGTGCCTGATCTTCGGCGAAGTGGTTTCGCAGTTCCCGATTTCAGGCGGTGTTTACCCTTGGGCACGCCGATTGGTCGGCAAGAAATGGGCATGGATGGTCGGCTGGATCTACTCCATCGCCCTCTGCGTCACCATCGCAGCCGTTGCGGTCGGCGCTGGCCCGTATCTGGCCGCCATGCTCGGTTTTGAGCCAAGCAACAACACCAACATCGTCATCGCCCTGGTGCTGACCCTGTTCGCCACACTGGTCAACCTCAGCGGCACCAAAGTGCTGGCGCGTATCGCTATGTTCGGCTTCCTCTGCGAACTGGTTGGCGCAGTGATCGTCGGTGTTTACTTGCTGGTATTCGAACGCCATCAACCGCTGAGCGTGCTGTTCAACACCTTCGACATCCGCGTCGACGGCTCGTACCTGCCGGCGTTTCTCACTGCCTCGCTGGCGGGGATGTTCCTCTACTACGGCTTCGAGGCCTGCGGCGATGTCGCCGAAGAAACCCCGAACCCGAGCGCGAAAATCCCGGTGGCCATGCGCATGACCATCTACATCGGCGGCATCGCGGCAATGTTCGCCTGCCTGGCGCTGATTCTCGCCGTGCCGGACATGCAAGCGGTGATCAACGGCACCGACAAAGACCCGGTCACCACCATCCTCAACAACGCCTTCGGCCCGGTCGGTTCGAAAGTGGTGATGGGCGTGGTGATGATTTCCTTCATCTCCTGCGTCATCAGCCTGCAAGCAGCGGCGAGCCGTCTGCTGTACTCCTACGCTCGCGACGAAATGGTCATCGGCAGCCGACTGCTGAAAAAGATTTCTCCTACCACCCAAGTACCAGTTGCCGCGCTGTTCGTGTCCGGCGTCCTGCCGGCCCTGATCATCGCCCTCGGCTTCTTCCTGCAAGACGCCGTGGCCACCATCGTCAGCTTCGCCGCCATCGGCATCTACCTCGCGTTCCAGATGATCGTGCTGGCCGCGCTGTACGCCCGCAGCAAAGGCTGGAAACCCAGCGGCAAATTCACCCTCGGCGCGTGGGGCTGGCCGGTGAACATTGGCGCGCTGGTGTATGGCGTTGGCGCGATCATCAACATGGCCTGGCCACGTACGCCGGATGCAGCGTGGTATGTGAACTATGCGATGGTGTTGAGTACTGCGATCGTGATTGGCTTGGGGCTGGTTTATATGTGGATTGGCAAGCCGTATGACCATGGCAAGGCGCCGGCTGGGGATGCGTGGAAGGTCAGTCGCTAAGAGCCTGCGATCCCGGCACCGACAAGGTGCCGGGGTTCAGGTAAGCCGTGAAACATCATCAAAAAGAAAGCTCTGCCTGATCGTGCTTCAATAGGGAAATACGGTCGAACAGTTTGATTTTTTCATTGGCTTTTTGCTTGGCGTGATCGGACATGAATGCAACCAATTCTTCGAGCTGACTGACGTCTCCGACTACTTTGAATTCCTTTTCCTTGTTGACGAAAACAAGCGACTTCTTCTTTCTCGACAACAATTCAATGACGTTGCTGAGCGTGCCGGTGCTCTTTGCGTCCCAGATCATCAAGCCGTAGTCAGCAGTTTCGGCCATGACGACGTCTTTCTCGGTGAAGAAGGCTCTCGACCCCTTGGAATGCTTGGAGTCGACTGTTCTGGCGGGCCACTGTCCAAGGTTGTTCCTCGGAGCAGAACCGCTGCAGAACACTGTGGTTCTGGATCGTTCGAGACTCAGCAGGTACTCCTGAATGGAGGTATCGGCGCCACCTGCATCCCCAACCACCACCTCAAAATCTGACGCGACGATATTATTGATGCGCTCTTTAACCTTCGGATCAAGGTTCTTGATGTTGATAGAGCCAGCAATAAATACAGTGGTCATTGAATTCACTTCCAAGTTAGCGCTGCGACGTAAATTTTCCCTACTTTCGGATATTTACGCAGAACAGCGCATGCCGCGTCCATCGACGCCCCACTATCAAACAAATCGTCTACAACCAAAACATTCCAGCTTCCATCGGTGGTGATTTCATCATTGACGCTGAAACTGTCTCCAATCGCGGCAAACTTTGTGACCTTCAAGGAAAAATCTTGTTTCCTACAGTGGATGGCGACTGAATGGCCTTGGTTCAGCCAGCGCCTGCCAGCAACGTCTCGTCTCGTCTCGTCTCAGCTACTGGGGGGCTCGGAAAGGGCTTATGTGTCAATCGGCTGGTGCTTTGAGAGGGCTTCGAACTCATCCATCAATAGGTGAATTTCAGTGCTTGGGTTGTGTTCGCCACTGAGGGCGACATCCTCAAGAACTTTGGGGGCCAGCGCTCTTGCCTGCTGAAATGGCTTTCCGAGTAGCTGAGCGAAGTAGCTGACGTCTTTGCCTTTCTGATAGTCAGCCATGCTGGGTTTTGCTCTGAGGCTCTTGGTCACCAAATCAGCCGGAGAGTTCTTCCCGGCTGTGCTGAACGGTTTTCGACTGTAGCCAAAGTGCAGTAGTAGCCAAAACTCGAAGCACGGATAAGATGCGATGACTTGGATTTTTGGATAAGACTTCGCCACATTCAACGCTCGCTCGAAGCACATGTGGGTGTCTCGATCCAAAACACAGAACACCTTATCGAAGCTTTTTTGCCTTACGACTGCTCGCTCAACAATGCCGCTTGGATGTGTAACACCGCAGTGAACGATCTCAACCTGGGCCTTGGCCCGAAAATAAAACGCGGCTTCCTCCAGATAACGTTTCCCTGACTTACTGTCTTCACACAACACCAGCACCTTAGGCTGCGGTTTGAAGCGGGAAGCCTTGCGATCAAACGATTTGAACGAACTCACTACCCTCACCCCTGCCTTATCAGCGGCAGCCCGCGATAACGCCCTTCGAAGTAACGCTTCTCGACATCCTCGCTTTCCCGGCCTTCAAAATCGTGTACGGAAAACAAGCTCGTGGCGCCATGAGCATCACGTTCTGTAATCCAGAACTGGTCACGCCGCAGAATCTTTTCATTCATCAGATGGGTATCGTGTGTCGTGAAAATCAGTTGGGTATCCAACCCACTGTCCAGATGCTTTGCGATCAAATCAGCGACGATTTCGGGATGAAGACTGCTATTCAGTTCGTCGACGCAGAGGATCCCACTGCCACCGGCCTGATTCATCATGAACCAGGGCAACCAGAAGCCAATCAGGTTTTTGGTTCCGCAAGACTCCTCCGAGAAGTCGAACTGCGCATCGCCTGAAATGCTGGAATGCGTGAGGGTCAGTTTGTCCCTTTGAGCCGCCGCGAAGAACTCCTTCAAGGTCAGTTTTCTGTTGCTCAAGTCTGCACAGGCGTCATCCGGGTCGAGCTGTATCGCAGACACAGGAATATCCAGCGCACTGAGAAAATCGCGCAGGTTGCTCGTATGATTTTTGACCATTCGCAGAAAGCGAATCGAGGCTGTGGATAAGCCAAGCATGTTGTTTTGTTCAATGACTAGCAGACCGGTTTGAAACCAACTGAATGGAGTGCGCAGTTGACTCAACTCTTCGCTGCTATGAGTGACGGCTTGTGCAATAAACAGCATCGTCGGACTGGTCAATCGGCGCCAGGCGCAATGCACTTCCTTGCCGCCCTCAAGGGTTTTACCAAACAGGTAATGCTCACCTTCAGCATCAAACCGGCGGTCATAAAGCAGTGTTTCCTTACCTTTCGGGTAAGCAGTCAGTTGTTCCTGAACAATCCTCTGCGCGGTCAGCCCGAGGACAAACCGATAGCGCAGTCCGCCCTGAATAAAGTCGTACTCAAAGACACTGGGCGCATCGCTCAGAGTGCAATCAAATCGAAAGGGTGAAACAGGCAGCGCTTCGTCATTTGAACCACGTGGTGTCGTTAGCAAGCGTCCGACGATGCCCATTGCGCGGATCAGTGAAGACTTTCCGGAGGCGTTCGGACCGTAAATAGCTGCAACCTTCAACAGCTCCGGAAGCTTTTCCGTGCTCGTGGAGGCTTTGAACGTATTGCGTGTTTTGCTCAGACGAGGGCTCGCCGCCATGGACAGGGTTTGCCTGTCCCGAAATGAGCGGTAATTGGATACCGAGAATTCGATCAACATGAAGAAAACCTGCAGTTCATTGCTTGGGTTTTCATGAATAAACGAAAAAACAGGATTCAGATGCAGACGGACTGCAGCGAGTGCAAAAACAGGCATTTCCTACAGATGCAGCCTTCATGAAAAAGCCCCATTTCCTACAGTTATTGTCGATAGAACAGACTTGGTGCGTAGAGCACACGGCAGATAGTCTTCTTTCCGGCTGTGACATCAGCGGCCCGGTGTCGAAGCCGGAAAAAAATCAACATGGCGCAACCGCACTCATTTGAGTGGCGGCTCTATTCTCAATATTGGAGTCGAAAAATGCCTAACCACGTAAAAATTCCTTCTGAAAGCTCCGCTTTCTTCACCCCCACCGCCTTCACCCGCCACAACCACTTCCTCCACGCCTTCATGCAAGACCACGAATCCTGGTTCTGCGTGCAAGATCTCGGTCGCTTGATGGGTTACCCCCTGAACGAACGCCTCACCCTGAAACTCGATCCCGATCAGCGTCGCCATGTCCTTCTGCGTCGGGACGGCGAAATCATCGATTGCGCGATGGTCAGCGAGTCCGGCCTGTTCGCCCTGCTCGTCCATCACTTCGTCCCGGAAAACCGTCACCTGCGCCAGTGGTTGAGCCATGAAGTCATCCCGATGCTGCGCGAAACCCAATCAAGCCCTGTGGAAAACCACCCGAGCCTCAGTTCGATGCATTGGGCAGGCGTCACCGTGCCGCTGCTGCACTGGCAACAGCAGGCGTGGGTCAAATGGCGGGATGTGCCGGAGTTGATGCACGGCCAGCGGCCGTATCCGGTTCTGGGAACGTGTAGCTGATCCAAATAAAAAAGGGGCGAACATTTCAGTCCGCCCCTTTTAATTTCCACTCAAAACCGCGAAACACTCCGCATCGCATCCACCAGATACCGCATCGCAATCCGGTCATTCTCCGAAAGCTCCCGATAACGCTCCACCAGCTTCACTTCGTCAGAGCTGAGCCGGCGCCTTTTGCGGCCGCTGCCCAGGCAAGGAAAGATGCCCAACATGTCGGTGATCCCTTGTATTTTTGCCATGGACGATGTCCTTCAATACTTCAAAGAATTGCTAAACCACCACATCGCCCTGCCCCTTACAGCAGCGCCGTGTGCCCTACCGGTCAGCACCGGTCATGCCCATAGAATAGAAATTAAATCGGCGCTGAAAAGCGGTTTTTAGAGTAATTAGTCGAAAAAAGCAGATATGCCGTGTAAATCAGAACGCCCTGTCAGACTTTTAACCGACATGTCTTGTTTCATTGACACACTGGCGCGGTGAATCAACAAATTTTGCATTGCGAGCGAACCGTTTAAGCTAGCTGGCATCTGTTAATAGTCCGTTGCGTTTGGCCGAAGGCTTGTCCGAACCGTTATTTCTGATCCAGCACGTGCCAGGAACGGCGCGGGATTGCACACGACAGGTTGTATATATGCACCGCAGGAATTTGCTCAAAGCGTCCATGGCCATTGCGGCTTACACCGGTCTATCGGCCACTGGCCTGCTGGCCAGCCGTGCATGGGCGGCGAATGGCGGCGCCGCCGATGGCGAGGCTCAGGCCTTCGACTTCGAAGCGCTTAAGCGCCAGGCCAAGCAACTGGCCGGCAGCGCCTATCAGGACACCAAACAGGTGCTGCCGCCAACTCTGGCGACCATGACCCCGCAGAACTTCAATGCGATCCGCTACGACGGCGAGCATTCGCTGTGGAAGGAAAACAAGGGTCAGCTGGACGTGCAGTTCTTCCACGTCGGCATGGGGTTCCGTCAGCCGGTGCGCATGTACAGCGTCGACGCCAAGACGCGCACTGCCCGCGAGGTGCATTTCCGCCCGGCGCTGTTCAACTATGAAAACACTTCGGTCGACACCCAGCAGCTCAAGGGTGACCTCGGTTTTGCCGGCTTCAAGCTGTTCAAAGCGCCGGAGCTGGATCGTCACGATGTGTTGTCGTTCCTCGGCGCCAGCTATTTCCGTGCGGTAGACGCTACTGGCCAATATGGCCTCTCGGCGCGCGGCCTGGCGATCGACACTTACGCCAAGAAACGCGAAGAATTCCCTGACTTCACCAAGTTCTGGTTCGAGACACCGGACAAGAACGCCACCCGATTTGTGGTGTATGCCCTGCTCGACTCGCCGAGTGCCACTGGCGCTTACCGTTTCGACATCGACTGCCAGGCCGAGCGCGTGGTGATGGAAGTCGATGCGCACATCAATGCGCGTACGGCGATCGAGCAATTGGGCATCTCGCCGATGACCAGTATGTTCAGTTGTGGCACCCACGAGCGCCGCATGTGCGACACCATCCACCCGCAGATCCACGACTCGGATCGTCTGGCGATGTGGCGCGGCAACGGCGAGTGGATCTGCCGCCCGCTGAACAACCCGGCGACCCTGCAATTCAATGCGTTTGCCGACACCGATCCGAAAGGCTTCGGTCTGGTGCAGACCGACCATGAATTCGCCAACTATCAGGACACCGTGGACTGGTACAGCAAGCGCCCGAGCCTGTGGGTAGAACCGACCACGGCGTGGGGCGAAGGCTCTATCGATCTGCTGGAAATCCCTACCACCGGCGAGACTCTCGATAACATCGTCGCGTTCTGGACCCCGAAAAAACCGGTGGCTGCCGGGGATTCGCTGAACTACGGCTACAAGCTTTACTGGAGCGCATTGCCGCCCGTGGGCACGCCGTTGGCAAGGGTGCACGCGACCCGTTCCGGCATGGGCGGATTCACCGAAGGCTGGGCACCGGGCGAGCATTACCCGCCGGTGTGGGCGCGTCGTTTTGCCGTGGACTTCACTGGCGGTGGTCTGGATCGACTGCCGCAAGGCACCGGAATCGAACCGGTGGTGACGTGCTCGAACGGCAAGGTGCAGGATTTCAGCGTACTGGTGCTGGATGACATCAAGGGCTATCGGATTCTGTTTGACTGGTACCCGACCAGTGACAGCGTGGAGCCGGTGGAGCTGCGGTTGTTTATTCGCACCAACGATCGCACGTTGAGCGAGACCTGGTTGTACCAGTATTTCCCGCCGGCGCCGGACAAGCGTAAGTACCCTTGAGGGTTCTCCGGCGTCTGATTGGGCCTCATCGCGAGCAGGCTCACTCCTACAGGGTTATGTGTCGTTAACAAGATGTGTGTGCGACGCAGATCAACTGTAGGAGTGAGCCTGCTCGCGATAGCATCCGCCCAGTCAGCACAAAAACACCCAACAGAAACAAAGCCCCGGCCATCACTGACCGGGGCTTTTTGCTTTTTCACAACTCACTCAATCGCGCAAATCAGACTCATGAATCGGCTGATCACGATGCGTTGCCCGTTGATATTGCGCCGGCCACACCGCTTTGCGCCCACCGAGATCATCGTCGGCATGCAGCGGCCAGTACGGATCACGCAGCAACTCCCGAGCGAGGAAGATGATGTCGGCCTGACAGGTGCGCAGAATGTGCTCGGCCTGTGCAGGCTCGGTAATCATTCCCACGGTGCCAGTGGCGATGCCTGACTCCTTGCGCACACGTTCGGCGAAGCGCGTCTGATAACCCGGCCCGACCGGAATTTCCGCGTTGGCTGCCGTCCCGCCCGACGACACGTCGATCAGATCTGCGCCAAGGGTATGCAGACGGCGCGCCAGCTCCACGGTTTCATCCGGGTTCCAGCCATCCTCTACCCAGTCAGTGGCCGATACGCGAACAAACAGCGGCAACTCCTCAGGCCAGACCGCCCTCACCGCTTCAGTCACTTGCAGCACCAGACGAATACGGTTCTCGAACGATCCCCCGTACTGATCGCGACGCTGATTACTCAACGGCGAAAGAAACTGATGCAACAGATAACCATGCGCCGCATGCACCTCAACCACACTGAAACCGGCTTTCAACGCGCGTTTGGCGGCATCGACAAACGCCTGAATAACATCGGCGATTTGCCCTTCATCCAGCTGTTTCGGTTGCGTGTGTTGGGGATCGAAGGCAATCGGCGACGGCCCGACCGGGGTCCAACCGCCATCCTCCGGTTTGACGCTGCCATGCTTGCCGATCCACGGCCGATGGGTGCTGGCCTTGCGCCCGGCGTGGGCCAGTTGAATCCCGGCGACCGCACCTTGGGCGGTGATGAAGCGGGTGATGCGTTGTAGCGGCTCGATCTGTTCGTCGTTCCACAGGCCAAGGTCTTCGGCGGTGATCCGCCCGTCGGCCGTGACCGCCGTGGCTTCGGTAAATACCAGACCCGCACCACCTACCGCGCGACTGCCGAGGTGTACCAGATGCCAGTCGTTAGCGAGGCCGTCGACACTGGAGTATTGGCACATCGGTGACACCGCGATGCGGTTGGGCAGGGTCAGTTGGCGCAGAGTGAAGGGTTCAAGCAGCAGACTCATGGGGCACCTCTCAAATCAGTGGGCAGGCTCCAGGGTTCTGTTTGAATAGTCGACGAGTGACAGGAAAAAGATGCAGCACCCGCCCCCGCGGGCAAAAAATTCGACAAGACGTCACAAGGCCAATCAAGCAGTGCTTAGAGCCTAGTCGACAACCGGGGATGAGGGAGGGTTCAGAGTGATTCAGTGTGTGAAAGGACGCTTTCGCGAGCAGGCTCGCTCCCACAAAGGACAACACCGTACCTGTGGGAGCGGGCCTGCTCGCGAAGGGCTTAGCGCGGTTCGATGTGGGCAATCATCAACTGAACAGTCTCGTTACCCCGAAACTCGTTAACGTCGAGCTTATAAGCCAGTTCAACCCACTGAATCGTCGGGTTCGGCCAGATATCGCGATCAACGCCGAAGGCAATACCATCCAGCTTCACCGAGCCACATTCGCTCTTCAGCACCACTTTCAGGTGCCGTTCGCCGACCACTCGCTGTTCGACCAACTGAAACACGCCGTGAAACAGCGGCTCCGGGAAGTGCTGCCCCCAAGGCCCGGCATGGCGCAAGGCGCGGGCCAGTTCGAGGTGGAATTCTTCAACCGCCAGCGTGCCATCGGTCAGCATGCGCCCGGTCAGGTCTTCTTCGCGAAGTTGCCTACGCACCTCAGCGTCAAAGGCCTCGGCGAAAAGCGGAAAATTCTCCTGCGGCAAGGTAAGACCAGCGGCCATTGCGTGGCCACCATACTTGGCGATCAGGTTCGGATGCTGCGCCGCCACCACGCTCAACGCGTCACGAATGTGGAAGCCTTGCACCGAACGCCCGGAGCCCTTGAGCAAGCCATCACCGGCATCGGCGAAGGCAATGGTCGGACGGAAATAGCGCTCTTTCATCCGCGACGCGAGAATCCCGATTACACCCTGGTGCCACTCCGGGTCGAACAGGCACAGACCAAACGGCATCGATTCGACCGGCAAGTCCTTGAGCTGCGCCAGCGCCTCGCGCTGCATGCCTTGTTCGATAGATTTGCGATCCTGGTTCATGCCGTCCAGTTGCGCGGCCATTTCCCGGGCCAGGTTGGCGTCGGCAGTGAGCAGGCATTCGATGCCCAGGCTCATGTCATCCAGACGTCCGGCAGCATTCAGGCGCGGGCCGACAATAAAGCCAAGATCGGTGGAGGTAATGCGCGCAGCGTCTCGCTTGGCCACTTCAAGGATCGCTTTGATCCCCGGCCGTGCGCGCCCGGCGCGAATCCGCTCGAGACCTTGATGCACCAGAATCCGGTTGTTGGCGTCCAGCGGCACCACATCGGCAACGCTGCCCAGCGCCACCAGGTCGAGCAGTTCACCGATGTTCGGCTGCGGCTTGTTCTCGTACCAGCCGAGACTGCGCAAACGTGCACGCAACGCCATCAACACATAGAAAATCACCCCGACGCCGGCCAGTGCCTTGCTCGGGAATTCGCAGCCGGGCTGGTTCGGGTTGACCAGCGCATCGGCCAGCGGCAGTTCATCGCCAGGCAAGTGGTGGTCGGTGATCAGTACTTTGAGGCCGGCCTTTTTGGCAGCGGCCACGCCTTCGACGCTGGAGATGCCGTTGTCGACGGTGATCAGCAATTGCGGTTCGCGGGTCAGTGCGACCTCGACGATTTCCGGGGTCAGGCCGTAGCCATATTCGAAGCGGTTCGGCACCAGATAGTCGACATGCGCCGCACCGAGCAAGCGCAAACCAAGCATGCCGACGGTACTGGCGGTCGCCCCGTCCGCGTCGAAGTCGCCGACGATGAGGATGCGCTGGCGTTGCTCCAGCGCTGTCACCAGCAAGTCCACCGCCGCGTCGATGCCCTTGAGTTGCTGAAACGGGATCAACCGCGCCAGGCTCTTGTCCAGCTCCGCCTCGGACTGCACGCCCCGCGCCGCGTACAAGCGGGTCAGCAAGGGTGGCAGATCACCGAGAAACGGCAGAGTGGCAGGCAGTTGACGAGGTTCGATACGCATGGGGTGACAGAGACTTCTCTTGATTACGTGGGATTATTGCGGTGGTGACGCGGGATCAGCCGCGCTCACCTTGCAGCCATTGCAACTGGACTTCGTGCTGACCACGGTCGTCAGTGACGAAGATCGTGCCTTCGCTGATCATCACGTCCCACTTGATGACGCGAGGCATGTCCTTGGCCAGCGTCTCCAGCACTTCCTGAGGGACGGCCGCGATGTTGACGTTTTTCAGGTTCTTGATCGCCGGGATCACCTTGGTTTCCCAGACGCGCAGGCTGCCATAGGCCAGCAGGCTGGTGCGCTCGGTGCGACGCGAGCACCAGGTCAGGCGATCAGCGTCAGGCTGGCCAACTTCGATCCAGTGCAGAACACGGTCGTCCAGGCTCTTTTCCCACAGTGCAGGTTCATCCACGTCTGACAGACCGCGACCAAACGACAACTGCTCGTTGTACCAGAGGGCATAGGCCAGCAGGCGCACGGTCATACGCTCTTCGGTTTCCGAAGGGTGACGGGCGATGGTCTGCTTGACGCTCTCGTAGACACTGCGGTCGAGGTCGGTGAGGTTCAGTTCAAATTTGTAGGTAGTGGACGGCTGGGCCATGAACGGGCTTCTTGATACGAGGAAAGTCGGCAAGTCTAACCGATGCGGTAGGCAATCATCGAATTGATGGCGATCAAGCTGCGGCGTCTGACAGCCGGCTATGTTAAAACGCTGTATCCGCTCAGCCTTGTCCTACAGGATTTCGCATGCCGTTCACTAGCAAACCGCTCTCGGGTCTGAAAGTCATTGAATTGGGTACATTGATTGCCGGGCCGTTTGCCTCGCGTATTTGCGGCGAGTTCGGCGCTGAAGTAATCAAGATCGAGTCGCCCGACGGCGGGGATCCATTGCGCAAGTGGCGAAAACTGTATGAAGGCACGTCGTTGTGGTGGTTCGTCCAGGCACGCAACAAGAAGTCGCTGACGCTGAACCTCAAACACCCTGACGGCTTGGCGATCCTGAAAAAACTGCTCAGTGAAGCCGACATCCTCATCGAGAACTTCCGCCCCGGCGTGCTGGAAAAACTGGGCTTGGGTTGGGAAACCCTGCACGCGTTAAACCCGAAACTGGTGATGGTGCGCCTGTCCGGTTTTGGCCAGACCGGGCCGATGAAGGATCAGCCCGGCTTCGGTGCGGTAGGTGAGTCCATGGGCGGCTTGCGCTACATCACCGGTTTCGAGGACCGCCCACCGGTGCGCACCGGAATTTCCATCGGCGATTCGATTGCCGCGCTATGGGGCGTGATCGGCGCGCTAATGGCGCTGCGTCATCGCGAAGTCAATGGCGGCACAGGCCAGGTTGTCGATGTCGCGTTGTATGAAGCGATTTTCGCGATGATGGAAAGCATGGTGCCGGAGTTCGACGTGTTCGGTTTTATCCGCGAGCGCACCGGCAACATCATGCCCGGCATCACACCCTCCTCTATCCACACCAGTGCCGATGGCAAACACGTGCAGATCGGCGCCAATGGTGACGCGATCTTCAAACGCTTCATGCTGATCATCGGCCGTGAAGACCTGGCCAATGACCCTACGCTGGCCAGCAACGACGGGCGTGACAATCGTCGCGACGAGTTGTACGGCGTGATCGATCGCTGGGTCAATTCGTTGCCGCTGCAATCCGTGCTCGACCTGCTCAATCAGGCCGAAGTACCGGCCAGCCGGATCTTCAGCGCCGAGGACATGTTCAGCGATCCGCAGTACCTGGCCCGAGAGATGTTCCTGCAGGCCAAGCTGCCCGGCGGCAAAGATTTCAAGATGCCGGGCATCGTGCCGAAACTCTCAGAGACACCCGGCAGTTCGGAATGGGTCGGACCGCAATTGGGTGAACACAATGCGCAGGTACTTCACGATCTTGGCTACGACGAGCGCCAGATCGCCAAGTTGCGCGAAGACGGAGCCATTTAAGCTGAAACGCCGGCAGACATCGCACGCCAACCGTGCCCATCACTGGTGGACGTGGCGGTTGTTCGGCTTGTTGTTTTTGCTCATGCTGTCGACCGGCGCGCAGGCGAAACCGACGCTGACCTGGTTACTGCGCGACCTGCCGCCCCTGACCATTTTTGAAGGCCCGAAAAAAGGCCAGGGTGTCATTGATCACCTCATGCCGATGCTGATTGCCGGCATGCCGCAATACGAACACAAGTTGATGCGAGTCAATCGAGCCCGAGGCATCCAGATGCTTCACGAAGCCTCCTTCACCTGCGACCCGTCGCTGATCTGGAGCAAGGAGCGCGCGCAATGGATCGCGTACTCCATCCCGGCCTTCCGCGCCGTCAGTAATGGGCTGGTGGTGCGTCAGAAAGATCGCGAAGTGTTGGCACCGTTTCTCGTGGAAGGTGAAATCGATCTGGCATCGCTGCTAGCCAATGGCCAAGTGAAAATCGGTGTCGTGGCGGAACGCAGTTACGGTGCAATAGTCGATGACTTGCTGCGCCAGGCCCCCACGGACGCCCTGACGCCTCATTACGGCAACGAGGCCCTGAACAATCTGCTGCTGATGCAGCGCCTGGGACGATTACAGGTGGTGCTGGGCTATTGGCCAGAAATTCGTTATCAGGCTCATCTGGCGCAAATCGCCGAAGACGAATTGCTGTTTTATCCGATCCGCGGCACCGGTAAATACCTGTCGGGCTACATCGGCTGCTCCGACACACACCAGGGCCGTCAGGCAATCAGCGAAATAAACCAACTGCTGCGCACCCTTCCCCACGATCAACTGAACCAGTTGTACGCCGACTGGCTGGACCCCGCGATGCGAAGTGACTACCTCGAACAGGCCCGATCGTTCTTCGAGCAACAAGCGGCGCCATGAGCAAATCGCAGACAAAAGAAACCCCGAGAAGTGGGGAGACGACTCGGGGTTAAACGTGGCCTACATAAAGACCCGTAGCAGCAAGCGACAAGCACCGGAGCACAATGCTTGATCCTGCTGTTACCGGGTCTGACTGACAGGGATGCAGGAAGGTTCCCACAAAAAATATTTCATCTTTACAGCGCCGCACGTTTATCCAGCGCGGCGTTGCGCAATGCCGCGATCACACAGGGTTCCAGCCTTCCCTCCGCAATCAGAACGTCGCGGTGCAAGCCGTCAACGACATCGGTCAACTGGCGCTTGTCAGTCAGTTGTGCCTGATTGAATTCGCGTTCCACCACAATGGCGCCGTGACTGTTCTTCAAAGTCACCAGGCATTCGCCATGGGAACCGTTTGGAGACAACGAAACCTGATACGGGCTCAGAGCCTCACCGAGCAATAGACTGATACTTTCCATCTCGATCTCCACTCAATAGTCCGAAAACTGTGTGCCTGGGGCGTGTTCACAATAAATGACCACCGGCCCGAGAAGAAAGTTCTGCATACCGATCGCTCCGCTCCTGGAGTCACCGGTCTGTCAGAGCATGCACGGCGAAGATGACAGAAAAATAACCGTCCCCGTCAAACCTGGAGAGTTGGCGAAGCGGCGCTCAGGTAACTGTCGAGCAAACCGCGCATCAGCACCGCCGACACCGGGGTTTGCAGGCGCCCCAGCAGCCGCAGGCGGTGTTCACACAGCAAAGGCTCTAGATCGTTCAGCAGGCTTGGTGCGACCGTCCCCAGCAGGATCAACGCACGCGCCTCATGCCGTGTCGCCAGATGATGAATCAGCGCCAGGCCATCGCCCCCCTTGAGTTGCGGATCGCAAATGGCGATGTCGACCGCGCCGCGATGACCCAGCGAAGACAGCGCAGAGGCCAGCGACGGCGCCGTCAGCACGTCATAGATGCCAATGGCATTGAGCATTTGATGCAATGCCATCAGCTGGAACGGATTGGGTTCAAGTATCAGGACTTTAAGCGAGCGCATAAGCGACCTCTGGAGGCGACAATCGCGGACTCTCACCGCAGTTGTTGTCACTCTAGGGCAGCCGTCCTAAGCCTCCCATCGGAAAAGTAGTCGCGTCTTATAGGACATTTCCCATCTTCATTGCAGACATCGACACCCGCTCTCTGTACGACGCAGGGTGATGTCCGTCCAGCCCCCCAAAAGTCCACGCAGTTTGCCGTCGGCGCTGTAGAACGGCACTGTCCACTGATAGACCTCGCGGGGACCACTCTTGAATTGCAATCGGCGCTTGCTGAAGCGCGACTTGCGGGTACGCAACTGCACCAGGAACTCGTCGTGCAGCATCAGCGCCGTAGCCTGCGGCAGCGCGTCAACCTCGATCAGCAACTTCCCCAGCACCTGATCCAGTCGAATCGACAAGGCCTCCTCATAGCTGCGATTGCACATGATCAGCCGCCCTTGCAGATCACGGACGAACACCGGGTCGGGCATGGAGTCGATCAGCGCGTGCTGAAACGCCAGTTGATCACCCAGATCCTTTTCCGCCGCGCGACGCAGTTTGATCACGGCCGTCAGTCGCCGATTCCATATCAGGAAAAGCAGGCCAAACACGCCGAGTCCGCCCATGCCCCAGCAACCCCATTCGAGCATCTGCTGCCAGACCGACGGCACGGGCACCGGTGCAACCCCCTCCAGCCATTTCAGGCGGATCGCCCGTAACTCCGCCGCAGGAAAAGCCTCAAGGGCCTTGTTGAGAATACTCAAGAGCACTGGCATGCCTTTACGCACGGCCAGGTTATCCGCTTCCCATTTACCTTCGACCAGACCGCCCACCTTGAGCAACCCCAAAGGATACAGCTGAGCGCCGATTTCGTTCTCGATGGTGGCGTAAGCTTCACCGCTCTCGACCAGTGCTCGCGCCTCAGCGTAGGTCTTGACCGAGCGAATCTCGATCGACGGGAAGTCACGCCGGATCATGTCTTCCAGCGCATGCCGGGCCGGCAGCACCAACACCCGTTGACTCAATTGCTCAAAAGCCTCCAGCCGGGGCGCGTCAGCGCGGCCGACAAACACCCAGCCCGCACCACCAAATGCATGGCTGTAATCCAGAAACGCCTTGCGCTCCTCGCTCATGGCCAGGGTCGTACTGATATCCGCCGATCCGCTTTCCAGACGTTCGAGCATGTGATCGGTGGAAAACGACTCCTGATGCACAAAACGCAACCCGGTCATCGCCGTCACGCGCTTGAGTACATCATTATTCAAGCCGCTCCACTGCCCGTGCTCATCCTGGAACAGATACAACGGGTACTGCAACGACGTCACCTTCACCTCGGGGTTGTCTCGAATCCACTGACGCTCGTGCGCAGCCAGTTCGATGGGCTGGACCCTGGAAGTCGCGGCATCGTCATGCAGCGCCAGTTGCGCCGCCTCGCTGCTGCGCATCAAAGACAGTAATCCGAACAAGAACAGCCCACTCAGTGCCGGTTTCAAACCTCTATAAAACAGCATTGCCACTTCCTTCGTGATCGACTCACCCGTCCTTCGTGGGTGAAAACCCGCACAGTGTGGCAGCAGAAACAAAAAAGCCCGTCAGGAGACGGGCTTCAAAATGTGACAGCTTTTACCGGCTTAAAGCGGCTTGCCGCGGTTGCCATGCTGGCTGACAAAGGCTTGCACGGCTTTCAGCTCGTTTGGCAAAACGGTGCAACGCTCGTTTCGCTCAAACAAATCAGAAAGATGTGCAGGTAGCTCGAGCGCTTTTCCTACACCGGCTTTCTCTACCGCATCCGGGAATTTCACCGGATGTGCGGTGCCGAGAATCACCATCGGGATATCGAGGCTACGACGGCATTCGCGCGCGGCCTTGACGCCGATCGCGGTATGCGGATCCAGCACTTCACCGGTCTGCTCGTAAACTTCGGCGATGGTTTCGCAGGTTTGCGCGTCGTCCACGGCCAGCGAGTCGAACAGCTTGCGGGCTTCGGTCCAGCGTTCTTGCTCGACGCTGAAACCACCACCCTGCTTGAACGTGTCCATCAGACCGGCGATGGCCGCGCCGTTGCGACCGTGCAGGTCGAACAGCAGGCGTTCGAAGTTCGACGAGACCATGATGTCCATCGACGGCGACAGCGTGGCGTGCAGGGTTTCCTTGACGTACTGATTGCCGCTCATGAAGCGGTGCAGGATGTCGTTGCGGTTGGTGGCGACGATCAACTGGTTGATCGGCAGGCCCATGTTGCGCGCCAGGTAACCGGCGAAGATGTCGCCAAAGTTGCCGGTCGGCACCGAGAACGACACCGAACGCGCCGGACCGCCCAACTGCAGGGCCGCGTGGAAGTAGTAGACGATCTGGGCCATGATCCGCGCCCAGTTGATCGAGTTCACCGCCACCAGACGCGTGCCTTTGAGGAAGCTCTGGTCGGCGAAGCTCGCCTTGACCATTTCCTGGCAGTCATCGAAGTTGCCTTCGATGGCGATGTTGTGGATGTTCTCGCCGAAAATCGTGGTCATCTGGCGACGCTGCACTTCGGACACACGGTTGTGCGGGTGCAGAATGAAGATGTCGACGTTTTCGCAGTGCTTGCAGCCTTCGATGGCCGCCGAGCCAGTGTCACCCGAGGTGGCGCCGACGATGACCACGCGCTCACCGCGTTTTTCCAGCACGTAGTCGAGCAGACGACCGAGCAGTTGCAGAGCGAAGTCCTTGAACGCCAAAGTCGGGCCGTGGAACAACTCCAGCACCCATTCGTTGCCGTTCAACTGACGCAGCGGCGCCACGGCGCTGTGGGCGAACACACCGTAGGTTTCTTCAAGGATCTTTTTGAAATCGGCATCCGGAATGCTGCCGGTAACGAACGGACGCATCACCCGGAAGGCCAGTTCGTGATACGGCAGGCCGGCCCACGAAGCGATTTCTTCCTGAGTGAAACGTGGCAGGTTTTCCGGAACGTACAGACCGCCGTCGGTGGCGAGACCGGCCAGCAGGACGTCTTCGAAATTCAGGGCCGGTGCCTGGCCGCGGGTACTGATGTAACGCATGACTGACTCCAATGGAGAGTGTTCACGACACCCGCCCCGTGCACGGGACGGGTGCAGGACAACGACTTAGTTCAGGTGCTCGACGCGGATCCGGACAACCGGACCATTCACGCCGGCCAGGGCTTCGAGGGCGGCGATCGCATCGTTGATACGTTGCTCGACCACCCGGTGGGTCAGCAGGATCATCGGCACCAGACCGTCTTGCTCTTCAACTTCCTTCTGCATGATCGACTCGATGTTGATGCCGCGCTCCGAGAGGATGCTCGCCACCTGAGCCAGTACACCCGGATGGTCCTTGGCCTGGATGCGCAGGTAGTAGGCGCTTTCGCAGGCTTCGATCGGCAGGATCGGATGGGCCGACAGCGAATCCGGCTGGAAGGCCAGGTGCGGTACGCGGTTTTCCGGGTCGGAAGTCATGGCGCGAACCACGTCGATCAGGTCGGCAATTACCGACGAGGCGGTTGGCTCCATGCCGGCGCCAGCGCCGTAGAACAGCGTCGAACCAGCCGCATCACCGTTGACCATCACCGCGTTCATCACGCCGTTGACGTTGGCGATCAGGCGATCGGCCGGGATCAGCGTCGGGTGCACGCGCAACTCGATGCCGGCGGCAGTGCTGCGCGCCACGCCGAGGTGCTTGATGCGGTAGCCCAGCGCTTCGGCGTAGTTGACGTCGGCGGTGGTCAGTTTGGTGATGCCTTCGGTGTAAGCCTTGTCGAATTGCAGCGGAATGCCGAACGCGATGGAGGCCAGAATCGTCAGTTTGTGCGCGGCGTCGATGCCTTCAACGTCGAAGGTCGGATCGACTTCGGCGTAACCCAGTGCCTGGGCTTCGGCCAGCACGTCTTCGAAGGTACGGCCCTTCTCGCGCATTTCGGTGAGGATGAAGTTACCGGTGCCGTTGATGATCCCGGCCACCCAGTTGATGCGGTTGGCGGACAAGCCTTCACGGATCGCCTTGATCACCGGAATGCCACCGGCCACGGCCGCTTCGAATGCCACGATCACGCCTTTCTCGCGTGCCTTGGCGAAAATTTCATTACCGTGAACGGCAATCAGAGCCTTGTTCGCGGTGACCACATGCTTGCCATTCTCGATGGCCTTGAGTACCAGCTCGCGGGCAACGGTGTAGCCGCCCATCAGCTCTATGACGATGTCGATCTCAGGGTTCGTGGCCACTTCGAAGACATCGTTGGTAATCGCAATACCGGTCGTCTGGAACTGAGGCTTTGGCGTGCGCATGGCAATTTGTGCCACTTCGATTCCACGCCCGGCACGACGAGCAATTTCCTCGGCGTTGCGCTGAAGTACGTTGAAGGTACCGCCACCGACGGTCCCTAACCCACAGATGCCTACTTTGACCGGATTCACTGTGAACTCCCCATAAAACGGCCGACGCGGGGTCGGCCGGAAAACAACCGCGTGCTCGCGGCTCTCTATTGATGGCCCGGCGATGCAGCTGCCGGACCATGATCGTCACGGCTGACCGTGACGATGCGAATCACTTCGCGCCCAGCGCCAGTTTGGCGACTTGTGGCGCAGGCTGGTAGCCCGGAATCACTTGTCCGTCAGCCAAAACGATGGCCGGTGTGCCGTTCACGCCGATCGACTGACCTAGGGCGAACTGCTTGGAAACCGGGTTATCGCACTTGGCGGCCTTGATCTCCTTGCCATCGACCATTTTGTCCATGGCGGCTTTCTTGTCTTTCGAGCACCACACGGCTTGCAGTTGCTCGTCACCCGGCGAGTTCAGACCCTGGCGCGGGAACGCAACGTAACGCACTTCGATGCCGCGCTTGTTCAGCTCCGGCACTTCGGCGTGCAGCTTGTGGCAGTACGGGCAGGTGGTGTCGGTGAACACGGTGATGTGCGACTTGGTTTCGCCCACGGCCGGGTAGACCACGGTTTCGGCCACCGGGATGGCATTGATCAGTTTGGAGATGCCCAGGCGTTCGGTCTTCTCGGTCAGGTTGACCGGTTTGCCGTCCTTGAGCTGGAACAGGTAACCCTGAACGATGTACTGACCATCGGCGCTGGCGTAGAGCACGCGGCTGCCCTTGAGCTTGACTTCGTACATGCCCGGCAACGGGCTGGCGCTGATGCTTTCTACCGGAACCTCGAGTTCGAGTTTTTCCAGGCTTTGACGAATGGCTTTGTCGGCCGCGTCATCGGCGACGGCAAAGGTACTGACCAACGCAATGGCTGCGGCGGCGAAAATCTGGGTCAGACGCATGAGAACTCCTGAAGGCGGACAAATGGATCGATCAGAACGCCCGTGCCGGAACACCGGGTCATAACCGTCCATCGTGCAAACCGGCAAAGCCTAACACATAAGGTCACGGTGGCCGAATGCGCCTGTCGCCATAGATTTTGAGAGCACTGGAGAACCTGTAGGAGTGAGCCTGCTCGCGATAGCGGTCCTTCATTCAGCACTGTGTTGTCAGGAATACCGCTATCGCGAGCAGGCGC
>NZ_JBFUIR010000010.1:0-117443 GCF_056401755.1 Pseudomonas sp. P4_D7 | reverse complement strand
TTGCGGGAATAGCTCAGTTGGTAGAGCACGACCTTGCCAAGGTCGGGGTCGCGAGTTCGAGTCTCRTTTCCCGCTCCATATTCACAAAAACGCCGCTCAACAGAGCGGCGTTTTTGTATGCGCGCGATTTGTGGTTGTGTCATCTGTCATAAAGAAAAAGGCCCGCCGAAGCGATTCGGCGGGCCTTTTTGCGTTTTGCATCTGCTTACCAGGACAGCATCAGTCGGCCAGCAAACAGAATAAGCACCACGCCCATGGTGCGCTCGAACCAATGGCCCATGCGCATGAACAGCAGGCGAACCCGATTGCTTGAGAAGAACAGCGCGACCACGACAAACCACAATGCATTCACAAAGCACATCCACAGCCCGTAAAAGGCCTGGATCTGCAGGGGCGTGCTGGCGCTGATGATCGTGGTGAAGATGGCCAGGAAAAACAGCGTGGCCTTGGGGTTGGTTGCATTGGTCAGAAAACCGGTGCTGAAAGCTTTGAACAGCGTTTGTTCGACCACGGGCTCGTCCGCAGCTTTTTCACCTTCAACGGCCGATTTGGGTTTGCTGCGCAGCAGGCTGACGCCCAGATACAGGATGTAGGCACCGCCAATCACCTTGGCGACAGTCAGCAGCCACGGGGTGGTGTGCATCAATGCCCCGACACCCAACAACGTGTAGAGCACGTGCACGGAAATCCCCGCGCCGATACCCAGCGCCGTGCAGATCCCTACCAATCGGCCGAACCGTACGCTTTGGCGAATGGTGACTGCGAAGTCCGGGCCGGGAGCAACCACAGCCAGAAAGTGAATGGTTGCCAGCGCCAGAAACTCGCCCAGATAATTCGAATACATCTCAGCTCCAATAGGTCAGGGGTGAAGCATTGCCGCGATAGCCGACAAAAAAGGAAAGGCTCAAACGCGGATCGGCCACGCCCGGAGTCACCGAGTGCATGCGCCGCGAGTTGAACATGATGAAATCACCGGGTTGCGGTCGGACTTCGAGCGCAGGTGGGCCGAGCAGCGCTGGTTCAATGCCATAACTGTCGCCACGCATCTCGTCGAATTGATCCGGGGTGATGTCGTCGTCCCATATCTGCAACGCACCGCCCTCGGTCGGCATGTTCAGGTAGACGTTGCAGGCGAACTGCGCTTCCAGACTGCGGGCCTGGAAGCTGTCCGGAGCATCCTTGGCGAAGATGTCGTGATGGGCGAGGAAGCACACGCCGGGTTTCACCACGCGCGAAAGGCCGACATACATTTTCCGGCCGTAGAGGTTTTCCAGGTGCGCGCCGGCCGGCCAGGATTCGTCGAGCATGCAGCGCAAGGTGTCGATCGGTGAGGAGTAGGGCGCGCAGCGATTGCGCAGTTCAGCGATGTTGCTGGTGGCGCGTTCGAAGTAGTCCTCAATCAGCAGCGGCTGGTTTTCCGCCTCGTAAAATGCCATGCCGATGCGGCCGATACTCGGTGCGTTGATGTAACCCTCGAAGCCTGGAGCGAGAATCTTGTCGCCAATCTGAATGGCCAGCGGCTCAGGCAAAAAGCCTTTGACGCGGATGGCGAGGACTTCTTCGTTGGCCAGTTTTTTTATGCACGTCTCATCGAGACGCTCGACGTCTAGCATCATTTTTTAGGTCCATCTATCGATAGTCAACGGAACCTGCGAATGCGGTTCCCCGGCGTCGGACGCTGCGTGAAGCAGCGCCCGAAATGCTCAATCCACGTTGTAGTGGACGGACAACGTGCCTTTCTTCTGCGAAAGGGACGCGATCGTGACTGTGCCCAGATCCTTCAGGCTGCGTACGTGGGTGCCACCGCAGCCATAGGCGGGCAGTTCACCAAAACCGATTTCCCGCGCACCTTCGCGTAGCGAGGTCAGGCGGGGCAGGTCGTGTTCGATCCACTGGTCGATCCCGTGTTGAACGGTCTCTGCATCGACTTCCTGCGCGGTGTCGCCGGGTTTGAATTGCACTCGGCCTTCATCCGGCCAGTGATGGGCTTTGATCGGCATCCAGCCCAGCGCCTGGACGAAATGCCCGATCAGGTGCCCGGCCGAATGCATGCGCGTATTGAAGTGGCGGCGCTGTTCGTCGATGCGGATGCAGGTCATGCCCAGTTCCACCGGCCGGTCGACAAAATGAATGATCCGGTCCGGCTCCTGCACCACACGCAATACCTGGCTTTCACCGATCCAACCGGTATCACACGGCTGTCCGCCGCCTTGCGGATGAAACAGTGTGGCGCGCAAGACCACGGCGAATTCGTTCTCTTGGGGCGTGCAGTCGAGGACTTCCACATTAGCCTTGAGGTCATCACTATGGAAAAAGAGGCGAAGCGTCATATTCCATGCCCTTATTAAAGTTTCTTTTTTTATTATATGAATCGTGCAATAACGTGATAATCCGTTCAAACATCAAAGGACTTGTGCACTGTGAGCATCAATCTGCCGCTACCGCTGCTTGGTGAAATGGCGATTTTCGTCAAGGTCGTCGAGACCGGTAGCTTCTCTGAAGCGGCTCGGCAGTTGGGTTCATCGCCGTCAGCGGTGAGTCGTAGTATTTCGCGTCTGGAAAAAGCCTTGGCCACGCGCCTGCTGCAGCGCACTACACGCAAACTGCGCTTGAGTGACGGCGGCGAGGAGGTATTCAAACGCTGCCAGGAGATGGTCAGCGCGGCTAAGTCGGTGATGGAAATCAGCGGCCAGTTCACCCATGAAGCGGAAGGACTGGTGCGCGTCAGCGTGCCGAAAGCGGTGGGGCGCTTCGTGATTCATCCGCACATGCCCGAGTTCCTGCGGCGTTATCCCAAGGTCGATGTCGAGTTGTTGCTGGAGGATCGTCAGGTCGATTTGATCGACGACCATGTCGATCTGGCCATTCGCATCACCGATCGACCACCGGCCGGGCTGGCCGGCAGGCAGTTACTGACCATCGACCATTTGCTCTGTGCCACGCCGCAGTACCTGGCCGAGCACGGCATACCGACTCACCCGCATGATCTGCTCAATCACAGTTGTATTTATCTTGGGGAAACCCCGAGTGATGCGCGCTGGAAATTCAAGAAGGGCAGTAAGGCGGTGACGGTAGGTGTCCGCGGTCGGTATGCCGCCAATCACACCGGTGTGCGGCTGGGCGCGGTGTTGCAGCACATCGGCATCGGCAGCCTGCCGTATTTCACCGCCCGTTACGCGCTTGAGCAAAAGTTGGTGGTGCAGGTGTTGCCGGACTGGACGTTCCTCGCGTCCTATCACGGCGGATTGTGGCTGCTGCATTCGCCGACGCGCTATCTGCCACCCAAGTTGCGGGTGTTCATCGACTATCTGGTGGAGTGCCTGCAGAAAGAGCCGACCTTGAGCAAACCGGGTAAATCAGTGGGGGAGAGCAACGCGGCGATGGCGTATGAATTGCCCGAAAGTGAAGGGTTGTTGTAGCGCAAAGCAAAAGATCGCAGCCTTCGGCAGCTCCTACAGAGGATTGCGTGAGTCCACTGTAGGAGCTGCCGAAGGCTGCGATCTTTTGATCTTCAACCCACTGTTATATCAGTGCTTGCTGTCCTGAGCGGACATCGCCAGCAGTTGTTTTTCCTGGTTCCAGTCGAACGGTTCATCGTTCTGTTCAGCTTCGTAGCGACGTTCTTCCAGTGCCTGATACAGGTCGATCTCTTCATCGGACAAGTAATGCAGGCAGTCGCCGGCGAAGAACCACAACAGATCGCGCGGGATCAGGTGGGCGATTTGTGGATAACGGCTAATCACTTGAGTCAGGATGTCCTGGCCCAGGTACTGGCTTTCGATCGGATCGATTGGCAGCGATGCCAGCAGTTCGTCGAAGCGCTCCAGGAACAAGGCATGGCTTTCTTCGGGAACCTGATCGGCCTCACCTACGGCGACCAGGATACTGCGCAGGTGGTCGAGCAAAACAAGATGATCGGCAACGACGTTGGACACGAGATAAGTCCTCAAGAGCAAAACGGGCGCGGGAGTATAAAGCTCCCGCGCCCTCTTGGACATGGTTGTCAGGATCAGCGGACTTTGCCCTCTGCCAGTTTCAGTTCCTCTTTGTCGAAGTCATCGACGTCGATCACCTTGCGTCGTGCGGCTTCGGCATCGCGCAGGCTCTGTGCTTCTCCCGGTTGCAACACCCCGGCTTCCAGCGCCGCATCGATGGCGTGCTCACCTGCGACCGGTTTGACCTGACCGCTTTTCAGCGAGGTGTGCAGTTTTTTGTGCAACGGCTGCGCAGCATTGAGCAGATCGCTGGCGTGTTGCAGCGCGCCGACGGCATCGTCTGCCGACTGCGGGCGATAGCAACCGGCAAGCAGTTCTTCCAGCGCCGGATCACCTTTGGCGCGACCAATCACGCCTGCCACTTCGGCACCGAGTTTGTCCGACGGGCCTTTGTGACGACGACCGAACGGGAACACGATGGCTCGCAGCAGGCAACCGAATACCTTGTTCGGGAAGTTGCGCAGCAATTCATCCAGCGCCCGTTCCGATTGGCCGAGGCTTTCTTCCATCGCCCAACGGAACAGTGGCTCCATGTACGCTGGCGAATCCAGATCGTGATAACGCTTGAGCGCGGCGGAGGCCAGATACAGGTTGCTCAACACATCACCCAGACGTGCCGACAGACGCTCGCGACGTTTCAGTTCGCCGCCCAGCAACATCATGCTGAAGTCGGCGAGCATGGCGAACGCCGCTGCCTGACGGTTGAGTGCGCGGAAGTAGCCTTGGCTGATCTTGTCGCCCGGCGCGTGTTCGAAGTGGCCGAAACCGAGGTTCAACACCAGCGTACTGGCCGCATTGCTTACGGCGAAACCGATGTGTTTGAGCAGCAAACCATCGAACTCTTTCAGCGCCTGATCCTTGTCCTCACGACCGGCGAGGGCCATCTCCTTCAGCACGAATGGATGGCAACGAATCGCGCCCTGACCGAAGATCATCAGGTTGCGCGACAGGATGTTTGCACCTTCCACGGTGATGAAGATCGGCGCGCCGTTCCAGCTACGCCCGAGGTAGTTGTTCGGGCCCATGATGATCGCCTTGCCACCATGCACATCCATGGCGTGGCTGATGCACTCGCGGCCGCGTTCGGTGAGGTGATACTTGAGAATCGCCGAGAGCACCGACGGTTTCTCGCCCAGATCGACTGCGTTGGCAGTGAGCATCCGCGCCGCGTCCATCATCCAGGCGTTGCCGCCGATGCGCGCCATGGCTTCCTGAATACCTTCGAAAGCCGACAGCGGTACATTGAATTGCTCACGAATCTGCGCGTACTGACCGGTGACCAGGCTGGTGAATTTGGCCGCGCCAGTGCCGACTGCCGGCAACGAGATCGAACGGCCGACCGACAGGCAGTTCATCAGCATCATCCAGCCCTTGCCGAGCATCTCCTGACCGCCGATGAGGAAGTCCAGCGGGATAAACACGTCTTTGCCCGAGTTCGGGCCGTTCATGAACGCCGCGCCGAGTGGCAGGTGACGACGACCAATTTCCACCCCAGCGGTATCGGTCGGAATCAACGCGAGGCTGATGCCAAGGTCCTCCTTGTCGCCCAGCAGATGCTCCGGGTCGTAGGCCTTGAAAGCGAGGCCGAGGAGGGTCGCGACCGGACCGAGGGTGATGTAGCGTTTTTCCCAGTTCAAGCGCAGGCCGATGACTTCCTGACCTTCCCATTGGCCTTTGCAGATGATCCCGGTGTCGGGCATCGCACCGGCATCGGACCCGGCGAGCGGGCCGGTGAGGGCGAAGCACGGGATGTCATCGCCACGGGCCAGCCGTGGCAGGTAGTGATTGCGTTGTTCGTCGGTGCCGTAATGCAGCAGCAGTTCGGCCGGGCCGAGGGAGTTGGGCACCATCACGGTGGAGGCGAGGTCACCGCTACGGGTAGCGAGTTTCATCGCCACCTGTGAGTGGGCGTAAGCCGAGAAGCCTTTGCCACCGAATTCTTTCGGGATGATCAGGGCGAAGAAACCGTGTTCCTTGATATGCGCCCAGGCTTCGGGTGGCAGGTCCATCGACTGGCCGATCTGCCAGTCAGTGACCATCGCGCAGAGTTCCTCGGTCGGGCCGTCAATGAACGCCTGTTCCTCTTCGCTCAGTTGCACCTTGGGGTAGGACAGCAATTTGTCCCAGTCCGGACGTCCGCTGAACAGCTCGCCATCCCACCACACGGTACCGGCATCGATCGCGTCGCGTTCGGTCTGCGACATGGGTGGCAGGGTTTTCTGGAACCAGTTGAACAACGGCGCAGTGAAATGCTTGCGACGCAGGTCAGGCAGCAGCAGCGAGGCAGCGACCACCGCCAGCAGCACCCAGAACACCAGCAACAACCAGCCCGGCGCATGACTGAAAATACCCATCGCCAGCAGGTAGACGGCCACGATGCCCAACGCAGGCAGAGGTGAAATACGCCGGTGGGCGAGATACGCCACACCAACGATCAAAACCAGTATCCACAACAACAGCATATTCAGTCCTCCGTGAACCAAGGCAAATCGACCCTCCAGAGCTTAGACGGCATCTGTAAAACCGGGTGGTCAGACCAAGGTGATTGAAATCGTGGGAAACCCCGGATGGTTTTCGTAGGTTCGGTGGGCAACACGTGTGGGAAATCGTTCGCTGATCCCGCGTCTTTGCGTCCAAGTTTGGCCGAAACGTCGTTATCTCTGTGCTGACGCTGTCGCTAGACTCGGGGCTCACCCAGGAGATTGTCGTCATGCGCGAGTATCTGAGTCCCGGCCGCTTCATCGATAGTGACCACCCGGCAGTGGTGGAGTTCGCCGAACAACATCGGGGTGCCAGCCGCGATCCGCTCGAGCGGGCGATCAATCTTTATTACGCGGTGCGTGAGGCGGTGCGCTACAACCCCTACACCTTCAGTCGCGATCCGCAGACCTTGCGCGGCAGCTATGCGCTGACGACGGGGGAGAGTTATTGCGTGCCCAAAGCCACGCTGCTTGCCGGTTGTGCGCGGCATTGCGGGATCCCGGCGCGTATCGGTCTGGCCGACGTAAAAAATCACTTATCGACGCCACGTCTGCTTGAGTTGCTGAAAAGCGACATGTTCGCCATGCACGGGTACACCGAATTGTTCCTCAATGGACGCTGGGTCAAAGCCACACCGGCGTTCAATCAGAAGCTATGCGAATTGTTCAACGTTGCGCCGCTGGAGTTCGACGGTATCAATGACAGCGTTTTCCACCCGTTCAATCGCGACGGCGCGCAGCTCATGGAGTATCTGGTCGATCACGGCCAATTCGCCGATGTCCCGGAAACGTTCTTCTTCGAACATTTGCAAAAGTGCTATCCGCATCTGTTCACTGATCAGCAGCCGCAACGGCTGGGCGATATGCAGAGTGATTTGAGCCGTACCTGATCCGGCGTATGCTGCCTGCCCACTCATTTGAAAAGAGGCGGTCATGCTGAAGATCTGGGGACGGAAAAACTCATCGAATGTCAGGAAGCCATTGTGGGCGGCTGAAGAGCTTGGCCTGGCCTACGAGGCAATCGATGCCGGCGGCGCATTTGGAGTAGTCGACACTCCCGAGTACCGGGCGATGAACCCGAACGGTCGGGTGCCGGTGATCGAAGACGACGGTTTCGTGCTGTGGGAGTCCAACGCCATCGTCCGCTATCTGCTGGCCAGACATGCGCCCGACAGTCACTGGTATCCGGCGGATCCGCAAGCGCGAGCCATCGCTGACAAATGGATGGACTGGACCACTTCAAGTTTTGCCGGTCCCTTCCGCACGGTGTTCTGGGGCGTCTTGCGCACGCCGGCGGACAAGCAGGACTGGGCTGCGATCAACGCCGCGATCAAGGAATGCAATGAGTTGCTGAGCATGGCCGATCATGCCTTGGCCAGTCAGCCATATCTCTCTGGACAAGACATCGGCATGGGCGATATCCCGCTCGGCAGTTTCATTTATGCCTGGTTCGAGATGCCCATCGAACGCGCACCACAAGCGCATCTGCAAGCCTGGTATGAGCGCTTGAAGCAGCGTCCGGCTTACCAGAAAGCGGTTATGACCGCGTTGACTTAATACTTACTATCGACACACTTGACTGTACTTGTGCGGCGGCGGCAAGCACCATTGCGCTCTGGTGCTGCGGTTGTTTCCCTCGCCGCCCGCCCTTATTTATCCCTTTCTTCCCTTCTTGGTGCGTAAATCCGATATGAGTTCCGCTCTGTCCATCCGGCAGCTAACCAAAACCTACGGCAACGGGTTCCAGGCCTTGAGTGGTATCGATCTGGACGTCGCCGAAGGTGATTTTTTCGCCTTGCTCGGCCCTAACGGTGCCGGCAAATCCACGACCATCGGCATTCTCTCGACCCTGGTGAACAAGACCAGCGGCACGGTGAATATCTTCGGCCATGACCTGGACAAAAATCCTGCGCAGCTCAAGCGCTCGATTGGCGTGGTGCCCCAGGAATTCAACTTCAATCAGTTCGAAAAGACCTTCGACATCGTCGTGACCCAGGCCGGTTACTACGGCATTCCGGCGAAGATCGCCAAGGAACGCGCCGAGCAGTACCTCACCCAACTGGGCCTGTGGGACAAGCGCGATGTGCCGTCGCGTTCGCTGTCCGGGGGCATGAAGCGGCGTTTGATGATCGCCCGAGCGCTGGTGCACGAACCGCGTCTGCTGATCCTCGATGAACCGACCGCAGGCGTCGACATTGAGCTGCGTCGATCAATGTGGACGTTCCTCACCGAACTGAACCAGAAAGGCATCACCATCATCCTCACCACGCACTATCTGGAAGAGGCTGAGCAGTTGTGCCGCAACATCGGCATCATCGACCACGGCACCATCGTCGAGAACACCAGCATGAAACAGTTGCTGGGCCAGTTGCACGTGGAGACCTTCCTGCTGGACCTGAAAAACGACTTGAACGCCGCGCCGCAATTGCTCGGTTATCCGGCGCGATTGATCGACAGCCACACCCTGGAAGTTCAGGTCGACAAATCCATGGGCATCACGGCGTTGTTCACCCAGTTGGCGCAGCAGAACATCGAAGTGCTGAGCCTGCGTAACAAAACCAATCGCCTCGAGGAGCTGTTCGTGTCCCTGGTGGAGAAGAATCTGTCGAAGGTGGCGGTATGAGTTCCGAATTCCGTCCCAACCTCGTCGCCCTGCAGACCATTGTTTACCGCGAGGTCAAACGCTTCACGCGGATCTGGCCGCAGACGCTGCTGCCGCCAGCGATCACCATGGTTCTGTATTTCGTGATCTTCGGTAACCTGATCGGTCGGCAGATCGGCGATATGGGTGGCTTCACTTACATGGAGTACATCGTGCCGGGGCTGATCATGATGTCGGTGATCACCAACTCCTACGGCAACGTGGTCTCGAGTTTCTTCGGCAGCAAGTTCCAGCGTTCCATCGAAGAGCTGATGGTGTCGCCGGTGTCGCCGCACACTATTCTGATCGGTTTCACCATTGGCGGCGTGTTGCGTGGTCTGATGGTTGGCGTGATCGTGACCATTCTGTCGCTGTTCTTCACCCATTTGCAGGTACATCACCTCGGCGTGACCATTTTGGTGGTGGTACTGACGGCGACGATTTTCTCGCTGCTGGGCTTCATCAACGCGGTGTTCGCGCGCAACTTCGATGATATTTCTATCATCCCGACCTTTGTGCTGACACCGCTGACGTACCTGGGTGGGGTGTTTTACTCGATCACCTTGCTGCCGCCGTTCTGGCAGACCGTGTCGTTGGCCAACCCGGTGCTGCACATGGTCAACGCCTTCCGTTACGGCATTCTGGGTGTGTCGGATATCAAGATCGGCATTGCGATCACCTTCATGCTGGTGGCGACCGTTGTGCTGTATCTCGGATGTGCGCGGTTGCTGGTGAGTGGGCGCGGGATGCGTACCTGATCCAGAACCGCGTCGACTTCTTCGCGAGCAGGCTCGCTCCCACATTGGATCTATGTTGTGCTGAAGATCTTCTGTGGGAGCGAGCTTGCTCGCGAATGCAGACGCCACAAATCAGAACGGCCTCCCATTGCGGAGGCCGTTTTGCGTTCAGCGCATGCGACTCTTCTTGCGCCGCGCCCATTGCCGCGCCACCCACCAGCGCCAATACATCATCACAATGCAGTAGGCGAGGGCGCCGAGTACCAGTCCGACTACCACCGAGCCGAGCAGAAACGGCTGCCACAACGTCGACAACTCGCCGCTGATCCACTCCCAGGTCAGCTCGTCCGGTAGATGTCGGGYGGGCACATCCATCAAAAACGCCCCGGCCTGATAGGTGCAGAAGAACACCGCCGGCATGGTGATCGGATTGGTCAGCCAGACCAGGCTGACCGCAATCGGCATGTTGCCGCGCACCGTGACGGCGAGGGCGGCGGCCACCAGCATCTGCGCCGGGATCGGCAGGAACGCGGCGAACAGGCCAACCGCCATCGCCCGGGCGACCGAGTGACGATTGAGGTGCCAGAGGTTCGGGTCATGCAGCAACTTGCCGAGAAAGCGTAAGGATTTGTGTTCCCTGATGCTCGTCGGGTCGGGCATATAACGTTTGAATAAGCGCCGGGGCATAAGGCTTCTCGGTCGGTTAAGGCGGCAAGTATGTCTGGATTCTACGAAGCGCCCATTCAGACTTTGTGACAATTGTTGACGACGCGTGTAACCGACAACCGCTATGCCTAAGTGCGGGACTCTCAAGGACGGGCTTATGCGCACAGGTATGATGGCGCTCGCAGTCGGTCTGCTGGTCGCGGTTTTTATGCCGGCATTACCGCCGGTCTGGTTGATGCTGTTGTTGCCGGTCGTGGCTTTGATGCTGCTGCCGTTCCGCAGCTATCCGCTGGCGTTTTTGCTGTTTGGCTTCACGTGGGCCAGCGTCGGTGCGCAATGGGCGTTGAATGATCGTTTGCCGGCCGGGCTGGATGGCGAAACCCGGTGGGTTGAAGGGTGGGTCGTCGGTTTGCCGCAGAACAGCGACGGCGTGGTGCGCTTCGAATTGGCCGAGGCGCACTCGCGTCATGAAAAACTGCCATCGCTGATGCGGCTTGCCTGGTACGCCGGGCTGCCGGTCAACAGCGGCGAGCGTTGGCGTTTGGCGGTCAAGCTCAAGCGTCCCGGTGGATTGCGCAATCCCGAGGCCTTTGACTACGAGGCCTGGCTGCTGGCGCAACGTATTGGCGCCACCGGCACGATCAAGGACGGCCAGCGCTTGAGCGAAGCGCGTTGGGCCTGGCGTGACAGTATTCGCCAGCGTTTGCTGAGTGTGGATGCGCAGGGGCGAAACGGCGCATTGGCGGCGTTAGTGCTGGGTGACGGCTCGGGGCTCAGTCGCGAGGACTGGCAGACTCTGCAGGACACCGGCACCGTGCACTTGCTGGTGATTTCCGGTCAGCACATCGGTTTGCTGGCGGCGCTGATGTATGGGCTGGTCGCCGGCATGGCGCGATATGGCCTGTGGCCGCTGCGCTGGCCGTGGCTGCCGTGGGCCTGTGGTATGGGGTTCGCGGCAGCACTCGGTTATGGCCTGCTTGCCGGGTTCGACGTGCCGGTGCAGCGCGCCTGCGTGATGGTCGGACTGGTGCTGTTGTGGCGCCTGCGCTTTCGTCATCTTGGCGCAGGGTGGCCGTTGTTGCTGGCGTTCAACGCTGTGCTGTTGCTGGACCCGCTCGCCAGTTTGCGTCCGGGTCTGTGGCTCTCGTTTGCGGCGGTAGCGGTGCTGATCTTTACCTTTGGCGGCCGCTTGGGCGCGTGGCGCTGGTGGCAGACCTGGACGCGGGCGCAGTGGTTGATAGCGATCGGCTTATGTCCGGTGTTGCTGGCGCTGAACCTGCCGATCAGCCTCAGCGGGCCGCTGGCCAATTTGCTTGCGGTGCCTTGGGTCAGTCTTGCGGTGTTACCGCCGGCGCTGCTTGGAACCGTGTTGCTGCCTGTTCCTTTTGTCGGCGCCGGCCTGCTGTGGCTTGCCGGCGGTTTGATCGATGGGTTGTTTCACGCGCTGGCGACGATTGCCGGGCATTGGCCGGCGTGGATCGCACCCTCGATACCCGCTTGGGTCTGGGCCATTGGCAGCCTCGGCGCCGGGTTATTACTGTTGCCGCGCGGCGTGCCGCTGCGTCCACTGGGCTGGCCGTTGTTGTTGCTGCTGGTCGTGCCGCCACGCGATCAGATAGATGAAGGATTGGCTGATATCTGGCAGCTCGATGTCGGCCAAGGCTTGGCCATCCTGATCCGGACCCGCCATCACGCGTTGCTCTACGATGCGGGGCCGCGCTTTGGTGAGTTCGACCTCGGCGAGCGTGTGGTGCTGCCTTCATTGCGCAAACTGAGCGTGGAAAAACTCGATTTGATGCTGCTCAGCCATGCCGACGCCGATCACGCCGGCGGCGCTTTGGCGATCAGCCGGGGTTTGACCGTCGATCAGGTAATCAGCGGTGACCCGGCGGGGCTGCCCGCGCAATTGAACGCCGAAGCCTGTGCAAGTGGCCAGCAATGGCAATGGGAAGGCGTGCGTTTTCAACTCTGGCAGTGGGCGGACGCTGACGACAGCAATCAGCGTTCCTGTGTATTGCAGATCGAGGCCAATGGCGAGCGCCTGCTGTTGACCGGCGACATCGACAGCCATGCCGAGCGCGTGCTGCTCGACGGTCCACTGGCCGTGCCGACGCAATGGCTGCAATCGCCCCATCATGGCAGCCGCAGTTCATCGTCAATGGCGCTGCTCAACGTCTTGAAACCCGAGTCCGTGCTGATCTCTCGAGGTCATGGCAACTCATTTGGCCATCCACACCCGACCGTGCTGGCGCGTTATCGCAAACTGGGCCTGAATATTTACGACAGCGCCGAGCAGGGCGCCATTCATCTGCAACTGGGCACCTTCAGGGCGCCACGCACGATGCGTCATCAGCGGCGTTTCTGGCGTGATCCGCCCGCACTGGCCCGCTGATCGGGACGTAGGTAAATGGGGCGTCACGGTCGTCGGGGTGGCGGGTCTTAATCGTGGATCGGTATGGTAAAGTGGCGCACTTTTTCGAGGGGACTGTCACTGTGTGGGAATTGGTCAAATCCGGCGGCTGGATGATGTTGCCGATCATTCTGAGCTCCATCGCGGCCATGGCGATCGTCGCCGAGCGCCTGTGGACCCTGCGCGCCAGTCGCGTTACCCCCGAGCATCTGCTGGGCCAGGTCTGGGTCTGGATCAAGGACAAGCAGCTCAATAAAGAAAAACTCAAGGAATTGCGCGCCAATTCGCCGCTGGGGGAAATCCTCGCGGCGGGCCTGGCCAACTCCAAACATGGTCGCGAGATCATGAAAGAGTGCATCGAAGAGGCCGCCGCCCGGGTCATTCATGAACTCGAGCGCTACATCAATGCTCTCGGCACTATCGCAGCCATGGCGCCATTACTGGGTCTGCTTGGCACCGTGCTGGGCATGATCGATATCTTCAGCGCGTTCACCGGCTCCGGCATGACCACCAATGCCTCGGTGCTGGCAGGCGGTATCTCCAAGGCGCTGATCACCACCGCTGCGGGCCTGATGGTCGGTATTCCGGCGGTGTTCTTCCACCGTTTCCTGCAACGCCGCATCGATGAATTGGTGGTGGGCATGGAGCAGGAAGCGATCAAGCTGGTTGAAGTGGTGCAGGGCGATCGTGACGTCGACCTGGCCGAGGGCCGCGCGTGAAATTCCGTCGCAAGCCTCGGGAAACCATCGACATCAACCTCGCGTCGCTGATCGACGTGGTGTTCATTCTGCTGCTGTTTTTCGTCGTGACCACCACGTTCACTCGCGAAACCCAGTTGCGTGTTGACCTGCCGGAAGCGGTCAGCGGCTCCCCGGCCGAAGACCAGCAAGTCAAGCAGATCGACGTGGCCATCAGCGCCGAAGGCGTGTTTTCGGTGAACAACAAGATTCTGCCGAAGAACGACCTGGCGACCCTGATGGAAGCCATGCAGAAAGAATCCAACGGCGACACCAACATGCCGTTGTCGATCAGTGCCGATGGCAAGACTCAGCATCAATCCGTGATCACCGCCATGGATGCGGCCGGCAAGCTCGGTTTCAGCCATCTGCGCATGACCACGGTCGAGGCGGCGCCCAAATCCTGATGAGCCTGTCCGATCGCTTGCTCGCCGCGTGGTATCAGGGGCACCCGGCCCTGACGCTGCTGCGGCCGCTGGAAATGCTCTATCGCCGCGTGGTGGTGGGTAAGCGCCAGCGCTTTCTTGCCGGTGAAGGTCAGATCTACCAGCCATCGGTGCCGTTAATCGTGGTCGGCAACATCACCGTCGGTGGCACCGGCAAGACGCCGATGATTCTCTGGTTGATCGAACATTGCCGACGCAGCGGTTTGCGCGTCGGCGTGGTCAGTCGTGGTTACGGCGCCAAACCGCCGCAACTGCCGTGGCGCGTTGCGGCCGAGCAAACCGCTGACATTGCCGGTGACGAACCGTTGCTGATCGTCCAGCGCACCGGCGTGCCGCTGATGATCGACCCCGATCGCAGCGCAGCGGTCAAAGCCTTGCTCGCCAGTGAACCGCTGGACCTGATCCTCTCTGATGACGGTATGCAGCATTATCGTCTGGCGCGGGATCTGGAGCTGGTGCTGATCGACGCCTCCCGTGGTTTGGGCAACAAACGCTGCTTGCCGGCAGGGCCGTTGCGTGAGCCGATCGAGCGCCTGCAAAGTGTCGACGGCGTGCTGTTCAATGGTGCCACCGAGGATCGCGATGACGGTTTCGCTTTCCGTCTGCAACCGACCGCGCTGGTCAATCTGCGCAGCGGCGAGCGCAAGTCGCTCGATCATTTTTCGCCCGGCCAGGCCGTGCACGCGGTCGCCGGGATCGGCAATCCGCAACGTTTCTTCAATACCCTCGAAGCGCTAGACTGGCGAGCAGTCCCCCATGCGTTTGCCGACCACGCCGAATACAGCGTGCAGGCGTTGAATTTCACACCGTCATTGCCGTTGGTGATGACCGAAAAGGACGCGGTGAAGTGCCGTGCCTTTGCGGCTGACGACTGGTGGTATCTGGCGGTCGATGCGCTGCCGTCGCCGGCCTTTGTGGCCTGGTTCGAAACGCAGCTGATGCGCCTGTTGCCGGATCGTCTTTTGCCTTAACTCTTTACTCAGGGAATGTTCATGGACACCAAATTGCTCGATATCCTCGCGTGCCCGATCTGCAAAGGCCCGCTCAAGCTCAGCGCCGACAAGACCGAACTGATCAGCAAGGGCGCCGGTCTGGCGTACCCGATCCGCGATGGCATCCCGGTCATGCTCGAAAGCGAAGCCCGCACCCTGACCACCGACGAGCGTCTGGATAAATGACCACTGCCTTCACCGTTGTCATCCCGTCGCGTTTCGCCTCGACCCGCCTGCCCGGCAAACCGCTGCTCGACATCGCCGGCAAGCCGATGATCCAGCACGTCTGGGAACAGGCGAGCAAAAGCAGCGCCAGCCGTGTGGTCGTCGCGACTGACGATGCGCGCATCGTCGAGGCCTGCAAGGCTTTTGGTGCCGAAGTGGTGCTGACCCGTGAAGACCACAATTCCGGCACCGATCGTCTGGCCGAAGTCGCGGCGAAACTGGGTCTTGAACCCGACGCGATCGTGGTCAACGTGCAGGGTGACGAGCCGCTGATTCCGCCGAGCGTGATCGATCAGGTCGCCGCCAATCTGGCTGCCCACACCGAAGCGCGCATGGCCACGCTGGCCGAGCCGATCGAGGACGTGGAAACCCTGTTCAATCCGAACGTGGTCAAAGTCGTCAGTGATCTCAACGGTTTGGCGCTGACCTTCAGCCGCGCGACTTTGCCATGGGCGCGCGATGCGTTTGCCAAGAGTCGCGAGCAATTGCCCGAAGGCGTGCCGTACCGTCGTCACATAGGCATTTATGCCTACCGCGCCGGTTTCCTCCAGGACTTTGTGAGCTGGGGCCCATGCTGGCTGGAAAACACTGAATCCCTCGAGCAACTGCGTGCCCTGTGGCACGGTGTGCGGATTCATGTCGCCGACGCGCTGATCGCACCGCCGACTGGCGTTGACACGGCCGAAGACCTCGAGCGCGTTCGTCGCCTGCTGGAGGCCTGATGCGCGTTCTGTTTGTGTGCCTGGGCAACATTTGCCGTTCGCCCACGGCCGAAGGCGTACTGCGCCACAAACTGCGTGAAGCAGGGCTGGCGGATCAGGTCGAAGTGGCCTCCGCCGGCACCGGTGACTGGCACGTCGGCAACCCGCCGGACAAGCGCAGCCAGGCCGCCGCCAAAGTGCGTGGCTATGACCTGTCGGCCCAACGCGCGCAGCAGGTCAGCCGTGCCGATTTCGCCAGTTACGACCTGATCCTGGCCATGGACAACAGCAACCTGCGCAACCTCAAGGCGTTGCAGCCGTCCACCGGCAAAGCCGAGCTGGACCTGTTTTTGCGCCGTTATGCCGGGGTGGTAGATGAAGTGCCGGATCCGTATTACGACGGCGATCAGGGTTTCGAGCAAGTGCTGGATCTGATCGAAGCAGCCTGTGACCAATTGTTGATCGAAGTGAAGGGCCGGTTATGAGTTTGCAGGTGCAACCGCAGGTTTCCCTGAAACCGTTCAACAGTTTTGGCGTGGATGTGCGCGCGCAACTGTTCGCCGAAGCCCACAGCGATGCCGATGTCCGTGAAGCGCTGGCCTACGCCACCGCGCACGATATGCCGTTGCTGGTGATTGGCGGCGGCAGCAACTTGCTGCTGACCGCCGACATTGCCGCGCTGGTGCTGCGCATGGCGACACGCGGGATCCGCGTGATCAGCGATGACGGCAACCGTGTGGTGATCGAGGCGGAAGCGGGCGAGCCGTGGCATCCGTTTGTGCAGCACACGTTGGCGCAAGGATTCTCCGGGCTGGAAAACCTCAGCCTTATTCCCGGTACGGTTGGCGCTGCGCCGATGCAGAACATCGGTGCCTACGGCGTCGAGATCAAGGATGTGTTTGCCGGCCTCACCGCGCTGGATCGCCAGACCGGCGAGCTGCGCGATTTCACCCTCGAAGAATGCAACTTCGCCTACCGCGACAGCTTGTTCAAGCAGCAGCCGGGGCGTTGGCTGATTCTGCGCGTGCGCTTTGCACTCGACCGCATTGCGCATTTGCATCTGGAATACGGCCCGGTGCGTCAGCGCCTGACCGAGCAGGGCATCGAGCAGCCGACGCCTACCGACGTCAGCCGTGCGATTTGCAGTATCCGCAGCGAAAAACTGCCGGATCCGGCGGTGCTCGGAAATGCCGGCAGCTTCTTCAAGAATCCGCTGGTGTCGGCGGCCATCGTCGCGAAGATCAAGGAACAGCATCCGGATGTGGTCGCCTACGCGCAGCCGAACGGACAAATGAAGCTCGCGGCAGGCTGGCTGATCGAGCGTGCCGGCTGGAAAGGTTTCCGTGAAGCCGATGCCGGCGTGCATAAATTTCAAGCGCTGGTGCTGGTCAACTACGGCGCGGCAACCGGGCTGCAACTGCTCGATCTGGCGCAACGCATCCAGAAAGACATTGCCGAACGTTTCAATGTCGACCTGGAGATGGAGCCTAATCGCTATTGAGGCTACGCTTTCAAAGCGCCATCCAAAGCCCTGCACTGATAAAAAGTGCAGGGCTTTTTTGTTAACGCTGGGTTAACTTAGCGAGCTAACGATAACCGTCATTTGCTCCACCAAAGGCCCGGTGCAGACGTTCGCGTCGGCACAAGAGAGCCTGATTAGCCTGAGTCGATCTGCGTGAACCACCGCCGATTCAACGGCGGCAGATTGCTCGACCCCATAACCACTACAAATATGCGGGCGTGCCCATGATTACCCTGAAACTCAACGGTCAAGACCATCCTCTCGATGTCACCGAAGACATGCCGCTGTTGTGGGCGATTCGTGATGTCGCCGGTTATAACGGCACCAAGTTCGGCTGCGGCATGGGGTTGTGCGGCGCCTGCACCATTCATATCGACGGCTTGCCGGCGCGCAGTTGCATCACGCCGATCGGTTCGGTGGTCGGCCAGAACGTCACCACCATCGACAACCTGCACGCCGACCCTGTGGGGCAGGTGGTACAGCAAGTCTGGCTCGACACCGCTGTAGCGCAATGCGGATTCTGTCAGGGCGGGCAGATCATGTCGGCTACCGCGTTGCTCAAGACCAACCCGAACCCGAGCGACGAGCAGATCGAAGAAGCCATGGTCGGTAACATTTGCCGCTGCGGCACCTACAACCGGATCAAGACCGCGATCCGCCAGGCTTCCACTCACTTGAAGGAGGCCAAGGCATGAGTCGCCTTCCGAATGATTTCGCCCTGAGCAATCTCAGCCGTCGCGGTTTCCTCAAAGGCGTCGGCGCCACCGGCGCGCTGGTGTTGGCCGCCAGTTGGGGTTGGCAGGATGCGTTGGCTGAAGACAAACCGAAGCAATTCGGCGCCGATGGCATGCCCAATGGCTGGATCGACGATCCGAAGGTCTACGTCAGCATTGCCGCTGACGGCACGGTCACTGTGGTGTGTAACCGTTCCGAGATGGGCCAGGGCGTGCGCACCAGTCTGACCATGGTTGTTGCTGATGAACTGGAAGCCGATTGGGCGCGCGTCAAAGTGCAGCAGGCGCCGGGTGATGAAGTGCGCTTCGGCAACCAGGACACCGACGGTTCGCGCAGCATGCGCCATTGGTATGAACCAATGCGGCGTTGCGGTGCGGCGGCGCGAACCATGCTTGAACAGGCCGCCGCTGCGCAGTGGAAAGTGCCGGTCGGTGAATGCCACGCGCAACTGCACAAAGTCATTCACAAACCGTCTGGCCGTGAGCTGGGCTATGGCGAACTGGCCGCCGCAGCCAGTGCGTTGCCGGTACCGACGCGTGACAGCCTGCGCCTCAAGCAGCCGTCGGAGTTTCGCTACATCGGCAAGGAAGGTACGAAAGCCATCGATGGCGCAGACATCGTCAACGGTCGTGCGGTGTACGGCGCCGATGTGCATTTCGACGGCATGTTGTACGCAACTATCGCCCGTCCGGCGGTGTACGGCGGCAAGGTCAAATCGCTGGATGACAGCGCTGCGCTGAAAGTCCCCGGTGTGCTCAAAGTGCTGCAGATCGAAAGCCGTCCGCTGCCTTCCGAGTTTCAGCCACTGGGTGGTGTGGCCGTGGTCGCCAGCAATACCTGGGCCGCGATCAAGGGCCGTGAAGCGTTGAAAATCGAATGGGATGACGGCCCGAACGCCAGTTATGACTCGATCGCCTATCGCAAAGAGCTTGAAGCCGCCTCGCTGAAACCCGGCAAAGTGGTGCGCAACACCGGCGATATAGACAAGGCCCTGAGTGGTGCTGCGAGTACGCTTGAAGCATCCTACTACCTGCCGCATCTGGCCCAGGCACCGATGGAGCCAATGGTTGCCATCGCTCGCTACAAGGACGGCGTTTGCGAAGCGTGGGCACCGAGTCAGGCGCCGCAAGTCACTCGTGAGCGCATTGCCGAGCGTCTTGGACTGCCGTTCGACAATGTCACGTTCAATGTCACCTTGCTTGGCGGTGGTTTTGGTCGCAAGTCGAAACCGGATTTCGTCGTCGAAGCGGCGATTCTCGCCAAAGAGTTCCCCGGCAAAGCCGTACGGGTGCAGTGGACGCGTGAAGATGACATCCACAACTCGTATTTCCACACCGTGTCCGCCGAGTATCTGAAGGCTGGCGTGGGCAAGGACGGCATGCCATCCGGCTGGTTGCATCGCACCGTGGCGCCGAGCATCACCGCGCTGTTCGCGCCGGGGATGAACCATGAAGCGGCTTTCGAACTGGGCATGGGTTTCACCAACATGGCCTACGCGATTCCCAACGTACGCCTGGAAAACCCCGAGGCGACCGTGCACACACGGGTTGGCTGGTATCGCTCGGTGTCGAACATTCCTCATGGTTTTGCCATCCAGAGTTTCGTCGATGAGCTGGCGCACAAGGCCGGCGAGGATCCGCTCAAATACCAGATCAAACTGCTCGGCGCTGATCGGCAGATCGACCCGCGCACCTTGAGCGAAGAGTGGAACTACGGCGAATCGCCCGAGCGGTATCCGATCGATACCGGGCGCATGCGCACCGTGCTGGAAACCGCCGCGAAAGCAGCCGGTTGGGGGCGCAAACTGCCCAAGGGCCGGGGTCTTGGTCTGGCGGTGCATTACAGCTTCGTCACGTATGTGGCGGCCGTGATCGAAGTCGAGGTCAAGGACGACGGTACGCTGATCGTGCATAAGGCTGACATCGCTGTGGACTGCGGGCCGCAGATCAATCCTGAGCGCATCCGCTCGCAATTCGAAGGCGCTTGCGTGATGGGCTTGGGTAACGCGGTACTGGGTGAAATCAGTTTCAAGGACGGCAAGGTCCAGCAGGACAACTTCCACATGTACGAAGTGGCGCGCATGTCGCTGGCGCCGAAGGAAGTTGCCGTGCATCTGGTGACGCCGCCGGGCGACGTGCCGTTGGGCGGTGTCGGCGAACCGGGCGTGCCGCCGATTGCTCCGGCCTTGTGTAACGCGATCTTTGCCGCTACTGGCAAGCGCATCCGTAATCTGCCGGTGCGTTACCAGTTGCAGGGCTGGCAGAAGGCAGAGGCGTAATGGACAGCGTCGACCTCAATGTCCTGCGCAGCGTCCTCGAATGGCGCCGCGCCGGACAGCGGGTGGTGCTGTTCAGCGTGGTGCAGACCTGGGGCACGGCGCCCCGGGCGCCCGGTGCCATGCTCGCCTTGCGTGAGGATGGCGTGGTGATCGGTTCGGTGTCGGGCGGGTGCGTCGAGGATGATTTGATCGCCCGCCTGCACGACGGCCGCATCGCCACCGATGGGCCGCCGGTGCAGTTGATTACCTATGGCGTTACACGCGAGGAGGCGGCGCGCTTTGGCTTGCCTTGTGGCGGCACGTTGCGCCTGACTGAAGAACGGATCGGCGATCCCGCGTGGGTTGCCGAGTTGCTCGCGCGGTGCGAAGCACACGAGATCGTTGCCCGTGAGTTGAACATTGAAACCGGTGAAGTGCTTCTGTCGCCGGCCAGCAAGTCCGACTCGCTGGCGTTCGATAGCAAAACCCTGCGCGCAATCTACGGCCCGCGTTGGCGTCTATTGTTGATCGGCGCCGGGCAGTTGTCGCGCTACGTGGCGGATATGGCGCGCCTGCTGGATTTCGAAGTACTGATCTGCGATCCGCGCAGCGAATTCGTCTACGGCTGGGAAGAGCATCACGGGCGTTTCGTCTCGGGCATGCCGGATGAGGCGGTGTTGAGTATCCAGACCGACGAACGTACGGCGATTGTCGCGTTGACCCATGATCCGCGTCTGGACGACATGGCGCTGCTCACGGCGCTGGATTCTCCGGCCTTCTATGTCGGCGCTCTCGGCTCTCGGGTTAACAGCCGGAAGCGTCGGGAGAATCTGGCTCAGCTAGGCTTGTCGGTGCAGGCGATCGATCGGCTGCACGGGCCGATCGGTTTGCACATCGGCAGTCATTCGCCAGCGGAAATTGCTTTGTCCCTGTTGGCGGAAATCGTCGCGATCAAGAACGGCGTCGAGTTGAAGCAGAAGAAAACTTTGGAGGACGCATGAGTCGATCCATTGCAGTGATTGTGCTGGCGGCGGGTGAGGGCAGTCGTTTTCGCCAGGTGGCAGGTGCTGATAAGGACAAGTTGCTGGCGGACTGCACCGGACGTGATGGTGCGGTGCGTTCGGTGATTGAGCAGGTGCTGTTGAATCTGCCGGTCAGTCTCGACAAGCGTGTGCTGGTGACGACTGAAGCGCGGCCGCAAGCGATGCGCATGGCGCAGGCCTATGGCTGTGACGTGGTCTCGATTGAATCGACCGGGATGGGTGACAGCATTGCCGCTGGCGTCGCGGCATGCCCTGAGGCAGATGGCTGGTTGATTGTGCTGGGTGATATGCCGTTTATCTTGCCGTCGAGTATTGAGCGGGTGGTCGCGGCCATTGCCGATGATGCAGTGAGCGTGCCGGTGCAGGAAGGAGAGTTTGGTCATCCTGTGGGGTTTGGGCGGTCGTTTAGTGCGGGGTTGCAGGCGTTGAGTGGCGATCGAGGGGCCAGACCATTGTTCAAACAGGGCAGGGTGGTTGAGGTGACGGTGGATGATCCTGGGGTGTTGTGGGATATCGATGTGCCGGAGGCTTTGGTTTTTACTTCGTCTTGAGAGCTGCGTAAATTCCTGAGAGCCCCTCACCCTAACGCTCTCCCAGAGGGAGAGGGGACTGACCGAGGTGTTCTTTCGAGGTACACCGACCTGAAACTTCGAGTCGAACTCCGGCCTTGAAACACACGGAGATCGGCTCCCTTTCCCCCTCGCCCCCTGGGGAGAGGGCTGGGGTGAGGGGGGTGATCTAGAGTCCAGCACAAAAAATCGAGGCATAAAAAAGCCCCGCCTGAATAATCGGGCGGGGCTTTTTATTGGCTTTGGAAATTACACGAGTGGTTTAGGCTCGTGTTCTTTTTCCTCGGCCTCTTGGTGCTGCTCGACCGCGTCCTGAACGGAGCGTGGTGCTTCAGCAATCACCGACTCAACCACAGCTTCTTCAGTCACCGGGGCAGGCGCTGCCTCGACCACTTCAGCAACCACGGCTGGCTCGGCAGCGACTGGCGCAGCAGCGGCAGCCAATTCGGCTTCCTTCTGCAGACGCTCTTCTTCACGCTTGCGACGACGCACTTCACGTGGGTCGTTTGGCGCGCGGCCGCTTGGCGTCAGAGCGCTGACCGGTGCTGGAGCTTCAACCACCGGGGCTGGCGCTTCGGTCACCACGGGTGCTTCGACAACCGCTGCTTCAACGACAGGTGCTGGTTCGGCAGCCTTACGTTCTTCAAACACCGGGGTTTCAAACACTGGCGCTTCAACAACCGGTGCTTCCACCACTGGCGCTGGGGTTTCAGCAACAGTCGGTTCGGCAACCCAGTTGAAGGCAGTCTGCTCTTCGCGAACTTCACGCACGGTTTCGGTTACGGTTTCTGCGACGGTTTCAACCACCGGCTCCGCAGCCACAACTGGCGCTGGCTCTACCTGAGGCAGGGTCTCTTGAACTGGAGCCACTTCGACTTCCGGAGCAGCAACCACTTCTACTGGAGTAGTCGCTTCAACAACCGGCGCTTCCACTGGAGCGGTTTCCTGAACAGCCGCGGTGGCGCGTTCAGCTTGCTCGTGGGCTTGAGCTTCAGCCGGTGCACTGATCACGGTGCTGGCAACAGCGGCGGTCACAGCCAGGCCAGCAGCCAGATCGGCAGTGCTTGGCGCTTCAGCGTTTTCGCCGGCTTCGGATTCTTCCGAACCTTCGATCACGTTGCCGTTGGCATCACGCTGACGCTCACGACGGTTGCTGCGACGACGCTGACCGCGCGAACGACGACGTGGGCGATCGCCTTCGGCGTTCTCCGAACCGTCTTCCGGCAGTTGCTCTTCGTTGGTGTTCACTTCTTCTTCAGCGACGGCAGCAGCGGCCTGTTCGGCACGCGGTTGACGCTCTTCACGTGGCGGACGCGGTGCGCGTTCTTCACGTGGCTGACGGGTCGGGCGTTCTTCAGCGGTAACGGCAACGTCAGCTACAGCGGCTGGAACGGCGTCCAGTGGCTCGCGCAGTTCACGCACACGCTCTTCACGCTCGCCGCGTGGCTTGCGGTCTTCGCGCGGCGCACGTGGTGCACGTTCTTCACGCGGAGCGCGTGGTGCACGTTCTTCGCGGGCAACTGGCGCTTCGGTACGAGCTTCACGTGGTTCGCGGACTTCACGGGCTTCACGTGGCGCGCGCTCTTCGCGCGGCTCGCGTGGCGCACGTTCTTCACGTGGAGCACGTTCTTCGCGTGGCTTGCGTTCTTCATCGCGGCGACCATTACGGTTGCGGCTCTGCTGACGACCGTTGCGACGCTCTTCGTTGCGGGCCGGACGTTCGGCGGCTGGTTTTTCAACCACAACCGGAGCGGCTGGCTCTTCTTTGGTGGCGAACAGGCTGACCAGCGATTTCACCAGACCTTTGAACAGGCTTGGCTCTGGTGCAGCGACTGGAGCTGGTGCAGCAGCGGCCGGGGCGGCGACTTCGGTCGGAACCGGAGCGTTGGCACGGGCCGGAGCAGTCTTGACCGCGGCTTCCTGGCGAACCAGGGTGCGGGTCGCAGCGGCTGGCTGGACTTCTTCGACTTCGGCAGCGGCAGCAGCGATTTCGTAGCTGGACTGGTTGGTCGCGGCTTCCGGGCTGTCGTCACGCAGACGCTGAACTTCGAAATGCGGGGTTTCGAGGTGGTCGTTCGGCAGAATGATGATGCGGGCACGGGTGCGCAGTTCGATCTTGGTGATCGAGTTGCGTTTTTCGTTGAGCAGGAACGCAGCGACCGGGATCGGCACCTGGGCGCGCACTTCGGCGGTGCGGTCTTTCAGGGCTTCTTCTTCGATCAGGCGCAGGATCGCCAGCGACAGCGATTCAACGTCACGGATGATGCCGGTGCCGTTGCAACGCGGGCAAACGATGCCGCTGCTTTCGCCCAGCGATGGACGCAGGCGCTGACGGGACATTTCCAGCAGGCCGAAGCGCGAGATGCGGCCGATCTGCACGCGAGCGCGGTCGGCTTCCAGGCATTCGCGGACTTTTTCTTCCACGGCGCGCTGGTTCTTGGCAGGGGTCATGTCAATGAAGTCGATGACGATCAGGCCGCCGATGTCGCGCAGGCGCAACTGACGGGCGATTTCTTCGGCAGCTTCAAGGTTGGTCTGCAGAGCGGTTTCTTCGATGTCGCTGCCTTTGGTGGCGCGCGCCGAGTTGATGTCGATCGACACCAGGGCTTCGGTCGGATCGATAACGATGGAACCACCGGAAGGCAGTTCAACGACGCGCTGGAAAGCGGTCTCGATCTGGCTTTCGATCTGGAAACGGTTGAACAGCGGTACGCTGTCTTCGTACAGCTTGATCTTGCTGGCGTACTGCGGCATCACCTGGCGGATGAAGGTCAGGGCTTCGTCCTGGGCTTCAACGCTGTCGATCAGCACTTCGCCGATGTCCTGGCGCAGGTAATCGCGGATGGCGCGGATGATCACGTTGCTTTCCTGGTAGATCAGGAATGGCGCGGAGCGATCCAGCGAGGCTTCTTTGATGGCGGTCCACAGTTGCAGCAGGTAGTCGAGGTCCCACTGCATTTCTTCGCTGCTGCGGCCAAGGCCGGCAGTGCGCACGATCAGACCCATGTCGGCTGGTGCGACCAGACCGTTCAGCGCTTCACGCAGTTCGTTGCGCTCTTCGCCTTCGATGCGACGGGAGATACCGCCGGCACGCGGGTTGTTCGGCATCAGCACGAGGTAACGACCGGCCAGGCTGATGAAGGTGGTCAGGGCTGCGCCCTTGTTGCCACGTTCTTCTTTTTCGACCTGAACGATGACTTCCTGGCCTTCGCTCAGGACGTCCTTGATATTGACGCGGCCTTCAGGGGCTTTCTTGAAGTATTCGCGGGAGATTTCTTTGAGTGGCAGGAAGCCGTGGCGCTCGGAGCCGAAATCGACAAAGGCAGCCTCAAGGCTTGGTTCGATGCGAGTGATGCGGCCTTTATAGATGTTGGCCTTCTTCTGCTCGCGTGCACCGGATTCGATGTCCAGGTCGTAGAGGCGTTGGCCATCTACCAGTGCAACACGCAACTCTTCGGGTTGAGTTGCGTTAATCAGCATTCTTTTCATGTAGTACCGTCGGTTTCCGGGCTGCCGGAAACGGCGTTCGGCACACACGACTTCTCACGGTCGGTGTCAGGTGCGTCGGGAGTGGTTGGCCATTCCCGTGTCCAGCGATATGCGGCCAATTGGGCCGATATAGCGACGTACGCGTCCTGCTTGCTGTGGCTACTTAAGCACTCAGTCAGGAGGAGGAATCAACCAGCGGCTGTGGACGAGATGAAGCGTCTTGATAAAGCCTATTGCTACACAGTCCAGCGGTTGTGCATCTCCACCCTACACGTATCCCTGATAATTCGGGTGCTGCCGCGCGCAGAATCCGCAGCGGGTTGGCATTTACCGTGAGCTCCGAAAGGGGAGGTCACGCATCATGGCTAATTCAGGCGTTGTTTCCGAAGCATTCGCTCGGGGTCATCTGCAGCTGACTGCACTTTGTGAACTGGCCTTGAATGTGTGCCTGTCAGGCGAGTAAAAACTCTGCTCGACGGTGTAATTCAGGCCTCATGTCACCTGCGCTTGTTACAACTGCAAACTCCACCGTTACGTAGCGAAAGCCCCGTAGGACGGCCTCGCGTCCTGGTGAATTGCGTTGGTCAGGGCCGGTTTTTGACCGTGGTTCCTCTGTCCAGGCCGCTTTTGGCGGCGTTCGCGACTATAGCAGCAATGATTAAGTGCTTCAATTCCATAAAAATTGTTATCATCCGCGGCATGACAACTACTGCCCCTTCGACTCCAGGCGTTCAATTGCTTGAAGTCTCGCCGGAGTATGCCGGCCAACGAATCGACAACTTTCTCCTCGCCCGGCTCAAAGGCGTGCCCAAGACCTTGATTTACCGCATTTTGCGTAAAGGCGAAGTGCGTGTGAACAAAGGTCGGATCAAGCCCGAATACAAGCTGCAGGCCGGTGATATCGTGCGCGTGCCGCCGGTTCGCGTGCCTGAGCGCGATGAACCGGTGCCGCTGGCACAGGGTCTGTTGCAGCGCCTGGAAGCCTCGATTGTCTTCGAAGACAAAGCCCTGATCGTGATCAATAAGCCCGCCGGCATTGCGGTTCACGGTGGCAGTGGCTTGAATTTCGGTGTGATCGAAGCCTTTCGTCAGTTGCGTCCCGATGCCAAGGAGCTGGAGCTGGTACACCGTCTCGACCGTGACACCTCCGGCCTGCTGATGATCGCCAAAAAACGCAGCATGCTCCGTCACTTGCACGAGCAATTGCGCGGCGATGGCGTCGACAAGCGCTACATGGCGCTGGTGCGCGGCAACTGGGCGACCTCGATCAAGAAAGTCAGCGCGCCATTGCTCAAGAGCAATCTGCGTTCCGGCGAGCGCATGGTCGAAGTCAATGACGAGGGCAAAGAAGCCCTGACAATGTTCAAGGTGCTGCGCCGTTTCGGTGATTTTGCCACCATGGTCGAGGCTAAACCGGTTACCGGTCGCACCCACCAGATTCGCGTGCACACCTTGCATGCCGGTCATTGCATTGCTGGCGACAGCAAGTATGGCGATGAGGATTTCACCAAGGAAATCCGTGATCTGGGCGGTAAGCGCCTGTTCCTGCACGCCTACATGCTGACCGTGCCGCTGCCCGATGGCGGCAAGCTGACCTTGCAGGCACCGGTCGATGAAATGTGGGCCAAGACCGTGGAGCGATTGAGTGCGCCCATCTGATTACAAACTGCTGATTTTCGATTGGGACGGCACGCTGGCTGACTCCATTCACCGGATCGTCGAAGCCATGCATTCGGCGTCCGGGCGCTCCGGTTTCGAGTTGCGCGACGACTTTGCCGTCAAAGGCATCATCGGTCTGGGCTTGCCCGAGGCGATTCGCACGCTGTATCCCGAGATCAGTGATGCCGAAATGACCGCGTTTCGCGAGTATTACGCCGATCACTACATCGCCGCAGAAGCTGTGCCTTCGCCGTTGTTCGAGGGCGTAGTCGAGTCGATGGCGTCCTTTCGCGAGCAGGGTTATCACCTCGCGGTGGCGACCGGCAAGAATCGTCGCGGACTGGATCGGGTGCTCAAGGCCAATGGCTGGGAAGATTATTTCGATATCACCCGCGCCGCCGATGAAACTGCGAGCAAGCCGCACCCTCTGATGCTGGAGCAGATCCTTGCTCATTGTGGTGTACGCCCGGAGCAGGCATTGATGGTCGGCGATTCGTCCTTTGATCTGTTGATGGCGCGTAATGCGGGGATGGATTCGGTGGCGGTCAGTTATGGCGCGCAATCGATCGAATCGCTGCAACAATTCGAGCCACGTCTGTCGATCGACCGTTTTTCCGAATTGCATGCCTGGCTGGGGAAGCAGGCTTAATACGTTTTTGCTGGGGTGGATGGCATGACCGACGAATGGAAAGCACCGGCCAAGGCAAGTGCCGACGGCGGTGACGAAAAAAGCTGGAAGCTGTTGGAAAAGACTCTGCTGGCTGGTGTTCAGGAACAGCGTCGTTCGCGGCGTTGGGGGATTTTCTTCAAGCTGCTGACGTTTGTTTATCTGTTTGTGGCGCTGATCCTGTTCACGCCGCTGATGGACATGGAAAAGAGCGCCACGCGCGGGCCGAACTACACCGCGTTGATCGACGTCACCGGCATGATCGCCGACAAAGAGCCGGCCAGTGCCGACAACATTGTTGGCAGCCTGCGGGCGGCGTTCGAGGACAAGAAGGTCAAAGGCGTGATCCTGCGCATCAACAGTCCTGGCGGCAGTCCGGTGCAATCGGGTTATGTGTATGACGAGATCAAGCGTCTGCGCGGTCTGCATCCGGAGATCAAGCTTTACGCGGTGATTTCCGATCTGGGCGCCTCCGGTGCTTATTACATTGCCAGTGCGGCGGATCAGATCTATGCCGACAAGGCGAGTCTGGTTGGCTCGATTGGTGTGACGGCGGCCGGTTACGGCTTTGTCGGCACCATGGAGAAGCTGGGTGTCGAGCGTCGCACGTACACCTCGGGCGAGCACAAGTCGTTCCTTGACCCGTTCCAGCCGCAGAAGTCTGATGAAACGGCCTTCTGGCAAACGGTGTTGGACACCACGCACAAGCAGTTCATCAACAGCGTCAAGCAGGGGCGTGGCGATCGTCTGAAAGACAAAGAGCATCCGGAGCTGTTCTCCGGGCTGGTCTGGTCGGGTGAGCAAGCGCTGCCGCTGGGCTTGATCGATGGTCTGGGCAATGCCAGTTCGGTGGCGCGTGATGTGATTGGCGAGAAGGAGCTGGTCGACTTCACCGTTCAGGAGTCGCCGTTCGATCGCTTCTCGAAGAAGCTCGGCGCCAGTGTGGCTGAGCAGTTGGCGATGTGGATGGGTTTCCACGGGCCGTCGTTGCGTTAAAAAGTCGCGGCATAAAGAAACCGGCCTTGATGGCCGGTTTTTTGTGGGTCAGGGGATTTGCACGCCTTCAACCAGTAGCATGTCGATCAGGCGAATCAGCGGCAGGCCGATCAGGCTGGTGGCGTCAGGGCCTTCGGTGGATTGAAACAGGCTCACGCCGAGTCCTTCAGCCTTGAAGCTGCCCGCGCAATCGTAGGGCTGCTCCAGTCGCAGGTAGCGCTCAATGCGCGCCTGATCGAGTTGGCGCATGTGCACGGTGAACGGCACACAGTCGACCTGGCATTGGCCGGTCTGGCTGTTAAGCAGAGCCAGGCCGGTGAGGAACGTTACGCTGGCACCGCTGGCGGCCATCAGTTGCTCGCGCGCCTTCTCAAAGGTGTGCGGCTTGCCGATGATCTGCTCGCCGAGCACGGCAACCTGGTCCGAGCCGATAATCAGATGGGCGGAATAGCTGTCAGCCAATGCCCGGGCTTTTTGTTCGGCGAGGCGCTTGACCAGTTCGATCGCCGATTCGCCCGGGCGGTGACTTTCATCGATATCCGGCGAGCTGCAGACGAACGGTAGGTGCAGGCGGGCGAGCAATTCCCGACGATAGGTCGAGCTTGAAGCAAGTAATAAAGGCAGCATTCGCGTCTCCTGAGGCAGGTGCGAATTCTAGCGGAGGCACGCAAGTGACGGACAGGGCACAATTTCCTTTGACATGGGTGGGTGCATCCCTATAATGCTGCGCCTATGTTGAATGACCCGATTCCACCTCACGTTGACCCGCGCAAATTGGCTGACCGTGGCACCACCCTTCAAGGTGAACTGCTGCTGGCCGATTTGAAGAGACTCTGCGACCCGCTTTCCGACGATGTCGGTACGGTGCAGGCGAAATTCGTTTTTGAACGAGATGAACGTAAATCTGTGGTGATCCACAGCTTTATCGACACCGAGGTCAAAATGGTTTGCCAGCGTTGTCTTGAGCTGGTCACCCTGCCGATCCACAGCGAATGCAGTTACGCTGTAGTGAAGGAGGGTGCGAATACCCAGTCGTTACCGAAAGGTTATGACGTGCTGGAACTGGGCGAAGATCCATTGGATCTGCAGTCACTGGTCGAGGAAGAGCTTTTGCTTGCCTTGCCTATTGTGCCTGCTCATCATCCGGAAGAATGCCAGCAGCCGGCGGGAGCAGATGAGCCCGAACCGAGCGAGGACGAGGTAACGCGGTCCAACCCGTTCAGTGTATTGGCGCAGTTAAAGCGTGACCCAAACGTTTAGGAGTTAATCAATTATGGCTGTTCAGCAGAACAAAAAATCCCGCTCTGCCCGTGACATGCGCCGTTCGCACGACGCTCTCGAGGCTAGCACCCTGTCTGTAGAAAAAACCACTGGTGAAGTTCACCTGCGTCACCACGTATCGCCAGAAGGCGTATACCGTGGCCGTAAAGTGATCGACAAGGGCGCTGACGAGTAATCACTTGTCCGCTCAAGTCATCGCGATTGACGCAATGGGCGGGGACTTCGGTCCCCGCAGCATTGTTCAGGCCAGCCTTGCTTGCCTGTCTGCTACGCCCTCGCTGCACCTGACCCTCGTCGGTCAACCCTCCCTTCTTGAAGAATTGATCCACGGCCAATCGGCTGCCGATCGCGCGCGCCTGACGATTGTTGCGGCCAGCGAAGTCATCACCATGGACGAAAAACCGACCCAGGCGTTGCGTGGCAAGCCGGACTCGTCGATGCGTGTCGCCCTTGAGCTGGTGCGTGACGGCAAGGCTCAGGCCTGTGTCAGCGCCGGCAATACCGGTGCGTTGATGGCGCTGTCACGATTCGTGCTGAAGACGCTGCCCGGTATTGATCGGCCGGCAATGGTGGCGGCTATCCCGACGCAGAAGGGTTATTGCCAGTTGCTTGATCTGGGCGCCAACGTCGATTGCAGCGCCGAGCATTTGCTGCAGTTTGCGGTGATGGGTTCTGTTGCGGCGCAAACGCTGGGCATCCATCGCCCGCGCGTCGCGCTGCTGAACATCGGCACCGAAGACATTAAGGGCAATCAGCAGGTCAAGCTGGCTGCGACGCTGTTGCAGGCTGCCCGTGGCATCAATTACATCGGCTTTATCGAAGGCGATGGTTTGTATCGCGGCGAGGCGGATGTTGTGGTGTGCGATGGTTTCGTTGGCAACATCCTGCTCAAGTCCAGCGAAGGTCTGGCGACGATGATTGCTGCGCGTATCGAGGCGCTGTTCAAAAAGAATCTGGCCTCCCGTGCCGTGGGGGCGTTGGCGTTGCCGCTGATGAAACGTTTGCAGGCGGATCTGGCGCCGGCGCGACATAACGGCGCAAGCTTTCTCGGCTTGCAGGGTATCGTGGTGAAAAGCCACGGTTCGGCCGGTGTTCAGGGCTTTCAGAGTGCTATTTCCCGTGCGCTGATCGAGATTCAGGAAAATCTTCCCGAGCGTCTCCATGGCCGTCTGGAGGATTTGTTGTCTTAGGCGTTTTCGTCGGACAATGCTTAAATGTGACCGCCCGGTTCAAAGGGCCATCCAACTGTCAGTTTCTTGCGTCCCCAGTGGGGCGCCATTTTCCGACGACAAGATCATTAGGGGCTTGTTACATGTCTGCTTCCCTCGCATTCGTCTTTCCAGGACAAGGTTCGCAGTCCCTCGGCATGCTGGCCGAGTTGGGCGCGGAATATCCGTTGATCCTCGAAACTTTCAAAGAAGCCTCTGAGGCTCTGGGCTATGACCTGTGGGCGCTGACCCAGCAGGGCCCGGAAGAGCTGCTCAATCAAACCGATAAAACCCAACCGGCCATTCTGACCGCTTCGATCGCCCTGTGGCGTCTGTGGCTGGCTGAAGGTGGTGCGCGTCCGGCTTTTGTTGCCGGTCACAGTCTGGGTGAATACAGCGCGCTGGTTGCTGCCGGCAGCCTGACACTGGCTGATGCGGTGAAGCTCGTCGAGCGTCGCGGTCAGTTGATGCAGGAAGCTGTTCCGGCCGGGCAGGGCGGCATGGCTGCCATCCTCGGTCTGGAAGATGCCGATGTGCTGGCTGCCTGCGCCGAAGCGGCGCAAGGTGAAGTGGTCAGCGCGGTCAACTTCAACTCGCCGGGCCAGGTGGTCATTGCCGGAGCCAAGGCTGCCGTCGAGCGCGCCATCGAAGGCTGCAAGGCGCGTGGCGCCAAGCGTGTCATGCCGCTGCCGGTGAGCGTGCCGTCGCACTGCGAGCTGATGCGTCCGGCCGCCGAGCGCTTTGCCGAATCCATCGCCGCCATCGACTGGCAGGCGCCGCAGATCCCGGTGGTACAGAACGTCAGCGCGCAAGTGCCGGCTGATCTGGAAACCCTCAAGCGTGATCTGCTCGAACAACTGTACAAGCCAGTGCGCTGGGTCGAGTCGGTACAGACCCTGGCCGCCAAAGGCGCGACCAATCTGGTCGAATGCGGCCCGGGCAAAGTCCTGGCCGGCCTGAACAAGCGTTGCGCCGAAGGCGTGGCGACTTCCAACCTCAATACCCCAGACGCTTTCGCTGCCGCTCGTGCGGCGCAAGCCTGAATCAGGAGAAACTTGCATGAGTCTGCAAGGTAAAGTTGCACTGGTCACCGGTGCAAGCCGCGGCATCGGCCAGGCTATCGCGCTGGAACTGGGTCGTCAGGGCGCCATCGTCATTGGCACCGCGACTTCCGCTTCGGGTGCCGAGCGTATCGCTGCGACCCTGAAGGAAAACGGTATTCAGGGCGCTGGCTTCGAACTCAATGTCACCAGCGATGAATCGGTCAGTGCAGTGCTGGCGGGTATTCAGGAACAGTTCGGTGCGCCGGTGGCAATCCTGGTCAATAATGCCGGCATCACCCGCGATAACCTGATGATGCGCATGAAAGACGACGAGTGGTACGACGTGATCGATACCAACCTGAACAGTCTGTATCGCCTGTCCAAGGGCGTTCTGCGCGGCATGACCAAGGCGCGTTGGGGTCGAATTATCAGTATTGGCTCGGTGGTGGGTGCCATGGGCAACGCTGGCCAAGTAAACTATGCAGCCGCCAAGGCCGGTCTGGAAGGTTTCAGCCGTGCGATGGCGCGTGAAGTCGGTTCGCGTTCGATTACGGTCAACTCGGTAACCCCAGGGTTTATCGACACCGATATGACGCGCGAACTGCCTGAAGCACAGCGTGAAGCCTTGCAGACGCAGATTCCGCTGGGTCGTCTGGGGCAAGCTCAAGAGATCGCGTCTGTGGTCGCTTTTCTTGCATCCGACGGTGCGGCATACGTCACTGGGGCTACAATCCCGGTGAACGGTGGGATGTACATGTAAGTAAAATGTGACGGATTGCTTCAAAAAAATGTCATACGAGCTGTCTAAAATCCGTTATAAAGCTGCAATCTATTTATAGGCAGAGGGCTGCAGGGTTTGAGGAGTGAAGCTTTCAGTTGAAAAACTGAAAAGTCTTTCTATACACTTACCCACTGGCCAGCTGCCTGAATTTGTCCATTAGGAGTGAAAACAAGGTATGAGCACCATCGAAGAGCGCGTCAAGAAAATCGTTGCCGAGCAACTGGGTGTTAAAGAAGAAGAAGTGGTCAACACTGCTTCCTTCGTAGAAGACCTGGGTGCCGACTCCCTTGACACCGTTGAGCTGGTGATGGCTCTGGAAGAGGAATTCGAGACCGAAATCCCTGACGAAGAAGCTGAAAAGATCACTACTGTACAAGCTGCAATCGACTACGTTACTAGCCACCAGGCGTAATAGTTTGTAATCGTTGTTTGCTGTCATGGAAAAACCGCACTGCCATCATGGCGTGCGGTTTTTTCTTTAGGCCTGATGCAAAATCGTCATTTGAAAAAGGAGAGTGCTGTGTCGCGTAGACGCGTCGTAGTCACCGGTATGGGTATGTTGTCGCCACTGGGCACGGATGTGCCGAGCAGTTGGCAGGGCATTCTGGCTGGCCGCAGTGGCATTGGTCTGATCGAACACACCGACCTTTCTGCCTATTCCACCCGCTTTGGCGGCTCGGTAAAGGGCTTCAATGTCGAGGAATACCTGTCGGTCAAGGAAGCGCGCAAGCTCGACCTGTTCATTCAGTACGGTCTCGCTGCCGGCTTTCAGGCTGTACGCAACGCTGGTCTGGAAGTCACCGACGCCAACCGTGAACGCATTGGCGTGGCCATGGGTTCGGGGATCGGCGGTCTGACCAACATCGAAGAAACCAGCCGTACCCTGCATGAGACGGGCCCGCGTCGAATCTCGCCATTCTTCGTACCTGGCTCGATCATCAATATGATTTCCGGTTTCCTGTCCATCCATCTGGGGGCACAGGGACCTAACTACGCCATCGCCACTGCATGTACCACCGGTACGCACTGCATCGGCATGGCGGCGCGCAACATCATGTACGACGAAGCCGACGTGATGATTGCCGGCGGTGCCGAAATGGCCGCATGCGGTCTGGGCATGGGTGGCTTCGGCGCGTCCCGTGCACTGTCGACCCGCAATGACGAACCGACCCGCGCCAGCCGTCCATGGGACAAGGGCCGTGATGGTTTCGTCCTGTCCGACGGTGCCGGTGCACTGGTTCTCGAAGAGCTGGAACACGCCAAGGCGCGCGGCGCGACCATCTATGCCGAACTCATCGGCTTTGGCACCAGTGGCGACGCGTTCCACATGACCTCGCCACCTGCCGACGGCGCCGGTGCAGCACGCTGCATCACCAACGCGCTGCGTGATGCGAAGATCAACGCCGATCAAGTGCAATACATCAACGCTCACGGTACTTCGACTTCGGCCGGCGACCTCGCCGAAGCCAATGCGATCAAGACCGTGTTCGGTGATCACGCCTACAAACTGGCAGTGAGCTCGACCAAATCGATGACCGGTCACCTGTTAGGTGCGGCGGGCGCGGTTGAAGCGATCTTCAGCGTTCTTGCGATCAACAGCCAAGTGGCACCGCCGACCATCAACCTCGATGAGCCGGATGAAGGCTGCGATCTCGATTTCGTGCCGCACACTGCGCGCAACATGGACATCGATGTCGTGCTGTCCAACTCCTTCGGTTTTGGCGGCACCAACGGCACCTTGGCGTTCCGTCGGTTCGCGGGCTGATGGACAGCTGGGTCGACGGTCAACCGGCTGACGCTCTGTCGCTGAAAGATCGCGGCCTGGCTTACGGCGACGGTCTGTTCGAGACCATCGCCGTGCGTGATGGACAGCCGATCCTGCTGGATCGGCACCTGACGCGTCTGGCCGATGGTTGTTCGCGTCTGGCCATCGCCGCCGATATCGAACGGGTTCGCCACGAGCTGCTGAGTTATGCGGCAGCGATGGGCGAGGGTGTACTCAAGCTGATCCTCACCCGTGGCGACGGTCTGCGCGGTTACGCACCTGATCCGGCGGCGCCTGGCCGACGTATTCTGCAAGGCAATCCTCCGGCAGCTTATCCCGCTGTGCATGCTGAACAAGGCATTCGTCTGTTTCCGTGTAACACGCGACTCTCCATACAGCCTTTACTGGCTGGACTCAAACACCTCAATCGACTGGAACAAGTCATCGCCCGTGCCGAATGGCAGGACAGCGAGCACGCCGAAGGCTTGATGCTTGATCAGGCCGGTCGAGTGATCGAAGGGGTGTTCAGTAATGTGTTTCTGGTGCGCGACGGTGTATTGATCACGCCGGATTTGAAACGCTGCGGCGTTGCCGGTGTGATGCGCGCCGAAATATTGTTTCAGGCCGAGTCACTGGCCATTCCCACGCAGATCGCCGACATCAGCCTCGAACAGCTGCAATGGGCCGATGAAGTGTTTGTCTGCAACAGCGTGTATGGCGTCTGGCCGGTACGCGCCTACGCTGCACTGAGCTGGCCGGTTGGCCCGCTCACCCGTAAACTGCAAACCATTGCCCGCGCCCTACTGGATGCCTGATTTGTGAGACGTAAACTTTTGCTGATGCTGGAAACCGGACTGGTTCTGGCAGGGCTGTTGATGGGCGCCAGCGCCTGGAAGATTCACTCCGCGCTGGAACAGCCTCTGAACATCACGCAGGAAGAACTGCTGGATGTGCCGAAAGGCTCCACTCCGACCCGTACGTTCCTTTCCCTCGAAACCGATGGCGTCATCAAGGACGCATTCTGGTTGCGAGTCTATTGGCGCTTCAATCTCGCCGGTACACCGATCCATAGCGGCGAATACCGTATGCAGCCGGGCATGACCGTCAACGGTCTGATCGACTTGTGGAAGCGCGGTGAAGTGGTCCAGTACAGCCTGACGCTGGTCGAGGGCTGGAATTTCCATCAAGTGCGCGCGGCGTTGGCCAAAGACGACAAGGTCGAGCAAACCCTCAACGGTTTGAGCGACAGCGACGTCATGGCGAAGATTGGTCATAAAGGGCTGTTCCCGGAGGGCCGTTTCTTCCCGGACACTTACCGCTTTGTGCGCGGCATGTCCGATGCCGAGTTGCTCAAGAAAGCGTTTGATCGCCTCGACGAAGTGCTGGCGAAAGAGTGGGAAAGTCGTTCTGCCGATGTGCCGTATACCGAACCCTATCAAGCGCTGATCATGGCGTCGCTGGTCGAAAAGGAAACCGGTGTACCGCAGGAGCGTGGGCAGATTGCCGGTGTCTTCGTGCGTCGCATGGCCCTGGGCATGCAACTGCAAACTGACCCGACCGTCATCTATGGTCTGGGCGATCGCTACACCGGCAAGCTGACTCGGGCGCATTTGAAAGAGCCGACGCCTTACAACACCTACGTAATTCCCGGCCTGCCACCGACTCCGATTGCGATGGTCGGGCGTGAAGCGATTCACGCGGCACTGAATCCTGTGGACGGCACCAGCCTGTACTTCGTTGCACGTGGCGATGGCAGCCATGTGTTCTCTGACGATCTGGATGCGCACAATAACGCGGTGCGTGAGTACCAGCTCAAGCGCCGTGCCGATTACCGTTCCAGCCCGGCGCCGGCGATAACCCCTGAAGCCGCTCCGGCTGCCGAGGAGGCGATTCCTGCCGCCTCTCCGGATACCGCCCCGGAAGCGTTGCCGCAAGTTACGCCTCAGGAGCCTGCGCCGGCTCCAGAAGCCGCCGCCCCACAAAACACGCAATGACTTTGATTAAGGACTGCCTGTGACTGGCTTGTTTATTACCCTGGAAGGCCCGGAAGGCGCCGGCAAAAGCACTAACCGCGAATACCTTGCCGAGCGCCTGCGCGCCGCCGGTATCGAAGTGGTGCTGACCCGCGAGCCGGGTGGCACGCCATTGGCAGAGCGGATTCGCGACGTGCTGCTGGCGCCGGCCGACGAGGTCATGAACCCGGACGCCGAGTTGTTGCTGGTATTCGCCGCGCGCGCTCAGCACCTGGCTGAAGTGATTCGACCGGCGCTGGCCCGGGGGGCGGTAGTGCTGTGTGATCGTTTCACCGACTCGACTTACGCCTATCAGGGCGGCGGTCGCGGTTTGTCGCTGGAGCGCATCGCCACACTGGAAACTTTCGTGCAGGGCGACCTGCGTCCGGATCTGACGCTGATTTTCGATCTGCCGGTAGAAATCGGCCTGGCCCGCGCCAGTGCCCGTGGCCGTCTGGATCGTTTCGAACTGGAAGGCCGGGCGTTTTTCGAGGCTGTACGCAATGCGTTTCTGAAGCGCGCCGAAGCCGATCCCGCGCGCTATGTGCGCATCGATGCCGGTCAGCCACTGGCCAAGGTTCAACAATCGCTGGATACCCTGATTCCGAATTTGCTGGAGCTGGCCCGTGGCTGAGGCCTATCCATGGCAGGACAGCCTCTGGCAGCAACTGGCCGGGCGTAAACAGCACGCCCACGCCTATCTGCTGCATGGCCCGGCCGGCATCGGCAAACGTGCGCTGGCCGAACGCTTGATGGCCAGCCTGTTGTGCCAGCGGCCGACGCCGGAAGCCTGCGGCGAGTGCAAATCCTGCCTGCTGCTCAAGGCCGGCAGTCACCCCGATAATTACATTCTCGAACCGGAAGAAGCCGATAAGGCGATCAAGGTCGATCAGGTCCGCGATCTGGTCAGCTTCGTGGTGCAGACCGCGCAACTGGGCGGGCGCAAAGTGGTGCTGATCGAGCCGGTCGAGTCGATGAACATCAATGCCGCCAACGCCTTGCTCAAGAGCCTTGAAGAGCCTTCCGGCGATACCGTTCTGCTGTTGGTCAGCCACCAGACCAGCCGCTTGCTGCCAACGATCAAGAGCCGTTGCGTGCAGCAGGCCTGTCCGCTGCCGGGCGAGGCGATGAGCCTGCAATGGCTGGCTCAGGCGCTGCCGGACTGCTCCGAAGACGAACGTGTCGAACTGCTGACGCTGGCCGCCGGCTCACCGTTGATGGCGGTCAGTCTGCAGTCTCAGGGCGTGCGCGAGCAGCGCGCGCAAGTGGTCGAAGGCGTGAAGAAGTTGCTCAAGCAGCAGCAATCGCCGACGCAACTGGCTGAGGAGTGGAAAAGCATTCCGATGCTGCGTCTGTTTGACTGGTTCTGYGATTGGTCGAGCCTGATCCTGCGTTATCAATTGACTCAGGATGAAGCAGGGCTCGGTCTGACCGACATGCGCAAAGTCGTGCAATACCTGGCGCAGAAAAGTGCGCAAGGCAAAGTCCTCGAGATTCAGGACTGGATTCTCGCCCAGCGGCAGAAAGTCATGAGCAAAGCCAACCTCAATCCGGCCTTGCTGCTGGAAGCGTTGTTGGTGCAATGGGCGGGATTGCCTGGTCAAAGATAAGAATGTGTACCTAGACTCTGAACGTCAGCAGTGGAGGTCAACATGAATGAATCCGTCAGCCCCGGGCCGCGCAACGGCATTTTGTCCCTGAACATCAAGGACAAGTCGGTGCTCTACGCCGCTTATATGCCGTTTATCAAGAACGGAGGCTTGTTCATCCCGACCAACAAGAGTTACCGCTTGGGCGATGAGGTGTTCATGCTGCTCAACCTGATGGACGAGGCCGAGAAGATCCCGGTGGCCGGCAAGGTCGCGTGGATCACCCCCAAAGGGGCGCAAGGCAATCGCGCTGCCGGTGTTGGCGTACAGTTCAACGATGGCGACAACACGGCGCGCAGTCGCATCGAAACCCATCTGGCCGGAGCGCTTAAATCCGACCGTCCCACTCATACGATGTAAGTAGCCGTCTTTTTATGCTTGTAGATTCCCATTGTCACCTTGATCGCCTCGACCTCGCCGCCCATGACGGCTCGCTGGATGCTGCACTGGATGCGGCCCGTGAGCGCGGAGTAGGGCACTTCTTGTGCATCGGCGTGAGTGCCGATAACGCCGCCGACGTCAAAGCCCTGGCTGAGCGTTATGACGATGTCGATTGTTCGGTCGGCGTGCATCCGCTCGATGTACAACCCGGTGCGGCGCCAGCGCTGGACTGGCTGTTGCACGAACTCAATCACCCGAAAGTCGTGGCGATCGGTGAGACCGGCCTCGATTATCACTATGAGCCGGAAGCCGCCGAACTGCAGCAGGAGTCATTTCGTCTGCACCTGCAAGCAGCGCAGCAGACCGGCAAACCGGTGATCATCCACACCCGTGGCGCGCGTGCCGATACCCTTGAATTGCTGCGCGAAGCGGCGTTGCCTCAGGCCGGTGTGCTGCATTGCTTCACCGAAGACTGGGGCATGGCCAAGGCTGCACTTGACATGGGTTATTACATTTCCCTGTCGGGTATTGTCACGTTCCGCAATGCTGATGCGTTGCGCGACGTCGCGAGCAAGGTCCCGGCGGATCGCTTGCTGGTGGAAACCGATTCACCGTATCTGGCACCGATCCCTTATCGCGGCAAGCCGAACCTGCCGCAGTACGTGCGCGAAGTGGCGGAGTTTCTGGCGATGCTGCGTGGGGAAAACTTCGAGCGTTTCGCCGAGCAGACAACCGAGAACTTCAAGCGTCTGTTCCCGCTGGCCAGTGTTAAATCTGCCCTGTAGGCCTTAGCCAAATCGCAGGCAAAAAAAACCCGGGTTCTGGGGGGTGAATCCGGGTTAAGACCATTAGGAGTAAAACAAAGGCACGCGGTCCCTTGGTACCTTTACCGGCACGACACTTGGGGGAGATGTCGCCCGACAGTTCAAGTATTGATCAGTCTGGCGTGCAGTCCAGTTAGCCGGTCGGGGTTTTTAAACAAATTTGGAATACGTTCGCTTCAGTTGAGTTCTCATTGCGCCCAAAACGTTCTCAAAATGAACATGAAACACAGATATGGTCGGATGATCCGTGCATTTTTGCGCAAGTTAGGCATAATACGCGGCTTCGAATTTTGACCCTTCAGACCTTTTCTTATGCACAAAGAACCTCGTAAGGTCCGTGAGTTTCGTCGCCGCGAGCAAGAAATTCTCGATACCGCGCTCAAGCTGTTCCTCGACCAAGGTGAAGACAGTGTCACCGTCGAGATGATTGCTGATGCCGTGGGTATCGGCAAAGGCACGATCTACAAGCACTTCAAATCCAAGGCCGAGATCTATCTGCGCCTCATGCTCGATTACGAGCGTGATTTGAACGAGCTGCTGCATTCGGCCGATGTCGACAAGGACAAGGAAGCGCTGTCCCGCGCCTACTTCGAATTCCGCATGCGCGACCCGCAGCGTTATCGCCTGTTCGACCGTCTCGAAGAGAAGGTCGTCAAAGGCAATCAGGTGCCGGAAATGGTCGAGGAGTTGCACAAGATCCGTGCCTCGAACTTCGAACGCCTGACCCTGTTGATCAAGGGCCGCATCAGCGAAGGCAAGCTCGAAGACGTGCCGCCATACTTCCACTACTGCGCGTCCTGGGCGCTGGTGCACGGCGCTGTTGCGCTGTATCACTCGCCGTTCTGGAGCAATGTGCTGGAAGATCAGGAAGGTTTCTTCCAATTCCTGATGGACATTGGCGTGCGCATGGGCAACAAACGCAAGCGTGACCCGGAAACGCCAAGCAGCTGAGCCATTCAGCCGCCTTATTGCGCCATGATTTCGCTACATGACGCAGTAACGCAGGAATATACTCAGGCATAGGGCTTGCTAAAACTTGATTTGTGAGTCAAGTTTTAGCGGCTCGATTTTCTATCGCCGGAGTGATCATGATCGTTGACCGTCAAGGCAGGCGTTTTCGCAATTTGCGGATCAGTCTGACTTCAGCCTGCAATTACGCGTGTACCTACTGCGTGCCCAACGGCAAGCGGCTGGTGGCTGCGCAGGATGAGCTGTCGGCTGAGGCCATGGCGCGTGGCGTGGCGTATCTGATCGAGGCCGCCGGCATCGAGCGGCTGCGAATTACCGGTGGCGAGCCGCTGGTCAGCCCCAAACTCGAATCGTTCATGACCGCTGTCGGCAAGATGGGCCTGGAAGACATCAGCCTGACCACCAACGGTCAACTCCTTGCAAAAAAACTGCCGCTGCTGGTGGATGCCGGTCTGCGCCGGATCAACGTGTCCCTCGATACCCTCGACGCCGGTGCTTTCCGCAGCATCGCCCGTGGCGGCGATCTGGCCACCGTGCTCGACGGCATGGATCAGGCGAAAGCGGCGGGGATGAAGATCAAGGTCAACATGGTGCCGTTGCGTGGGCAGAACCTCGACCAGGTGATGCCGCTGCTGGATTACTGCCTCGAACGCGGATATGAGCTGCGCTTTATCGAGCTGATGCGCATGGGCCATCTGGCCAAGGACTCCAATGCGTTCCTGCAACAGTTCGTCAGCCTGCAGCAATTGCTGCAGCTGATTGGCGAACGTTACGAGTACGCGCAAACCGACGCGCCAGTGGACGCTACGGCGGTGCGCTATGCGATTCCTGGCCTGGGCAACTTTGGCGTGATCGCCAACGAAAGCGTGCCGTTCTGCCGGACCTGCTCGCGCTTGCGCCTGTCGTCGACCGGTTGGCTACATGGTTGCCTGTCGTCGAGCAACCGTCACTATGTCGGCGATTTGCTCGATAAGCCGCGTCATCAGGCCTTGCCAGCGCTCCAGCGTTTGCTGGTCAAAGCGTTGGGCGACAAGCAGGAAGTGGCGTTCTCCGGTGGCGCAACGATCATGAAGATTATCGGCGGCTGACATCCCCCTATTCGCGAGCAGGCTCGCTCCCACCTTGGAATGCATTCCACTGGTGGGAGCGAGCTTGCTCGCGAATACGATTTATCAATCAACGAAGAACCAGAGCTGGCGCAAAAGCTGCATCCTACGGCCATTCGCCGGTTTTCCGTCACCGGCCTCTGGAGGAATAGGATGCGTAGCCTGGTTTTGCTGCTGGCCGTTTTGGCGCTTGGCGGCTGTATGACTGTCAGCGATATGGCCGAAGGCACTCGCTACCAGATGAGCGACGCGGGCTTGCTGGATCATAGCGACAGCCGTCGCGTGAACAACTTCCGCATTCAGCCGGACTCGTTCATCTACATTGCCCAAGGCGCGTTCGCACCGCCGGGCGGTTCCTACCCGCGCCCGAACGTGGTGGCCGAAGAAGCCTTCAAAGGCTTCGTCGAGTACTTCCCGATGGTCCGCCGTGCTCGCGCGCCGGAAGGCCTGGATCAGGCGATGGGCGAAGCTCGCGATGCTGGTGCGCACTATCTGCTGTACACGCGTTTCGCCAAGGCTGACGATCGCATCGGCAACTCCGATGAGTGGCTCGATGAAGAAGCGGTTGATCGCCTCGGCATCGACGGCGGTGTGATTCAGATCATGTTGATCGAGACCAGCACCCAGTATTTGATTGATACTGCACGGATCAAGAGTCGTGGCGGTTTACTGACGTTCCACGACAATAAACCCGAAGACCTGATCGGCCCGCCGCTGGCCCAGTACGCGCGCAGCCTGTTGGGAGTCGGCGACCAATAATTCAAGGAGAACGCCATGAGTGGCCCGCAAAAAGCCAATGACCTGTTGGGACAGATCCCGAAAACCAAAGGCTTGCCGCCGGTGCACTTGTGGAATCCGGACTTCTGCGGCGACATCGACATGCGCATCGCCCGCGACGGCACCTGGTATTACCTGGGCACGCCGATCGGGCGCAAGCCGATGGTCAAATTGTTCTCCACGATCATGCGCCGCGACGGCGATGATTATTTCCTGATTACCCCGGTCGAGAAGGTCGGGATCAAGGTCGACGATGCGCCGTTTGTGGCGATTGCGGTCGAGGTTGAAGGCGAAGGGGAGGCGCAGCTGTTGCGCTTTACCACTAACGTTGATGAAACCACCGAGGCCGGGCCGGCGCATCCGATCCGGGTTGAGATTGATCCCGTGACCCAGGAGCCGGCGCCTTACGTGCATGTGCGCACCAACCTTGAAGCGCTGATCCACCGCAATGTGTTCTATCAACTGGTAGAGCTGGCGGTCAGTCGCGAGATCGATGGCCAGTGCTGGCTCGGTGTGTGGAGCGGCGGCGAGTTCTTCCGCATCGGCCTGGAACCCTGAGCAATACAAATCCCGAACTGTGGGAGCGAGCTTGCTCGCGAAAGCGGTGTATCAGTCAGCCTGGGTATTGACTGACCTACCGCCTTCGCGAGCAGGCTCGCTCCCACATTTGGTTTTGTGGGTTGCCTGAAAAATCCTGATTGACTGTTAATCATATGATGATTAGCGTGTTCACCTATCGCGATCCGCTTTGAGGTGTTCATGTCCAGCAGCTTTCATTCGTCGACCGTTGACTGGCTTGGCAGCTGGATTGCCGCTGGCCAGGTCAAGCCGGGGCAGACCATCAAGGTTGAGGCCGATCTGGGTGAACAGCTCGGCGTCAGTCGCACGGTCATTCGCGAAGCAATCAAAACCCTCGTCGCCAAAGGCATGCTCGAAGTCGGGCCGAAAGTCGGCACCCGCGTGCTGCCGGTGCGGCGCTGGAACCTGTTCGATCCGCAAGTGGTCGGTTGGCTGTCGCGCAACGGCCTGCCGGAAAATTTCGTCGATGACTTGCTCGACCTGCGCCGTACCATCGAACCGATGGCCGTGCGCTGGGCGTGTGAGCGGGCGACGCTGGACCAGATCGAAGCGGTGCAACTGGCTTACAACGCCCTCGAGCGCGCGGTCGACAGCGGCACCGATTACAACCGCGCCGACCAGTTCTTCCACGAATGCATCCTCGCGGCCAGCCACAATCAATTCATTGAACAAATGGTTCCGGCCCTCGGCGCATTGCTGGCGGTGTCGTTCGAAGTGTCTGCTGCCGATCCGGATGAACTGCGCCGCACCTTGCCGATCCACAAGGACATGGCCGACGCCATCGCCGCCCGGGATTCCGCGCGGGGCGTGTGGGCGTGCATGACCCTGATCGACAATGCGGACCTGGCGATCAAACGCTTCTACCCGAAAGTCATGGCCGACAAAAAAGCCGGCTAACACCCAGATCCCCTGTAGGAGTGAGCCTGCTCGCGATAGCGGTATATCAGCCGCATTGAAGTCACTGACACTACGCCATCGCGAGCAGGCTCACTCCTACAGAAAATCACAAGAACAATGGAGACCGTTATATGCCGTGGACCGCCCTGACCCAACACCGCGCCCGACTCGGTGAAGGCCCGTTCTGGGACGCACCGACGCAGGCGTTGTACTGGGTGGACATCGCCGGCAAACAGGCCCTGCGCCTGATCGGCCAGAACGTGCAGATCTGGCAGATGCCCGAACACGTTTCCGCCTTCATCCCCTGCGCCAGCGGCGATGCACTGGTGACCCTGAGCAGCGGCGTCTATCGCCTCGACCTCGATTCCCCGGGCCTAGAACCACGCCTGACGCTGTTCTGCGTCGCCGACCCGCAACCGGGCAATCGCCCCAACGAAGCGCGTTGCGATGCTCAGGGGCGACTGTGGCTCGGCACCATGCAAAACAACATCGGCGAGCAGGGCGAAGATCTGCCGATCACCCAGCGCTGCGGTGGCCTGTTCCGCATTGATCCGGATAAACGGGTCACGCCATTGCTGCGCGGCCTGGGCATTCCCAACACGCTGCTGTGGAGCGACGACGGCACCACAGTCCTGTTCGGTGACAGTCTCGAGGACACGCTGTATCGCTATTTTATTCACGCCGACGGCAACCTTGATGTGGCCACTCCCTGGTACGGCCCTGATCAGAACGGTGGCCCGGACGGTTCAGCAATGGATGCCGAAGGCTACGTGTGGAATGCCCGCTGGGACGGCAGCTGCCTGCTGCGCCTGACGCCTGACGGCAAGGTCGACCGCAGGATCGATCTGCCAGTCAGCCGCCCGACCAGTTGTGTGTTCGGCGGTGAAGACCTGAAAACCCTGTACATCACCAGCGCCAAGAGTCCGCACAACCATCCGCTGGATGGCGCGGTGCTGTCGATGCGCGTGGATGTCGCAGGAAAACTCTGTACACGGTTTGCCAGTTAAATCCCAAAATATGGGATGCAAAATTATATATTGAGATTATTCGGCAGTCGGGTTTATAGTCGGCTCCAGCAGTAACACGCACTCACACTTAAAAAAACAAAACAGGTGAAGTGATGCAGCGAATGTCTATCGCACTCCCGTGTGGAGTCCGCGTCTCGCAACGGCCCCAAGCTGTCGCGTGCGCTTGCCTGTTTCGTTCCAACCGCCTTCCAGACCGGACATCGGCAGATGCCCGGTTTTTTTGTGCTTGCGAAACAGGAGTCCTGATCCATGGCTGAACCTCTTTCCCTGCCGCCGGTGCCCGCACCGCCGAAGGGCGAGCGTCTGAAAAACAAGGTCGTGCTGCTGACCGGCGCCGCGCAAGGCATCGGCGAAGCCATTGTTGCGGCGTTCGCCTCGCAGCAAGCGAAACTGGTGATCAGTGATATTCAGGCGGAAAAAGTCGAAACGGTGGCCGTGCACTGGCGTGAGCAAGGTTACGACGTGCAAGCGCTGAAGGCGGATGTCTCGCATCAGCCCGACCTGCATGCCATGGCCAAACGCGCCGTTGAGCTGCACGGGCGCATCGATGTGCTGGTCAACTGCGCCGGGGTCAACGTGTTCCGTGATCCGCTGGCCATGACCGAAGAAGACTGGCGTCGCTGCTTCGCCATTGATCTGGACGGCGCCTGGTTTGGTTGCAAGGCAGTGCTGCCGCAGATGATCGAGCAGGGCGTCGGCAGCATCATCAATATCGCCTCGACCCATTCCAGCCACATCATTCCCGGTTGCTTTCCGTACCCGGTGGCCAAACACGGTTTGCTCGGCCTGACCCGCGCGCTCGGCATCGAGTACGCCGCGAAGGGCATCCGCGTCAACGCTATCGCCCCGGGCTATATCGAGACGCAGTTGAACGTCGACTACTGGAACGGATTCGCCGACCCGCACGCCGAGCGTCAGCGCGCCTTCGATCTGCACCCGCCGAAACGCATCGGTCAGCCGCTCGAAGTGGCGATGACGGCGGTGTTTCTGGCCAGTGATGAAGCGCCGTTCATCAATGCTTCATGCATCACCATCGATGGTGGTCGCTCGGTGATGTACCACGACTGAGCACAGTGGCTTTCACGCGGATAAATCCGTGTGAAATCCAATCATCATACGATATGACTATTTTCAACAGGCATTGCAGGAACACGCTTTAACGCTTTTCAAACATTGCTCAAAAAAATAACAAGGAGTCAGCTTATGAAACGTCGTTTCGGGATTCGTACCCTGTGCAGTACCGCCCTGGCGGTCACCGCGTTCAGCCTGAGCAGTGCGCTGCTCGCTGCCGACACCGTGAAAATCGGTTTTCTGGTCAAGCAGGCGGAAGAACCGTGGTTCCAGACCGAATGGGCCTTCGCCGAGAAAGCCGCCAAGGACAAGGGCTTTGAACTGATCAAGATTGCCGTGCCGGACGGTGAGAAAACCCTCTCGGCGATCGACAGTCTTGCTGCCAACGGTGCCAAGGGCTTCGTGATTTGCCCGCCGGACGTCTCGCTCGGCCCGGCAATCATGGCCAAGGCCAAACTCAACGACCTGAAAGTGATTGCCGTCGATGACCGTTTCGTCGACGCCAATGGCAAGTTCATGGAAGACGTGCCATACCTCGGCATGGCCGCGTTCGAAGTCGGCCAGAAGCAGGGCAACGCGATGGTCGCCGAAGCGAAGAAACGCAACTGGGACTGGAAAGACACCTACGCGGTGGTCAACACCTACAACGAACTCGACACCGGCAAGAAGCGCACCGACGGCTCGGTGAAATCCCTCGAGGACGCCGGGATGCCGAAGGATCACATTCTGTTTGCTGCGCTGAAAACCCTCGACGTACCGGGCAGCATGGACGCCACCAACTCGGCGCTGGTGAAACTGCCGAGCGGCGCAAAAAACCTGATCATCGGCGGTATGAACGACAACACCGTGCTCGGCGGCGTGCGCGCCACCGAAGCCGCCGGTTTTGCCGCGACCAACGTGATCGGCATCGGCATCAACGGCACCGACGCCATCGGCGAACTGAAAAAGCCTAACAGCGGCTTCTTCGGCTCGATGCTGCCAAGCCCGCACATCGAAGGCTACAAGACTGCCGAGATGATGTACGAGTGGGTCACCACCGGCAAAGAACCGCCGAAGTACACCGCGATGGACGACGTCACCCTGATCACCCGCGAGAACTTCAAGCAAGAGCTGGAAAAAATCGGCCTGTGGAACTGACGCAGTGACGGCCCGGGCAGCCGGGCCGTTTTTCGGTGTGAAGAGGTGGCTTTATGCACGCGCAAGTACAAACACAAGAACAACACGGTGCCAGCGGCAGCCTGCGCTTCAACGGGATCGGCAAAACCTTTCCCGGGGTGAAAGCGCTGGACGCTATCAGCTTTGTCGCCCATCCCGGCCAGGTTCACGCCTTGATGGGCGAGAACGGCGCCGGCAAATCGACCCTGCTGAAAATCCTCGGCGGTGCTTACATCCCGAGCAGCGGCGAGTTGCAGATCGGCGAGCAGACCATGGCGTTCAAGTCGACCGCTGACAGCATCGGCAGCGGCGTCGCGGTGATTCACCAGGAGTTGCATCTGGTGCCGGAAATGACCGTCGCCGAAAACCTGTTCCTCGGCCATCTGCCGGCCAGTTTCGGTTTGATCAATCGCGGTGCTTTACGCCAGCAAGCGTTGAACTGCCTCAAAGGCCTGGCCGACGAAATCGATCCGCAGACCAAGGTCGGGCGCTTGTCCCTCGGCCAGCGGCAACTGGTGGAAATCGCCAAGGCGCTGTCGCGCGGCGCCCACGTCATCGCTTTCGACGAGCCGACCAGCAGCCTTTCGGCCCGTGAGATCGACCGCTTGATGGCGATCATCGGACGCCTGCGTGACGAGGGCAAAGTCGTGCTCTACGTTTCCCACCGCATGGAAGAAGTGTTCCGCATCTGTGACGCCGTGACGGTGTTCAAGGACGGTCGCTACGTGCGCACCTTCGACGACATGAGCCAGTTGACCCACGATCAACTGGTGACCTGCATGGTCGGTCGCGACATTCAGGACATCTACGATTATCGCCATCGACCACGCGGTGCCGTCGCGCTGAAGGTTGATGGTTTGCTCGGCCCGGGTCTGCGCGAGCCGATCAGTTTCGAAGCGCACAAAGGTGAAATCCTTGGCCTGTTCGGATTGGTCGGGGCAGGGCGCACCGAGCTGTTTCGCCTGCTCAGCGGGCTGGAACGCAACACCGCCGGACGCCTCGAATTGCGCGGTCACGAACTGAAACTGCGCTCACCGCGCGACGCGATTGCTGCGGGCATTCTGCTCTGCCCGGAAGATCGCAAGAAGGAAGGCATCATCCCGCTGGCCAGCGTCGCCGAAAACATCAACATCAGCGCACGCGGCGCTCATTCCGGCCTCGGTTGCCTGATTCGTGGTCTGTGGGAAAAGGGCAACGCCGACAAACAGATCAAAGCGCTGAAAGTGAAAACCCCGCACGCCGGCCAGCAGATCAAATTCCTCTCCGGCGGCAATCAGCAGAAGGCCATTCTCGGTCGCTGGCTGTCGATGCCGATGAAGGTCCTGCTGCTCGACGAACCGACGCGCGGCATCGACATCGGTGCCAAAGCCGAGATTTACCAGATCATCCATAACCTCGCCGCCGACGGCATTTCGGTGATCGTGGTGTCCAGCGATCTGATGGAAGTGATGGGTATTTCCGACCGCATTCTGGTGCTCTGCGAAGGCGCCCTGCGCGGCGAAATCGGCCGCGATCAGGCCAATGAATCCAACCTGCTGCAACTGGCTTTGCCGCGCCACCGCGCTGACGGCGTGGCGAACTGAGAGGTGACTATGATGACAACCCAAAATGAAACCCTGCCGAAAGAGCGCAAGCCGCTGGACATGCGACGCTTCCTTGATGACTGGGTCATGTTGCTGGCGGCTGTGGGCATATTCGTTGCCTGCACGCTGCTGATCGACAACTTTCTTTCGCCGCTGAACATGCGTGGCCTGGGCTTGGCGATTTCCACCACCGGGATTGCCGCGTGCACGATGTTGTACTGCCTGGCGTCGGGGCATTTCGACCTGTCGGTGGGCTCGGTGATTGCCTGCGCCGGGGTGGTTGCGGCGGTGGTGATGCGTGACACCAATAGCGTGTTTCTCGGTGTCAGCGCGGCGCTGGTGATGGGCCTGATTGTCGGGTTGATCAACGGGATCGTGATTGCCAAGTTGCGCGTCAATGCGTTGATCACGACGTTGGCGACCATGCAGATTGTTCGCGGTCTGGCTTACATTTTTGCCAACGGCAAAGCAGTGGGCGTGTCGCAGGAATCGTTCTTCGTTTTCGGCAATGGCCAGTTGTTTGGCGTGCCGGTGCCGATTCTGATCACCATTGTTTGCTTTCTGTTTTTTGGTTGGCTGTTGAATTACACCACCTACGGGCGCAACACCATGGCCATCGGTGGCAATCAGGAAGCGGCATTGTTGGCGGGTGTGAACGTTGACCGGACCAAGATCATTATCTTTGCCGTGCATGGTGTGATCGGTGCGTTGGCGGGGGTGATTCTGGCGTCGCGGATGACCTCGGGGCAGCCGATGATTGGTCAGGGATTTGAGCTGACGGTGATCTCGGCCTGCGTGTTGGGCGGGGTGTCGTTGAGCGGTGGGATCGGCATGATTCGGCATGTGATTGCCGGGGTGTTGATTTTGGCGATTATTGAGAATGCGATGAACTTGAAGAATATTGATACGTTTTATCAGTATGTGATTCGGGGTTCGATCCTGCTGCTGGCCGTAGTGATTGACCGTCTGAAGCAACGCTGAGTCAAAGGCTACCCTCATCGGAACGCCGCCCGCCCAGCCCTCTCCCAGAGGGAGAGGGGAAAGGGAGCAGATCTCTTAGCTTTTCAAACCTGAGTTCGACTGGATATTTCAGGTCGATGTAATTGGAATAAACACCTCGATCAGTTCCCTCTCCCTCCGGGAGAGGGCTAGGGTGAGGGGCTTTTGATTCTCCCGCCTTTCGTCACTCTCCCCAAATATTCCTTGCCCGCCCGCACCCGTTTCGGGTATCAATTTGTACATGATTAGACAGGTACGATTTGACAAGAAACAACGGGTGGTCGACGAACTCGTCCGACGCATCGAAAGCGGCCTCATGGAGGACGGCTTTCTGTTGCCCGGCGAACATCAGTTGGCTCAAGAATTCAAAGTCAGCCGAGGCACGCTGCGCGAAGCGCTGGCCGAACTGAAACGGCGCAATTACATCGCCACGCAAAGCGGCGTCGGCTCCATCGTCACTTTCGACGGTGTCGCACTCGACCAGCGCAGCGGCTGGGCGCAGGCGCTGGCCGACAGCGGCGCGCTGATCAACACCGAAGTGCTGCGTCTGGAAGCCGTGACCCGGCCCGATCTGCTCTCGCGGTTCGGCACTGACCAATTCATCACCCTCGACCGTCGCCGCCGCTCTAACGAAGGCACACTGGTCTCCCTCGAACGCTCTTTGATGCCGGCCACCGGCGGCCTGGAAAGCCTGCCGCGTGTCGGCCTGATCGATAATTCCCTGACCATCACCCTGGCCGCCTACGGCTACATCGGTGAGCGCGGCGATCAATGGATCGGCGCCGAGCCGTTGAATGCCGAAGACGCCGAATTGCTCGGGCGCCCGGTCGGCACCGTTTTCCTCAAGGCGTTGCGTACCACCTACGATCGCCAGAACCGTTTCATGGAGCTGGTCGAAAGCCTGCTCGATCCGGTGCATTTCCGTTTGCACCTGCAATTTGGAGAATCGAAATGACCGCGCTCAACCGTGCCCTTGGTGCTTTCTATGGCCTGGCCCTCGGTGATGCACTGGGCATGCCGACGCAATCGCTGAACCGCGAAACCATCAAGACCCGCTTCGGCCAGATCACTGATCTGCAGGATGCCGGGCCACTGCAACCGATCGCCGCAAACATGCCCAAAGGCTCGATCACCGACGACACTGAACAAGCCATTCTGGTCGGTGAGTTGCTGGTCGAAGGCAAAGGCCGCATCGAACCGGCGATCCTCGCGCAACGCTTGATCGAGTGGGAAGCCGAGATGCAGGCCAAGGGCTCGCAGGACTTGCTCGGGCCGTCGACCAAGCGCGCCATCGAAATGATCCTCGCCGGCCATTCGCCGGAAGAGGCCGGACGCTACGGCACCACCAACGGCGCGGCCATGCGCATTACGCCGGTAGGGATCGCGGCGGATGTTGCCGATCCTCAGCGGTTTATCGCAGCGGTGGTACAGGCCTGTCAGGTCACCCACAACACTACGTTGGGGATTTCCAGTGCGGCGGCGGTGGCAGCGGTGGTATCTGCCGGCATCAATGGCATGGACCTGGGCGAGGCGTTGAACCTCGGTCAGCAAATTGCTCTGCAAGCAGAAGCCCACGGGCACTGGGTGGCCGGTGGGCGCATTGCCTCGCGCATCAGTTGGGCGCGCACCATCAGTGTCGATAGCGACAAGGCTTTGCTGGCGGATCTGCTCTATGACGTGATCGGTACTTCGGTGGCGTCGCAGGAATCGGTGGTGGTCTCCTTTGCCCTGGCGCAGCAAGTGGCCGTCGGCGAGATGAGCGCGTTTGATGCGTTGTGCATGGCCGCCAGTCTTGGCGGTGACACTGACACCATCGCGGCGATTCTCGGCGCCATGCTCGGGGCCTGCCTGGGTCTTGAGAGCTGGCCAGTGCCGATGATCGACACGGTGAAGGCCGTCAATCATCTGGAGCTGGAGCCGTTGGTGCAGGGGCTGTTGGCCTTGCGCTGATTGGGCTGACGCCTTCGCGAGCAAGCTCGCTCCCACAGGTACGGCGTGATCCCTGTGGGAGCGAGCCTGCTCGCGAAAGCCGCACCGCGAATTTCGAATTTTTAACCCGCAATGGATCGCGCAGACAGGCCGAGGACGGCCGCGATGTCTTGTCGTTTTGCATCATTGCCACAACCACAAAAAAGGCAAACAGGAGCATCTTCATGAGTTCATCAAACGCCGGGCAGAGCGCCGGGCAACTGGAAACCCGCGGCATCGAACCGGTGCCGGAAGCCGAGTGCAACGGCCATCCGCTGCAACTGTTCTGGGTCTGGTTCGCCGCCAACATTTCCATCCTCGGTCTGCCGCTGGGCGCCACGCTGGTGGCGTTTCGCGGGCTGGCGATCTGGCAGGCGATCATCGTCGCAATCATCGGCGCTGCCGGTTCGTTCGCGGTGGTCGGGATCATCTCGATTGCCGGTCGACGTGGCCGCGCACCGAGCCTGACCTTGTCGCGAGCGATCTTCGGCGTGCGCGGCAATATCGGCCCGACGCTGGTCTCGCTGATGTCGCGCCTGGGTTGGGAAACGGTCAACACCACCACCGCTGCATTTGTGCTGTTGTCGCTGTGCTCGATCCTGTTCGGCTCGCCAGTGGAAGCGAAAAGTGCGCCGATACTGACGTTGATCTTTATCGCGATTTTCGTCCTGCTGACTTTGTCAGTGTCCGGCCTCGGCCACGCGACCTTGCTGGTGATCCAGAAGTGGGCGACCTACGTGTTCGGCGCGCTGAATCTTCTGGTCGGCGGTTTCCTCTGCGCGACCATCGACTGGAGCGCGGTGTTCAATGCCACGCCCGCGCCGATGAGTGCAATGATCATCGGTATCGGCACCATGGCCGCCGGTACCGGCATTGGTTGGGCCAACGCTGGCGCCGACATGTCGCGCTATCAGCATCGCAGCGTCAAGGCTGTGCGACTGGTGGCGTCTGCCGCGTTCGGTGCGGGCATTCCGCTGGTGCTGCTGATCACTCTTGGCGGTCTGCTGTCGGTGGGCAACAACGACCTCGCCTCGGCGACTGACCCGATTGTTGCAATCCGCGACATGCTGCCAACGTGGATGGCCGTGCCGTACCTGATCACGGCGTTCGGTGGCTTGTTGCTGTCGAACAATCTGTCGGTGTACTCCGCCGGTCTGACCACGCTGACCCTTGGCCTGAAGGTCAAACGCGTCTACGCGGTGGTGGTCGATATCGTCGCGATCTTCGCCGGCTCAATCTACTTCATGCTGATCGCCGACAGTTTCTACGGCCCGTTCATTACCTTTATTTCCCTGCTGGCGGTGCCGATCACCGCGTGGGTCGGGATCTTCGTCGTTGACCTGATTCACCGTCATTACTACAGCCCGAAAGACCTGCTCGACGTCAGCCCGAGCAGTGCCTACTGGTATCACGGCGGTATCGAGTGGCGTGCGTTTGGCGCGTGGGCGATTGCCATCGTCCTTGGCTTCAGTTTCACCACCATTGGCACTACCGCTGAAAACGTCTGGTTCAAAGGCTTTTTGTCCGACTCGTGGCTGGGCCACAACGGCCTCGGCTGGATCGTGACGTTCGTGGTGGCCGGTGGCATTTACTTTGTCCTCGGCGGGGCGAAAGACCGTCGCGCCGCGCAAACCGAGAATGCTCATGCCTAAGATGTTGCACACCGGCCAGGTCATCATCGACCTGGTCATGGCCGTGGATAAGCTGCCGCAGGTTGGCGGCGACGTGCTGGCGCAGTCGGCGGGTTTCGAAGCGGGCGGCGGTTTCAATGTGATGGCGGCGGCCGTGCGCAATCGCCTGCCGGTGGTTTATCTCGGCCGCCATGGCACTGGGCGTTTCGGTGATCTCGCGCGTGAGGCGATGAATGCCGAGGGGATTCACATCGGCATTCGCCAGCCTGCGCAGCGCGACACCGGGTTGTGTGTGGCGCTGACCGATGCGTCGGCGGAGCGCAGTTTCATTTCCTACATCGGCGCTGAAGGTGAGGTGACGGCGGAGGATCTGAACAGCGTTGCGGTCGAGGCGGGCGATTACGTTTATCTCAGTGGCTACAGCCTGTTGCACGAAGGCAAAGCGCAGGCGTTGCTCGACTGGACATTGGCGTTACCGGAGTCGATCAACGTGGTGTTCGATCCGGGCCCGTTGGTGGAATCGCCGGACTCGCCGCTGATGCAGGCGTTGCTGCCGCGAATCGATGTGTGGACCAGCAACAGTGTTGAGGCGTTGCGCTTTACCGGGGCTGAGGACATTGGCGCAGCGCTGGATCGCCTCGCTGAGTACCTGCCCAAAGAGGTGCTGATGGTGGTGCGTGACGGGCCGCAGGGTTGCTGGATTCATCAGCGCGATGAGTGTCGGCATGTGCCCGGGTTTGCGGTTAAAGCGGTAGACAGCAATGGCGCCGGTGATGCCCATGCCGGGGTGTTCATTGCCGGATTGGCGCAGGGGTTGTCAGCGCATGAAGCGGCGCGGCGGGCGAACGCGGCAGCGGCTATTGCGGTGACGCGCTGGGGGCCGGCGACTTCGCCGGGAGCGGCAGAGGTGGATGCGTTTATCATTGATTCCGGCGGCGCATGATCCACCGCTTTCGCGAGCAGGCTCGCTCCCACAGGGGAAGTGTGAACGACATCGATCCAGTGTGGGAGCGAGCCTGCTCGCGAAGGGGCCGTCAATCTCACTCAATGTCAGCTGGCCTTGCGCAACGCCTCAATCAGCTCCTGCTTACGCATCGATGATCGTCCGGGAATCTGCTTCGCTCGAGCCTCTTTCATCAAGCTATCGACTGTCTGCTTATCCTTCGACGCCTTGCTGTTACGCGAATGCCCTTTACGACTGGCCACCGCACGCCGCGATGACTCTTTGCGATCTTCAGACTTTGCACTCGGCGGTTTCTTGCGTCCCGAACCGCCAGCCTTTTCGCCGCCGCCCGATTGCTTGTTGACCGTCGCCCAGGCGCGCGCCTCAGCCGCATCCTTCGACAGGCCTTTTTTCTCATAGCTATCTTCGATGTGCTCGGCTTTGCGCTTCTGTTCAGCGCTGTATTTGTCTTTGCTTCCACGAGGCATGGGACTTCTCCTCTTGTGTGCAGGTTCGACCGCTCGCCGCATCGGCAGCGAGCGACCTCAGGGCTACTGCAGATCCAGCTTGCGCGCCGCTTCAACGCCAGCCGCACTGAGCTTGATCGGCAGGTTCAACGAATGTTCGCCAGCCTCGTTGCAGGTCACATGCCCGTGGTGAATCAGTCCACGATCCTGCAAAGCGGCGAGGGCGCTGGCCACGACCTTCTCGCCCCGGTAATTGTCCAGCACCTCCTTGCCCAGTCCACTCGGATGGGCGTGCAGCAGGCGGGTGAGGACTTCTTTTTCCAGGTTTTTATCGACGTTCATGGTTACCTCTTCATTGGATTGAACAGGACGCTCGCGTCGGCGAACTACTGACCGGAGCCTTCGGAACCGGAGCCACCGGTGGTGGTTTTCGAGCCGATGCCGGGGCCCGCATTGTCTGGCGTGGCGGGGGCGTCGGGGGTGTTCATGCCGCCCTGCCGGCCCGGGTCGCTGCCCTGAGTGCGCGGGTCGGTGCCGGTGGCGGGAGGCTGATTGATCAAGGGCACTCCCGAGCCATCGGTATTCATACCGGGAGCACTGTTGATGGCGGGGGCGCGTGGCGGAGTCGGATCGGTAGGGCCGGTGCCCGCAGCGGTGGCGGATGCGGCGAAAACCGCAGGACAGAGCAGGGCGCTGAATACGAAAGCGGTCAACCTTGACGGGATCATAGGGCTTCTCCAGTGATTGGAATCCTTACCTGTTGTTGGTCTGCCCAGTGATCGGATTGGTGCCTGATCAGCGACGAACGGTCTAGGTTGCCTGCGCGGCTTTCAGACTGATCCGCCGCCAGAGCAAGCGGCCAAGGGTAATCAGCCAGTTGGCCAACGCGACGATCAAGACCGTCAAAAGCAGTGTGCTCATGCCGTGCTCAACGATGGTTTTCCCGGCCAATAGCGGGAAACCAAACACGCCGATGAAGTACGAAAGACTGAACAGCAACAAGGCCTGCGATGTAGTACCGGCCGGTGCTTCGTTGGCCGCCAGGCCGTTGATCACCGAATAGGTCAGGCCATAACCGACGCCGAGCGTCAGCGCCGCTAACAGATAGCTGAATCCGCTGTGCACACCGAACGCGAACAGCACAATCGAACCCAGCATCAGCCCCGACAGCAGGCACGACGCGCGCAAAGGATCACGCTTGACGACATATCCGGCGATCAACATCCGACTGCTGATTGCCGCGCTCATGAAGCCGAGAAAAAATAACGAATAATCCAGCGAGCGGGCGGCGGCATAGCTGGTCTGAAAGCTCGACAATCCAACGAATACGCAACCGCCGAGACCAACCATGATGATCGGAAACAGCGCACGCGAGCCGAGCACTTGAGTGGTCGCTTGCCAGCTGATTTTTGCCGCTGTCGGGGTCTGCGTGCTTTTCAAACGAGCACCCAGCTGCCAGAACAGCAGCACCCCGATCAGGCTTGCCAGCGCCGCCAGATAAAACGCCGAGGTCACTGGCAAGCCCAGCGCACTCGCTGCCCGTCCGAGTAAAGGGCCGCTTCCGATCCCGGTCATCATGCTGCCCGACAGCAGCGCGAAGTACTTGGCGCGCTGCGCCGGGGTCACCAGACTGGCGACGATGATCGGCCCCAAGGTATAGAAAACGCCCCAGCCCAAACCCAGCAGCAAACCGAAAACCAATAACAGATGACCAAACCCTGGCGTCAGCGCAAAGCCCAGACTCGCTGCTACCAGCAACAGACCAAACAGGGCAATCGAACGCGCCGCACCGAGCCAGTCCGACAGATGCCCGGACACCAGCACTGCGACAAACGTACTGAGCATCGCCGCCGAAATCACGCTGCCGGCATCGTGCTCATTGCCGCCGCGAGAACTGATCAACAGTGACAATAAAAACGTCGAGCCGTAAGACAGCGACAGCAGATAACTGGCGAGGCAGAACAGGCCGAACAACTTGCCTGAAACCTTGGGTGTTACTTGCGACATGAAGTGAATCCTTAAGCGGAAAAATTCAGCGTCATCTGTTTAACACGTCAGGCAGGCGGCTTAGGTCTGAGCTTGGCGAAGTCAGGATCACTGCACGCCGGAGTAATGCTCAAGCGAGGCCGATCTCTTCCTTGAACTGCTCCATGAATCCCTTCAGGCGCAGATGACGGACCTGCGCAAGACGCTGGCCGGCGGTGGTCTGGAAACCGTCGGCGAGGTGCAGCAGTTTGGTCTGGAAATGATCGAGGCAAAAACGCGTGTCATCGTAATCGCGTTGTTTCGCTTCGGGATCCTGCGGGTCGTAGAGCGCCGAACCCATGCGCCCCGCGATGTAGAAAGTGCGGGCGACGCCGAGCATGCCGAGTGAGTCGAGCCGATCGGCGTCCTGGACGATTTTCGCTTCGAGGGTGAGCGGGGTGATGTTGGCGGAGAAACTGTGGGCTTTGATGGCGTGGGCGACGGCGGCGATTTTTTCTTCGGACCAGTTCAGATCGGCAAGCACTGACGAAGCTTTATCTGCCGCCAGCCGCGAAGCCTGCGAACGCAGTGGCGAGTTCTTCTCGACGGCGACGCAGTCGTGCAAGAGCACGGCGGCCAACAACACCTCAAGATCGCCGCCTTCTTCTGCTTGCAGCGTACGCACGTTATGCCAGACCCGCTGCAGGTGAGCGAGGTCGTGAGCGCCGTCGTCTGATGGCTCGAGGGCGTGGGGCAACAGGGCTACTGCGAGTGCCTCTACGGGGGTAAAAAACGCTGGGTTCATGAGCATCCTTTCAGATTGTCGAAGTCCCTGTGGGAGCGAGCTTGCTCGCGAAGGCGTCCTTACAGTCACTTGCATTGTTGAATGACAGAATGCTTTCGCGAGCAGGCTCACTCCCACAGGGAACTGCAGTGTTTGCAACATTGCGCAGGGTAGTGTGTGTTTTGCCATGTGACGAGCGCCGCTCACCACCTTAGTATGGCGTTTTCCTTTTTCCGACAAGGCCCGTCCATGACGATCGAAATCCGCCCGGCGACCCCCAGCGATGCCCCGCAAATCCTCGCCTTCATCACTGAACTCGCCGATTTCGAAAAGGCCCGTCACGAAGTCATCGCCAGCGTTGCCGACATCGAACGCAGCCTGTTCAGCGAAGGCGCCACCGCCCACGGCCTGATCTGCCTACGCGATGGTTTGCCAATCGGTTTCGCGGTGTTCTTCTTCAGCTATTCGACCTGGCTCGGCAGCAACTGCCTGTACCTCGAAGACCTCTACATCACCCCCGAACAACGCGGCGGCGGTGCTGGCAAAACCTTGTTGCGTCACTTGGCGAAAATCGCCTGCGATAACGACTGCGGCCGCTTCGAATGGAGCGTGCTCGACTGGAACACGCCGGCCATCGAATTCTACAAATCCCTCGGCGCACAACCCCAGGAAGAGTGGGTGCGCTACCGCATGGATGGCCAGGTCCTGCGTGAGTTTGCCGAGGGCTGATCACAATGATGGCATTGCGGTGCTAATTCGATTGTCGCCAACGCTCTAGTCCGGCATTCTACGCGCCATTTTTGCGCGCTCACGGACGACACCTGCAATGCCTCTGGCACAATTTCTCCACGCCCGTGGAGCCATCGCTGCGTCAATGAGTGACCAGCGATGAGCGGACTACGGGCGACAATGCGTCTGTATGGCCTGGTGAAAAACTCAGGCTCAAGCGACAACCCCAAGCGGCAACCGGTCGACATTCTCTGCATGACAAACCGCACGGGCGGCAGCGCGATTCGCGCGTTCGTGTCACGCCTTGATGCCGAGTTGATGACCCGCAGCGCCGGGCTCGCCGAGTACCGCGTGATACCGCTGCGCACCTTCGATCCGACGGCGTTTATCGACGCCCATCAAGGCTGGCTGATGCTGCACATTTGCTGTGGTTTCGTCGCCCCTGCCGGGCATTCGCTGCTCAAGGACGGCGGGTTGATGCCGATGGGCTGGTACGTCTATTCCGAGATCGGCCAGTGGACGGCCCAGCATCATCTCGACCTCGGCGCACAAATGGCCGAACTGCTGCAATCGACTTACGAGCGTAATCACCTGCGCAACTACAACGCCTGGCTCAACGAACTCGACGACGCCTCGCCGGCCGAACTGGCATGGCAGGTAGACGAAGCCTGGCAGCATCTGCAATTCGCTACACCCCCCGACAGCCGTGAACATTGCCACGCCCTGTTCGACCCCGTCGACAACCGCTGGCGCTTCGCCGCGACCGACATCGATATTCATCAGCCGCACCCGGAACCCCTGAAGCAAGGAGCTTTGAATTGAGTGGTAAACCCGCTGCACGCGTCACCGACCCGACCGCCTGCCCATTGCCAGGGCATGGCACCAACCCGATTGCCTCCGGCTCGCCGAACGTCTTCTTCGACGGCCTCGCCGCCGCGCGCATGACCGATAAATCGGCGTGTGGCAGTCCGATTACCGGAGCCGTTTCCGGCACCGTTTTTATCAACGGCTTGAATGCCGCCACGCTCGACAGTACCGGAGGCCACGGCAATGTCGTGGTGGGTGGCTCGGGGACGGTGATTATCGGCCAGAGTGGCGGAGGGGCAGCGTTTAGTGGGCTGTTGCCGATGCCGGTGCATTTTACGGACAGGTTGCAAGTGGTGAATGAAGCAACTGGCGAGCCGGTGCCCGATCATCCCTATGTGATTCAACGGGGCGATGGCAGCATGGAACACGGAATCACCAATGAGCAGGGCTTTACTCATATGGTCAGCTCGCATTTGGCCGAAACAATCAAACTGTTTGTAGAGTGATCGAAATGGAAGTCGCAAACCCTGCACTCAAAGATTGCAAAAACGAGGTGGTGAGTCACGAGTTGACTTGCAAAACCGATCAGACTGTAAAAACCGTGGCAATCAAAATCAAAAAAATCGTCGTGTTTTTCATTGGCGGGGCTGGAGACAAGGAGCCGTATTATCAAGATCAACCACCTCACGGTAACGTAACCAGTGCGCAGGTTTTATTGCCTAAAAAATTCAGCGACGCGCAAATTGGAAAAATAAAGTCGGTGTACCTTAGTTATAAGGATGTGCGCGGCAAGAAAGACATAGAAAAGTATGTGCTGAGTTATCTGAAAGGTGATAAATCAATTTATATAAGTATCGTCGGTCACAGTCTTGGAGGATGGAACGGCGCTCATCTGGCAGCCATACTCAAAGAACAGGGATTTACGGTGAAGTCCTTGGTCACGCTTGATCCTGTGGGCGGCGGACTGGGTGTCTGGCTGATTTCAGACATTTACGCCACCACCCCGAAGCCTGGTGCAGAGTACTGGATCAATATATTGGCTGCACCGGCGAAACCCAATCAGTCCGATGATGTCGCCGAGATGGGAGAACGCTGGGTTATGAGCTCGGGTCCTGATATCAATAAAGCGGTAGACACCAACCACGAAGATGCAGGCGTAATGTTCAAGGCGAGGATTCTTGGCGAACAGTCCGCATGTGATCTCATCGCTGAAAAAATGATCAAATACCTGGAGTCTTGACATGCGAGTGTTGCTTGCAGTTCTAGTTCTTTGTTTGTGTGCTTCGTGCGCAAAAAGAGTGCCATTACCAGAGACCGAAATTGAATTTGTTTCTGTTACCAAGCCTGGAGACAGTGCTCTTCTGGATGTTCGCTTCAGTTCAATGACTGATCTGTTGCGATTCTTCGAGATCAATGCCGGCCAACATCAGGTCGGCAATGCCTTGATCTGTTCATTGGATGAGAGTGGCTTCTTCGAAACAAAACAGGACCTGACCCGGTATCTCGAAGGGGAGGTCGTCGCGGTATTAAATGAATCTGCTGCGGGGCCATATGTGTATTCGGCTGAGGTCTCTGCGGTGCATACACCGGACGGTGGAACGCTGAGTACGTACTTCAATAAAAAACAACTGTTGATGGTATTGAGCGCGCGTCAGGTCGTGGCATGTAAGTTCAGGACAGCTGCCTACGCTTACGGTCCGTATTACTCAAAATCGATGAATATTCCTGCCAGTGTTTTCGTTCAGGCGATAGAGCGTCAGTAGTGATATTGATAACGGTGAATCACGGATCTGTTCGAGGAGGGTGGGTAGATGTAATTATCCCAAAATATGGGATGCAAAATTACATATTGAGATTTACCGTCTGAGAGGTCTATAGTCCGTCGCACTCACTGCCAAAAACAAAACAGGTGAAGCGATGCTGGCGCAATTGATCGCGCTCGACTGGGGGACGACCTCATTACGTGCTTACAAACTCGCGGCGGGCGGCGTGGTGCTGGAGCAGCGCGCGCTGTCGTCCGGGATCATGCAGTTGCCCAAGACCCCGCGAATCATCAACGGTCGCGAATGCGCCGATGGTTTTGAACTGGCGTTCGACGAGGCGTGCGGCGACTGGCTCGATGCGCAGCCGGATCTGCCGGTGATTGCCTGCGGCATGGTTGGCAGCGCACAGGGCTGGCGTGAAGCGGCCTACTGCGAGACGCCGGCGAACGTCGCCAATCTCGGAAACTCCCTACAAACAATTGTCAGCCTGCGCGGCACCCGCGTGCATATCGTGCCGGGTGTGATTCAGCGTTCGCGCCTGCCGAATGTGATGCGCGGCGAAGAAACCCAGGTGCTTGGCGTGCTGCAGAATCTGCCGATTGAGGCGGGTGCTGATCTGTTGATCGGCCTGCCGGGCAGCCACTCGAAATGGGTGGATGTGGTCGATGGCTGCATCACTCACTTCGACACGTTTATGACCGGTGAAGTGTTCGCCGTGCTCAGTGAACACAGCATTCTCGGTCGTACCCTGAAGCAAGGTGCGACGTTCGATGCTTTGGCGTTTGACCGTGGTGTGCAGGTTGCTCTGTCGGCGGACGGCGAACTCGGCGTGCTGTCGACGTTGTTCAGCGCCCGTACCCTGGGCTTGACCGGCGAACTCAGCCCGACCGAGCAGGCCGATTATCTGTCCGGCCTGATGATCGGCCATGAGCTGGCGGCGCTCGCCACGGTTCAGCGACGTCGTCGCAACAACACGAATCTTCCTTCGATCATCCTCATCGGCAACGCGCAGCTCTGTGCGCGCTACAGCCGCGCCCTCGATGCCTGCGGTTTCGCCAACGTGACGCTGGCCGAGCAGGCCACCGAGCGTGGTCTGTGGCAACTGGCGCAGGCCGCCGGACTGATCGATTCCTCATCCCGTTAACCCTGACTGGAGGCCTGACATGCTCAAGCAAGCACTGGCGCAAAACGGTCTGATCGCGATCCTGCGGGGCCTGCATCCGCAGGAAGCCGCCGCTGTCGGAGAAGTCCTGTATGCCGCCGGATTTCGCGTCATCGAAGTACCGCTCAATTCCCCTTCGCCGTACGAAAGTATCCGCATCCTGCGTAAGGCCCTGCCCGCCGATTGCCTGATCGGTGCCGGCACGGTGTTGACCCCGGCACAGGTCGAGCTGGTGAAAGAAGCCGGCGGCCAAGTGATTGTCATGCCGCACAGTGACGCCAAGGTCTTGCGTGCGGCGAAAGCGGCGGGGCTGTTTCTGTCGCCGGGTGTCGCCACGCCGACCGAGGCTTTCGCGGCACTGGAGGAGGGCGCGGACATTCTCAAGATGTTTCCGGCAGAGCAGATGGGCCCGGCGGTCGTCAAAGCCTGGCTCGCAGTGTTGCCGACGGGAACAGTACTGGCGCCGGTCGGCGGCATCACCCCGGACAATATGCAGGCGTTTATCGATGCCGGTGTAAAAGGTTTCGGCCTCGGTTCCGGACTGTTCAAACCGGGCATGACGCCGGAGCAAGTGGCGCTGAACGCCAAGGCCTACGTGGCTGCGTGGAAGGCCCTTCGCTAAGACTTTTTGGCGCTGTGTGCGCTGCATCTATAAGAGCTGCATTTACAAAAAGAGAGCAGAGATGAAAATCACCAAACTCACCACCTTCATCGTCCCGCCGCGCTGGTGCTTCCTCAAGGTCGAAACCGACGAAGGCGTGACCGGTTGGGGCGAACCCGTGGTTGAAGGGCGCGCGCATACCGTCGCGGCTGCCGTTGAAGAATTGTCCGATTACCTGATCGGCAAAGACCCACGCAATATCGAAGATATCTGGACCGTGCTCTATCGCGGCGGTTTCTACCGTGGCGGCGCGATTCACATGAGTGCGCTGGCCGGTATCGATCAGGCGTTGTGGGACATCAAGGGCAAGGCGCTCGGGGTGTCGGTCAGCGATCTGCTCGGTGGCCAAGTGCGCGACAAGATTCGCGTGTATTCGTGGATCGGTGGCGACCGTCCGGCCGACACCGCGCGTGCGGCGAAAGAGGCGGTGAACCGTGGTTTTACTGCGGTGAAAATGAACGGCACCGAAGAGCTGCAATTTCTCGACACCTTCGAAAAAGTCGATCTGGCGCTGGCCAACGTCGCCGCCGTGCGTGATGCGGTCGGGCCGAACGTTGGCATCGGCGTCGACTTCCATGGCCGCGTGCACAAGCCGATGGCCAAGGTGCTGATGAAGGAACTTGATCCGTACAAACTGATGTTTATCGAAGAACCGGTGCTCAGCGAAAACTACGAAGCGCTGAAAGAGCTCGCGCCGTTGACCAGCACGCCGATTGCTCTGGGTGAGCGGCTGTTTTCGCGTTGGGACTTTAAACGCGTGTTGAGCGAAGGTTACGTCGACATCATCCAGCCGGATGCCTCCCACGCGGGCGGCATCACCGAAACCCGCAAGATCGCCAACATGGCCGAGGCCTACGACGTGGCACTGGCGCTGCACTGCCCGCTGGGGCCGATTGCGCTGGCGGCGTGTTTGCAATTGGACGCGGCTTGTTACAACGCGTTTATCCAGGAGCAAAGCCTGGGCATCCATTACAACGAGAGCAACGATTTGCTCGACTACGTGAAGGATCCACGGGTGTTCGATTACGACAAAGGCTTCGTGAAGATTCCGAACGGGCCGGGCTTGGGCATCGAGATCAACGAGGAATACGTGATCGAGCGTGCGGCCGTCGGGCATCGCTGGCGCAACCCGATCTGGCGCCATGCCGATGGCAGTTTTGCCGAGTGGTGAGTCGTCCCTGACACACCCGATGAGATCGTTCCCACGCTCTGCGTGGGAATGCCTCAATGGACGCTCTGCGTGCGCTTTTGGGACGCGGAGCGTCCCCGGCTGCATTCCCACGCGGAGCGTGGGAACGATCAGGCCTCAGGCCGACCTCAATAAACATAAAAAGAGGCTCTCCCCATGCAACCGCAAACCCTCACCGGGCAGGCGTCTTTAGTCACGCCTAGCCGCAAGCGGTTTTTCATCATGGTGTTGCTGTTTATCACCGTGGTCATCAACTACCTCGACCGCAGCAACCTGTCGATTGCCGCACCGGCGCTGACCAGTGAGCTGGGCATCGATCCGATTCACGTCGGTCTGATCTTTTCCGCATTCGGCTGGACCTACGCTGCCATGCAGATCCCCGGCGGCTGGCTGGTCGATCGTGTGCCGCCGCGCATTCTTTACAGCGTCGCGTTGCTGCTGTGGTCGCTGGCCACGGTGATGCTCGGTTTCGCGGCCAGCTTCATTGCGCTGTTCGTGTTGCGCATGGCGGTCGGTGCGCTGGAAGCGCCGGCTTATCCGATCAACAGTCGCGTGGTCACCACCTGGTTCCCCGAGCGCGAGCGTGCCACGGCCATCGGCTTCTACACCTCCGGACAATTTGTCGGCCTGGCATTTCTCACTCCGGTACTCGCTTGGCTGCAACATGAGTTCGGCTGGCACATGGTGTTCGTCGCCACCGGCGCCGTCGGCATCATTTGGGCGGCGATCTGGTACGCGGTCTATCGTGAGCCACGGGATTTCAAAGGCGCCAATGAAGCCGAAATCGACTTGATCCGCGAGGGCGGTGGTCTGGTCGATATTCAGCAAGAGTCCGCCAAGGTCAAAGCCAAATTCAGCTGGACCGATTTGGGCATCGTCTTGACCAAGCGCAAATTGTGGGGCATCTACCTCGGCCAGTTTTGCCTGAACTCGACGCTGTGGTTTTTCCTGACGTGGTTCCCGACCTATCTGGTGAAATATCGCGGCATGGACTTCATCAAGTCCGGCCTGCTGGCATCGCTGCCGTTTCTCGCTGCGTTCATTGGCGTGCTGTGCTCGGGATTCTTTTCCGACTTGCTGATCCGTCGCGGCTGCACGGTTGGTTTTGCGCGCAAGCTGCCGATCATTGGCGGGCTGCTGATTTCCACTTCGATCATTGGTGCCAATTTTGTTGAATCGACGCCGCTGGTGATTGCCTTTCTGGCGTTGGCATTTTTCGGCAACGGTCTGGCCTCGATCACCTGGTCGCTGGTGTCGACGCTGGCGCCGGCACGGTTGCTCGGGCTGACCGGCGGGGTGTTCAACTTCATCGGCAACCTGTCGGCGATCGCCACGCCGATCGTGATTGGCTTCCTTGCCAGCGGCGATTCGTTCGCGCCGGCGATCACCTACATCGCGGTGCTCGCCTTGGTCGGTGCGTTGTCCTATGTGCTGCTGGTCGGCAAGGTCGAGCGTATCGAGTTGTAGTGGTCTGCGTCGGGCGACCATAATGCCGCCCGTTCCCTCGCTCAACGGTAAAAGGCTGGATATGCAGGAAGACGCCCCGGAAAAAACCAAGGACGCCGCGCCCACCGGCACCCAGACGCTGTTGCGTGGCTTGGGTGTGGTGCAAGCGGTCGCCAGTGGCGCTCGCGATCTCAAGGAGATCGCCCGGCTGATCGGCACCACGCGCAGCACCACCCATCGTCTGGCCAGTTGCCTGGTGGATGAGCGCTATCTGCGCGTGGTGCCGCAAATCGGTTACCTGCTCGGACCGAAGCTGATCGAACTGGGTTTCCAGGCGCGTGAAGAGTTGCCGCTGGTGACCCTGGCCGGGCCGTATCTGGACGAGTTGTCGGCGCTGACTGGTGACACCGTGCACTTGGGCATTCGCGAAGGCGATGAAGTGTTGTATCTGCTGAAAAATCCGGGGCGCAACGGCCCGGAAATGCGTTCGCGGGTCGGCCATCGCATGCCGCTGGCGCGCACCGGTATCGGCAAGGCGTTGATGCTCGATGACTCGCCGAAAGATTGGCAGCGTCTCTACGACATCAGTCTGCCGGCAGGTGGGAAGAGTCAGTTCTGGCCGCAGCATCCTCAGCAGTCGTGGGAGCAGCTTGAGCAGCGCATGACCGAGTACGTCGCCGGTGGCTACGCCTTCGATCTGGAGGACAACGAACCGTCGATCCGCTGCGTGGCGGCGCCGATTCGTGATGCGAGTAAGGGCATCGTGGCGGCGATCAGTATCGCCAGCACCGTGCCGTACATGCCGCTGGAAAAAATGGCCGAGCTGATTCCTCTAATCAAAGGGGTCACAGCCCGGCTGTCGGCTGAGCTAGGCCTGAAGGTTTAAACCTTGAGCGTCGCCATGTCGATCACGAAGCGGTACTTCACGTCACCGGCAATCATCCGGGCGTAAGCCTCGTTGATCTGGCGGATGTCGAGCATTTCGATGTCGCAGGTGATGTTGTGCTCGGCGCAGAAGTCCAGGACTTCCTGGGTTTCGGCGACGCCACCGATCAACGAACCGGCCAAGATGCGGCGACCCAATACCAGTTTGGCGGCGTGTACCGGTGGATCGATCGGTTCGATCAGACCGACCAGAATGTGCACGCCGTCGAAGCGCAGGGTGTCGAGGTACGGGTTGAGGTCGTGCTGCACCGGAATGGTGTCGAGCAGGAAGTCGAACCGGCCTGCGGCGGCGGCCATCTGCTCGGCGTCGGTGGAAACGATCACGTGATCGGCGCCCTGACGACGACCTTCTTCAGCCTTGCTCGCCGAGCGGGTGAACAGCGTGACTTCGGCGCCCATGGCCTTTGCGAACTTGATGCCCATGTGGCCCAGACCGCCCATGCCGAGAATCCCGACCTTGTCGCCCGCTTTTACACCGTAGTGCTTGAACGGCGAGTAGGTGGTGATGCCGGCACAGAGAATCGGCGCGGCGCTGGCGAGTGCCAGTTTCTCCGGGATGCGCACGACGAAGTGTTCGCTGACGACGATGCTGTCCGAATAACCGCCCATGGTGTTGCTGCCGTCGACCCGGTCCGGGGTGGCATAGGTCATGGTCGGACCTTCGAGGCAATATTGCTCAAGGTTCGACTGGCAGGCTTCACAGGTGCGGCACGAGTCGACCATGCAGCCCACGCCGACCAGATCGCCTACTTTGTGTCGGGTGACGTTCGCACCGACGGCGGTGACTTTGCCGACGATCTCGTGGCCGGGCATCAGCGGGTAAACGGCGATACCCCATTCGTTGCGCGCCTGGTGGATGTCGGAGTGGCAGACGCCGCAATAGAGGATCTCGATCGCTACGTCGTCGGCGCGAGGGCTGCGGCGTTCGAATTTCATCGGGGCGAGGGGGGTGGTGGCCGATTGGGCGGCATAACCGATGGCGGTGTACATGTGAAACCTCGCAAAAGCAGGAACAAGTGAGGCGGCGCATTCTGGGCGCCGACTGTCGGTCCGGCCATGACGATTCCTCCGGGTCTCATGCCTAATCCTCCGGCATGCGGGTTTGATCGGTCGCATTGGCAAAAGGATCTGCGATGATGCTTTCATCCCTTATTTTCGTGATTTTTTGTGAAGAGCAATTCGATGCAGTTGACCCGTCATCTTGATGCCAATGCCCGGCTGGTTTCGCTTATTGAACCGCTGGCGCTGCGCGATGGTTACAGCCAGACCGGGCTGCCGGGTGTGCAGGTGTTGCGTGCCAGTTGCGACGTTGCCCGTGGCCCGCACATTTACGAACCGAGCCTGATGATCATCGCCCAGGGCAGCAAACTGGCGTTTCTCGGGCCGCGCACCATGGAGTACGGCGCCGGGCATTATCTGATTCAGGCGCTGCCGGTGCCGTTCGAATGCGAGACGTTTGCCTTGCCGGATGCGCCGTTGCTCGGTGTTTCGGTGGCGATCGACCGGGTCTTGCTCGGTGAGCTGGTGCTGGCCATGGGGCTGGCGCCGGGCCGGCATATCCCGGCGCAGACGCCGGAGTCGATGACCTCGGTGGTGCTCGACGATGCCATGCGCGGTTGCGTCGAGCGCTTGCTCAGTTGCCTGCACGATCCGCTGGAATGTCAGATTCTCGGGCCGGCGCGGGTAAGGGAGTTGTTGTTTGTCGCGTTGCGTGGGCCGCAGGCGGATGTGTTGCGGGCATTGGTCGAGCAGCAAGGGCAATTCGCGCGGGTGGCGGCGTCGATCAGTCATCTGCATGCGCATTACACCGAGCCGTTGAACGTTGAAACGCTGGCCGGTTGCGCGAACATGAGCGTGTCGACCTTTCATGAGCATTTCAAACGCAGCACGTTGTTGTCGCCGGTGCAGTATCTGAAGCGCCTGCGGTTACTGAAGGCGCAGACGTTGTTGGTCGCCGAAGGCCTGGGTGTGGCGCAGGTGGCGCATCGGGTGGGGTATCAGAGTACGTCGCAATTCAGCCGCGAGTACAAGCGCTACTTTGAGCGTAGTCCGGGTGACGAACGCGCTGCCTGATTAGACGATAATCCCCTGTGGGAGCGAGCCTGCTCGCGAATGCGGTGCATCAGTCGACATCATTTTTATATGACACACCGCTTTCGCGAGCAGGCTCGCTCCCACAGTTGTTTTGTGGTGTCAGAGGAATTTTGGGCAACAAAAAGGCCCCCGATTCGGGAGCCTTGATGTTCAGCGGTTCGACTTACATATTTGGGTAAGTCGGGCCGCCAGCGCCTTCCGGCGTGACCCAGGTGATGTTCTGCGAAGGGTCCTTGATGTCACAGGTCTTGCAGTGCACGCAGTTCTGCGCGTTGATCTGGAAGCGCTTCTCGCCGTCTTCCTTGGTGATCACTTCGTACACACCGGCCGGGCAGTAGCGCTGCGCCGGTTCGTCGTACAGCGGCAGGTTCTTGCTGATCGGGATGCTCGGGTCGGTCAGCTTCAGGTGGCACGGCTGCTCTTCTTCGTGGTTGGTACCGGAGATGAACACCGAGCTCAGTTTGTCGAAGCTGAGTTTGCCGTCGGGTTTCGGGTAGTCGATCTTTTTGCAGTCGGCGGCGAGCTTGAGGCAGGCGTAGTCCGGCTTGGTGTCGTGCAGGGTGAACGGCAGTTTGCCGCCGAAGATGTTCTGGTCCAGCCAGTTGAAACCGCCGCCAACGATGGCGCCGAACTTGTGGATCGCCGGGCCGAAGTTACGGCTGGCGAACAGTTCGTCGTAAAGCCAGCTCTTCTTGAACGCGTCGACGTAAGTGGTCAGCTCTTCAGTGCCGTCCTTTTCCGCGAACAGCGCGTCAGCCACGGATTCTGCGGCGAGCATGCCGGACTTCATCGCGGTGTGGCTGCCCTTGATCTTGGCGAAGTTCAGGGTGCCGAGGTCGCAGCCGATCAACGCGCCGCCCTTGAAGACCATTTTCGGCAGCGAGTTCAGGCCACCTTTGCAGATCGCGCGCGCGCCGTAGCTGATGCGCTTGCCGCCTTCCAGGTACTGCGCCAGCACCGGGTGATGCTTGAGGCGCTGGAACTCGTCGAACGGCGACAGGTAAGTGTTGCTGTAGGACAGGTCAACGATCAGACCAACCACCACCTGGTTGTTTTCCAGGTGATAGAGGAACGAGCCACCGGTGTTTTCGGTGCCCATGATGTCCAGCGGCCAACCGGCGGTGTGCACCACCAGGCCTGGCTGATGTTTGGCCGGGTCGATTTCCCAGATTTCTTTCAGGCCGATGCCGTAGTGCTGGGCGTCGGCATCGCTGTCGAGGTTGTAGCGCTTGATCAGTTGCTTGCCGATGTGGCCACGGCAGCCTTCGGCGAACAGCGTGTACTTGCCACGCAGTTCCATGCCCGGGGTGTACAAGCCTTCTTTCGGGTTGCCTTCGCGGTCGACGCCCAGATCACCAGTGATGATCCCGCGCACTACGCCTTGTTCGTCGATCAGTGCTTCCTGAGCGGCGAAACCCGGGTAGATTTCCACGCCGAGGTTCTCAGCCTGCTGGGCGAGCCAGCGGCACAGGTTGCCGAGGGAAATAATGTAGTTGCCTTCGTTGTGCATGGTCTTGGGCACAAAGAAGTCCGGAATTTTTTGCGCGTTTTCGGCGTTTTTCAGCACGAAAATATCGTCGCGGGTCACTGGCGTGTTCAGCGGTGCGCCGAGTTCTTTCCAGTCCGGGAACAGTTCGTTCAGAGCGCGTGGTTCGAACACGGCACCGGACAGGATGTGTGCGCCGACTTCGGAGCCTTTTTCGACCACGCAGACGCTGATTTCCTTACCGGCTTCGGCGGCCTTCTGCTTCAGACGGCAGGCGGCGGACAGGCCAGCGGGGCCGGCACCGACGATGACCACGTCGAATTCCATGTATTCGCGTTCCACAGGCTATCTCCTACTCAAGGCTCAACAGTTTTTTTTCTAATTTGGAGGTTTGATGTCGCATCCGCTATTCCTTTACGTTAACGTCAAGGGGGATATTGGAGACCGACCTTTCTCTCTAGGCGGCGCATTATATCTACACCACTCCGAGCGTCCAATACAAACGTTTGTTTGAATCGGCTCCAGCCCAGAGAAATCAAAGAAGCGCGGCTTATGAATGGTCATTTTGCTGTATTGACCGGAATAGGCGTTCCGGTCAAGATACGGGCGGTTTTGCGCTCGTCGTAGGCAGACTGGCGGTTTCAAGAGCACGTCTAAAGACAGGGCACAGGCAGTAGAAGGTGATGCGCAGCGCAGTCCGGCGCGCAGTTTACACAGCGTGAAGATCAATGACTCGTCGGTCACCCCTGACGAACGGTCGCAGGTCCTCACACTGTGCAGCCACCAGACACCCAAGTCGGCGTTTTTAGAGGTGCCCTTTAGCCTGATGAGCATCAACCGCCAGGTTCGCCTAGGCGACTTTCTTTTCACCGGAGAGTAACGAGGAATCCATGAAGGTTCTTGTAGCTGTCAAACGCGTTGTGGATTACAACGTCAAGGTTCGCGTCAAGGCGGACAATTCCGGCGTCGATCTCGCCAACGTCAAGATGTCGATGAACCCGTTCTGCGAAATCGCAGTGGAAGAAGCCGTACGCCTGAAAGAGAAAGGTGTTGCGACTGAAATCGTCGTCGTCTCCATCGGCCCGACCACCGCTCAGGAGCAACTGCGTACCGCACTGGCTCTGGGTGCCGACCGTGCCATCCTCGTCGAATCCGCTGAAGATCTGACCTCGCTCGCCGTGGCCAAGCTGCTCAAGGCTGTGGTCGACAAGGAACAGCCGCAACTGGTTATCCTCGGCAAACAGGCGATCGATAGCGACAACAACCAGACCGGCCAGATGCTTGCTGCACTGAGCGGCTACGGTCAGGGCACGTTCGCCTCGAAAGTCGAAGTCTCCGGCGACAGCGTTGCCGTGACCCGTGAAATCGACGGCGGCGCGCAGACGGTTTCCCTGAAACTGCCGGCAATCGTCACTACCGACCTGCGTTTGAACGAGCCGCGCTACGCGTCCCTGCCAAACATCATGAAAGCCAAGAAGAAGCCTCTCGAAGTGCTGACTCCGGACGCTTTGGGCGTTTCCACCGCCTCCACCAACAAGACCCTGAAAGTCGAAGCGCCGGCTGCACGCAGCGCGGGCATCAAGGTTAAGTCGGTAGCTGAATTGGTCGAGAAACTGAAAAACGAAGCGAAGGTAATCTAAATGACTATCTTGGTTATTGCTGAACACGACAACAAAGTGCTGGCCCCGGCCACACTGAACACCGTGGCTGCTGCGGTCAAAATCGGCGGCGACGTCCACGTTCTGGTTGCAGGTCAAGGCGCTGGCGCCGTGGCTGAAGCCGCAGCGAAAGTCGCTGGCGTGAGCAAAGTCCTGAATGCTGACAACGCGGCTTACGCGCATCAGCTGCCGGAAAACGTTGCTCCGTTGGTAGCTGAGCTGGGCGCTGGTTACAGCCACATCCTGGCTGCCGCCACCTCCAACGGCAAAAACATCCTGCCGCGCGTTGCTGCGCAGTTGGACGTTGACCAGATCTCCGAGATCATCTCGGTCGAAAGCGCTGACACGTTCAAACGTCCGATCTACGCCGGTAACGCTATCGCTACCGTGCAGTCGACCGCTGCGATCAAAGTGATCACCGTGCGTGCCACCGGTTTCGACCCGGTTGCCGCTGAAGGTGGTTCGGCTGCCGTTGAAGCTGTTGCTGCTGCGCACAACGCCGGCACTTCCAGCTTCGTCAACGAAGAACTGGCCAAGTCCGATCGTCCTGAGCTGACCGCTGCCAAGATCGTCGTTTCCGGCGGCCGCGGCATGCAGAACGGCGACAACTTCAAGCATCTGTACGCTCTGGCCGACAAGCTGGGCGCTGCGGTGGGGGCTTCGCGCGCCGCCGTCGACGCAGGTTTCGTACCGAACGACATGCAGGTCGGTCAGACCGGCAAGATCGTTGCGCCACAGCTGTACATCGCCGTCGGTATCTCCGGCGCGATCCAGCATTTGGCCGGTATGAAAGACTCCAAAGTGATCGTTGCGATCAACAAGGACGAAGAAGCGCCGATCTTCCAGGTGGCCGATTACGGTCTCGTGGCGGATCTGTTCGAAGCCGTCCCTGAGCTGGAGAAGCTGGTCTAATCCAGCGGCTTCACTTATAAAGAGCCCGGCCTGTTGGTCGGGCTTTTTTTTGTCTCGGATTTGAGTGGGAGCGTTTTGCCATGGATCTGCGTTGCGGATGGTTGTTGGGGTTGGCCCTGTTGCCGGGGTTGGCGATGGCCGCGGGCAAATGCGAGCGCCTCGTCGTCACCGGTAGCCCGGATGCGCCGCCGTACCTGTGGCAGGACCCGCAGAATCCCAAGCAGTTGATCGGTGCCAGCGCTGATCTGCTGCAACAAGTCGCCAAAGACCTCGGCATCAAAGTCGAATTGCTCTACGCCGGCAAACGTTCGCAAGCCCTCGATGAAGTGCGCAGCGGGCGCATGGACATGCTCGCCGACGCGCCGCTGACCCTCAATGAGCTGGAAAACCTCGACTACATCCATCCGCCGTTGCTGGAAAACGACTATCTGGTGTGGACCCGCAAAGGCTCGACGCTGGTCTACAGCGAGGCCAAAGACCTGCACGGTCACGTCGGTGCGTTGTCGGAAAAGTCTCGTATGACCCAGGCATTTGGCACTTTCGCCGAGCAGAATCTGACCCTGACCCGGACAGCCAACCTCACTCAGGCGCTACAGAAATTGCTCTTGGGCGAAGTGGAATATGTACTCGCCGGCCGCTACTCGGGCATGGCCGCCGCGCAGGCATTGGGTATGGCCAATGACCTGTTGGTGTTCGAGCAACCGGTCGACCGGCCGGGGCTGTTCCTCGCGGTTTCGCATAACTCGGCATGCAACGATCCGTGGTTGCGCGGACAGTTGGCCAAAAAGATGACAGAATTGCCCGCGTCCGGACTGACGGAAGCCGCGCTGCAACGCAACATCGATCGCTGGAAGGCGCAGCAGCAACAGCCGCCACAACCCGTCAGTGCCCCAAAACAGTAGGGATTCTTAGTGAGTATTCGACCTCTTTTCGCGGCTGTGGCCGTTCTGGCCCTGGCCGGTTGCGCGACCGATCCGGCACCCAATGAACAAATGCGCCTGACCGAGCAAGCCATCACCCAGGCCAAGGCTGTTGGCGCCACCGCCGACGAAGTGCCGGAAATGAAACTGGCCGAAACCAAGTACAACCGCGCCAAAGGCAACATGGCTGACCAGTCCTATCGGAACGCGCGTATGCGTTCGGAGCAGGCTGAACTGGATGCACGTCTGGCCGAAGCCAAAGTGCTGACGCAAAAAAGTCAAGAACAGGTGAATGTGCTTAACACCCGCATCGTCCGTCTGCGCAAGCAACTGGGAGATGCCCAATGAGTCTCAAGTCGAAAGTTGTAGGCGGCCTGATCCTCGCCGGTTGCGTCAGCCTGTACGGCTGCGCCGGTCAACACAGCGAATCCGCTCTGCAAGAAGCCAGCGCCGACTTCCAGAAGGTCAAGGAAGACTCCAACGTGCTGCGCATCGCGCCGAAAGACGTGATCCGCGCCGGTGAGTCCCTGGCTCGTGCCGATCGCCTGTCGACCTATTGGGGCAGCGGTTCCGATGTTGTGCACTACGCCTACCTGAGCCAGCGCTACAGCGAAATCGCCCGCGAGCATACCAATCAGGTGCTCAATGAGGAGCGCGCGGCCAAGCTCGAACTGGACCGCCAGCGCCTGCAACTGGCCTTGCGTGAATCGAAGTTGCTTAGCGTGCAGCAGCAGGGCAAGTGGCTGGAAGAACAGATCGTTGCACTGGCCACCACGCAGACCGACCGTGGTCTGGTGATGACCCTCGGCGATGTACTGTTCGACACCGGTGAAGCAGAGCTGAAAAACTCGGCCAACCGTGTTGTGCTGAAAATCGTTCAGTTCCTGCAACTGAACCCCAAACGTGTAGTGCGCATCGAGGGCTACACCGACAGCACCGGCGGCAAGCAGGAAAACCTCAAGCTATCCCGTGATCGCGCGCAAGCGGTGGCGGACGTGCTGATGGACCTGGGCATCGACGACAAACGCATTCAGGTCGAAGGCTACGGCGACGAATACCCAGTGGACGCCAACGCTTCCGAGCGTGGGCGGGCACAGAATCGTCGGGTTGAAATTGTCTTCTCCGATGAAAAAGGCCAGCTCGGCGCCGCCCGCTGAGGGTTGCGTCTCTGGAAAGCCCGGGCTGTCATGCAGTGCCGGGCTTTTTTACGTCTGTCGATTGGCTCGCAATCCGTACAGTAGGGGGCAGACACCGCACTGTATGGTCGAGTAATGTGGCAACTGTCCCAGTACACTTCTAAACTGTTCCGGTATTGTTTCACACAAGAATAAAATGCCCGTGAAATCGAGTGCTGCGTCATGACCAATCTCTTGCTCTACCAACGTATTGCTCGGCAACTGGCCGAAGACATCCGCCGTGGGGTCTATCAACCGGGGGAGCGCGTGCCTTCGGTGCGCAAGATGAGTTCGCAGCTCAACGTCAGCCATGCGACGGTGTTGCAGGCTTACGCCAATCTCGAAGATCAGGGGCTGATTCGGGCGCGCCCGCAGTCCGGTTATTACGTGCACCAGACGCCGGCACTGACGGCGCCGACGCCGGACATCGCCCGTGTCGAGCGGCCGGGGCTGGTTACCCGCAGCAGCATCATTCAACAGGTTCTGGTCGAATCACGCCGCGAAGGCGTGTTCCCGCTGGGTGCGGCCGTGCCGAGTGTCGATTACCTGCCGGTGCGCGCACTGCATCAGCAACTGGCCAAGGTCACCCGCTTCCATAGTCCGCGTGCTTTCAGCTACATGTTCAGCCCCGGTTTTGAGCCGCTGCGCCGGCAAGTGGCGATCCGCATGCGTGATGCCGGTGTGGTGGTCGATCCGTCGGAAGTGGTCATCACCCACGGTTGTGTCGACGCCTTGCAGATGTCGTTGCGCGTGCTGACCCGCCCGGGCGATCTGATCGCCGCCGAATCACCAACCTATTACGGTTTGCTGCAATTGGCCGATCTGCTCGGCTTGAAGGTCATCGAAATCCCTAGCGATCCGGCCACTGGCATGAGCCTCGAAGCGCTGCAACTGGCCGCCAACCAATGGTCGATCAAAGCGCTGGTGCTGACCACGCGCCTGAGCAATCCGCTGGGCGGCACCATGCCCGAAGAGCGGCAGAAACAGTTGCTGCGTCTGGCCTCGGACTTCGACATCCAGATTGTCGAAGACGACATCTATGGCGAGTTGATGTTCGAGCAGGGCAAAACCAAAGCGCTCAAGGCTTATGACCGACTGGATCGGGTGATCTACTGTTCGAGCTTCTCCAAAACCTTGTCACCCGGTGTGCGCATCGGCTGGATGATCGCTGGCAAATATCAGCAGGAAATCCAGCGCTTGCAGACCTTCAGCACCCACTCGGCGTGCAGCGTGACGCAGATGGCGATTGCCGCTTATCTGGAAAACGGCGGTTATGACCGGCATTTACGGTACATCCGCCAGGAATACCGAAAAAACCTCAGTGCCTTCCAGTTGGCGGTGCAGCAGTACTTCCCCGAGGGTACGCAAATGACCCGGCCTACGGGCGGTTTCATCCTCTGGGTGAGCTTGCCGGGTAGGGTGAATACTCAGGAATTGCATGTGCGCGCCCTGCAGCAGGGCATCAGCATTGCGCCGGGACTGATCTTCAGTAATACCGAGCAGTTCAACCACTGTATTCGCCTGAACTGCGGGATTCCGTGGAACCGCGAGGCGGAGCGGGCGTTGATGACCCTTGGCTTGCTGGCGACGCAACTGTGTCAGGAAACCGCTGGCGGATTCTGAACGAGCGGTGGCTGATGCTTGTCTTGTGGCGCCCAACAAGCGAGCATATGGCCATCTGCCGTTTGCCACTGTTGGGTTCATGAAAGCGATTGCTCCTGCCGCTTGGGTTTTGCTGGGTTTGCTGATGATCGGTCATGCGCCTGGCGTCGTGGCCGCTGCGGCTCAGGAAAAACCGGCGGCGATGAGCCCGGCGAAAAAAAACACGCCAGCGCAGAAGGCAACTCCGGCGAAGAAACCTCAGCAAAAAATCATCAAGAAGCGCAAGCCAGTCGCCTCGAAATCGAAACCCGCCAGTGAAGTGGTAAAAACCAAGTTGCCGTCGGCCAAACTCGATTTGAGCCTGCCCAAAGACATGGTCGAGGAATTGAAGCCCAAGGGCACGGTTGAATTGCCCAAGCGCGAGCCGATCCTGCCGCAGATGTTTGGCGAGAAGAACAACGGCTTCCAGCTCAACGGACGTTTGCTCAGCAACGAAATGCAGTTGCAACTGCGCAACGAAGAGCGCCGTGAAGTCGAAGGTGCGGCGCTGGATTTTGAATTCAAGCAGTGACTGCAGGCCATCTGTGACCCGCAGACCAGACGCTTTGTCGGAGACTGGTCAGTCACATTCAGTTATCGGTAAAAACCCCGGTTCAGGGAATTTAAAACAGCCGTTTTAGCGGTTACTCTGTTCCGCGTCCCTTTTACACATCGCCCGTCGCGAGGAATTGTTCGTCATGAAATGCCGTGAAGGCTGTGGCGCTTGCTGCATTGCCCCTTCCATCAGTTCGCCAATTCCCGGCATGCCTGATGGCAAACCTGCCGGCGAACGTTGCGTGCAACTCTCGGTCGAAAACCTGTGCAGCATTTTCGGCCGCCCCGAGCGCCCGGCAGTCTGTTCCGGCTTTGCGGCGGATGTCGAAGTCTGTGGCAGCAGCTCGGAAGAAGCGATCAGGCTGATTGGCTGGTGGGAGCAGATGACGGCGGCGTGATGTGTCAAACGAACGGAACTTCAACAATAAGGAATAAGACTATGGGTTCGCTGCATCGTATCGCTGTGTTGTGTGGTTTGACCGCTGTGCTGGCTACCTCCGTCGCTCAGGCTGAAGACTGGAAAGTCGCCAAGAACGAGGACGGCATCAAGGTGTCCCTGAGTGAAGTGCCAGGTTCGGACTACAAGTCCTACCAGGGCGTTGCGCTGATGAAAACCACCGTCGCCAAACTGCGCGCACTGCAGGAAGACGTCTCCGGCGCGTGCGCCTGGATTCACGAATGCAAGACCCAGAAACTGCTCAAGCACGAGGGCGATCAGAGCTGGACCTACACCCAGTTCAACACGCCTTGGCCGGTGACCCCGCGTGATTCGGTGCTGCACATCACCACCGTTGAAGGCGCCGATGGCAGCCTGACCCGTAACCTCGAAGGTCTGCCCAAGTACATTCCGGAAGAGAAAGGCTTTGTCCGTGTAGCGCAGGTCAAAGGCTTCTGGAAATTCGTACCCAAAGGTGATCAGGTTGAAGTGACCTATCAGGTGCATACCGAGCCGGGTGGTAGCGTGCCGTCGATGATTGCCAACAAGTTTGTCGTCGATGCACCGTTCAATACCCTCAAAGCCTTGAAAGAACGCGCCGAGAAGTAATCTCGCGTTGCAACAAAACGCCCCGATCGATTCGGGGCGTTTTGTTTTGTATCTATATTGTGTTTCCAGATATGCGTTGCACGAAATTTTCACAAAGTGTTCCTGACAATTCGCCCGCGCTGTTTGCACGCTGCCCCGGTTCGCGGCTGCACTAAATGAAAGTGTCGGGCGGCAGGGCAGTAATCAATGGCAATGGTGCGGGTGATCGTGCAACATTTGCGCACCGCGCAAGCCCCGGGGTCTGGAATGACCAATAGAGGGCCTGGCGCCGCTGTATTTTTGCAACTTCAACTTCCAATGGGTCCTAAAACGACATGGCAAACCCGGACGCCCTGAATCAGCAGCGATCTTCTGCTCGCCTGCTGCAACCGACCGTCAAATCGCATCTGGCCTACACGCTGCTTTGCGCGCTGGTCATGATGGTGATGTTTTCCGTGCTGCGCCTCGCGCTGCTGGTCTACAACCGCGAGATGATCCTCGACACCCCGGCTTCGACCTTCCTCGAAGCCTTCGCCAACGGCCTGCGTTTCGACCTGCGCCTGGTGGTTTACGTGTGCATTCCGCTGGTACTGGCGCTGTTCAGTGCCCGCGCCATGGCCGCACGCGGCTTCTTCCGCTTGTGGCTGACCATCGCCTCAAGCATCGCGCTGTTCCTCGGCCTGATGGAGATGGACTTCTACCGCGAGTTCCACCAGCGCCTCAACGGCCTGGTGTTCCAGTACGTGAAAGAAGACCCGAAAACCGTGATGAGCATGCTCTGGTACGGTTTTCCGGTGGTGCGCTACCTGCTCGCGTGGGTGATCGGCACCGTCATTCTGACCCTCGCGTTCAAAGGCGCCGACCGTGCCACGCGTCCGCGCGGCCCGTTCAGCGGTGGCAGTGTCGGTACCCGTCAAGTTGCGCCGTGGTACACCCGTCTGGCGGTGTTCGTGGTCTGCCTGTTGATCTGTGTAGTTGCCGCCCGCGGCACCTTGCGTCAAGGCCCGCCACTGCGCTGGGGTGACGTGTACACCACCGACTCCAACTTCGCCAACCAGCTCGGCCTCAACGGCACGCTGTCGCTGATCGCGGCCGCCAAGGACCGTATGGGCGAAGACCGCAACAACATCTGGAAAGCTACACTGCCGCAGGAGCAAGCGCAGAAGGTCGTGCGCGATATGCTGCTGATGCCGGACGACAAACTGGTCGATGCCGATATCGCCGCCGTACGCCGTCAATACACGCCACCGGCCGACAAGACCCTGCCGATCAAGAACGTTGTCGTGATCCTGATGGAAAGCATGGCCGGTCACTCGGTCGGTGCGCTGGGTGCGCCGGGCAACATCACGCCATACCTGGACAAACTGTCAAAGGAAGGCTTGCTGTTCGACCGCTTCTTCTCCAACGGTACGCACACCCACCAGGGCATGTTCGCGACCATGGCCTGCTTCCCGAATCTGCCAGGTTTCGAATACCTGATGCAGACCCCGGAAGGCAGCCACAAGCTCTCCGGCCTGCCGCAGCTGCTCAGCACGCGCAAGTATGACGACGTCTACGTGTACAACGGCGACTTCGCCTGGGACAACCAGTCGGGCTTCTTCAGCAACCAGGGCATGACCAACTTCGTTGGTCGTAACGACTTCGTCAACCCGGTCTTCTCCGACCCGACCTGGGGCGTGTCCGATCAGGACATGTTCGATCGTGGTCTGATCGAGTTGAAGAAGCGTGAAAACGGCAAGCCGTTCTATGCCTTGCTGCAAACGCTGTCCAACCACACGCCATACGCCTTGCCGACGCCATTGCCGGTCGAGCGTGTGACCGATCGCGGCAGCCTCAACGAACACTTGACCGCCATGCGCTACGCCGACTGGGCGCTGGGTCAGTTCTTCGAGAAGGCGCGCAAAGAGCCGTACTTCAAGGAAACCCTGTTCGTCATCGTCGGCGACCACGGCTTCGGCAACGAGCGCCAGATCACCGAAATGGACTTGGGCCGCTTCAACGTGCCGATGCTGATGATCGCGCCTGGTATTCAGGAGAAGTTCGGCACCCGTGACCACACCGTGGGGACGCAGATCGACATTGTGCCGACCATCATGGGCCGTCTCGGTGGCGAAGTGCGTCATCAGTGCTGGGGCCGTGACCTGCTCAATCTGCCGGAAGGCGACACCGGTTTCGGGGTGATCAAGCCGTCGGGCAGCGAGCAGACCACTGCCATCGTCACCGCCGACCAGATTCTGGTCCTGCCGAAGGACAAGGAAATGGGGCCGAAGATCTGGCAATACCAGTTGGGTGCCAATCCACATGCCGAGATCGTTCCGAATGCACCGCGCACTGCCGAGTTGAAACTCAAACTCGAAGCGTTCCTGCAAACGGCGACCAAAAGCCTGATGGACAACACTGCCGGTGTCATCAACGGCAAGCCTGATTGATCGCTTGCCGACAGTAAAATCCACGCAATAAAAAAGAGGCCCTGAACAGGGCCTCTTTTTTTTGCGCTTGAAGCGTTATATCCGACCGAGTAACAGCAGCACCAACAGCACCACCAACACCACGCCGATAATGCCCGAAGGACCATAACCCCAACTTCTGGAGTGCGGGAAGACCGGCAGACCACCGATCAGCAACAGGATCAGGATAATGATTAGAATTGTGCCCATGTCGATTTCCTTGTTGATAGCGTTCGAGAAGTCTTGGTATTCAAGGGCGACTGGAGACTAAGTAATTCCAGACGGCTTACAAATTCCGACCGGTGTGCATGAAAGAAAATTCAATGTTTTTTTAATGTATTTGGATCGCTCGCTTATTTCCTTTACAGCGAAAAGTTCGCCGCCTCGTTTCACTCGACAGCGCCTGCAGGAACCCATGTAGGAGCTGCCGAAGGCTGCGATCTTTTGATCCTCCATTCAGCAACTTGATGGAGCGTGGGCGCGCGCCGATCCTTCGCTACACTCCGCGCATCTTCCCCGGAACAACAAGGCTGTCTGCTATGCAAAATCGCATGATGATCACTGGTGCGGGCTCGGGCCTGGGTCGCGAAATCGCGCTGCGCTGGGCCCGTGAAGGCTGGCAACTGGCCTTGTCCGACGTCAGCGAACCCGGTCTTCAGGAAACCCTGAAAATGGTCCGCGAGGCCGGTGGCGACGGTTTTACCCAGCGCTGCGATGTACGTGATTACAGCCAGCTCACCGCGTTCGCTCAGGCCTGTGAAGAAAAGCTCGGCGGCATCGACATCATCGTCAACAACGCCGGCGTGGCCTCGGGTGGCTTTTTCAGCGAACTGTCGCTGGAAGACTGGGACTGGCAGATCGCGATCAACCTGATGGGCGTGGTCAAGGGCTGCAAGGCGTTCCTGCCACTGCTTGAACAAAGCAAAGGCAAAATCATCAACATCGCCTCCATGGCGGCACTGATGCAAGGCCCGGCGATGAGCAACTACAACGTGGCCAAGGCCGGCGTGGTAGCACTGTCGGAAAGTCTGCTGATCGAACTGGCGCAGCAGGAAGTCGGCGTGCACGTGGTCTGCCCCTCGTTCTTCCAGACCAACTTGCTCGATTCGTTCCGTGGGCCGACCCCGGCGATGAAAGCGCAGGTCGGCAAGTTGCTGGAAAGTTCGCCAATTACGGCGGCGGATATCGCTGACTACATCTATCAGCAAGTCGCCGCTGGCGAGTTCATGATCCTGCCCCACGAACAAGGGCGCATGGCCTGGGCGCTGAAGCAGAAGAACCCGCAACTGCTCTACAACGAAATGACTTCAATGGCGGAGAAGATGCGCGCCAAAGCCAAACAGAACAACGGCTGACCTTGCCCGTTGCAGACAGCGTCGTTAGGGTGGCCGCACTGGTCACCTTGTCGAGACGCATCAATGCTCAATTACCTGTGGTTCTTTCTCGCGGCGCTGTTTGAAATCGCCGGTTGTTTCGCCTTCTTCATGTGGCTGCGTCAGGGCAAAAGTGCCTTGTGGGTGATTCCTGCGCTGCTCAGCCTGACCCTGTTCGCACTGTTGCTGACCCGTGTTGAAGCCAACTATGCCGGTCGTGCCTACGCCGCTTATGGCGGCATCTACATTGTCACTTCGATTGGCTGGCTGATGGTGGTCGAGCGCGTGCGTCCCTTGGGTTCGGACTGGATCGGCGTGGCGCTGTGCGTGATCGGCGCCAGCGTGATTCTGTTCGGGCCACGCTTTTCTGCTGCCTGAAGGTCTTTTGTGGGAAGCGTCTGACAGCTCAGGGCGAGCATGGGTGTAAGGCAAAACTGATTTGCTCGCCGTGCATTGAAGAGGCGCGGCAAGCCGCGCATCTTCAGGGTTCGCTAACCCTGAAGGACGAATCTCATGCTTGTACTCAGCCGTGTCGTTGGTGAGTTGATTTCAATCGGTGATGACATCACCTTGCGCGTTCTGTCAGTGAACGGTGCCAGTGTGCGATTTGGCGTCGAGGCGCCACAAAAGGTCAACGTGCACCGCGCGGAGGTCTATGAGCGGATTCAGCGCAAGCAAGCCACGCAGAAAGTTCGCTGAGGATTTCAGTCGAACAGGTGCTTGGGCACGTCGTGCTTGAGCATCAACTGGCACTGCTCGCTTTCCGGGTCGAAGACGATCAGCGCCTGGCCTTTGGTCAATGCCTGACGCACGCGCAGCACGCGGGTTTCCAGCGGCGTGTCATCACCGTTGTCGGTGCCGTCGCGGGTGACGAAATCCTCGATGAGGCGGGTGAGGGTGTCGACTTCAAGAGCGTCGTAGGGAATGAGCATGGGCACCTCGGCTGAATCAATGGCGGGATGCTACGGCGATTGCGGTTTGCCTGCCAGTTTTGTGTTGCCTGTACCGACCTCATCGCGAGCAGGCTCACTCCTACAGGGGAACGCATTCCAAATGTGGGAGCGACGGTGCGACGATTCGACCTGCTCGCGAAGGCGATGGTTCTGCCAACAAAGATTTAACTGTCGGAACGCTGCCCCACCAGACTGTCCACCGACGGTACTCGCGTATCGCTCTCCATCTGTGTGTCATGCTCAATCTGATGACTGAAGCGATCCAGTGAAGCATTCGCTGGCGCCGCATCGCTGGCGAACACCGGCGGGCTCAGAATATAAGCGCCCAGCAAACGACTCAACGCCGCCAGACTGTCGATGTGCGTGCGCTCATACCCATGGGTCGCATCGCAGCCAAACGCGAGCAGGGCGGTGCGGATGTCGTGGCCGGCGGTCACCGCCGAGTGCGCATCGCTGAAGTAATAGCGGAACAGGTCGCGGCGCACCGGCAGTTCATTTTCACCGGCCAGACGCAGCAAATGTCGCGACAGGTGATAATCGTACGGGCCGCCAGAATCCTGCATCGCCACACTCACCGCATGCTCGCTGGAGTGCTGGCCGGGAGCGACCGGCGCGATGTCGATGCCGACGAATTCGCTGACGTCCCACGGCAGCGCCGCCGCCGCGCCGCTGCCGGTTTCCTCGGTGATGGTGAACAGCGGGTGGCAGTCGATCATCAGCTCCTGGCCGCTGTCGACGATGGCTTTGAGTGCCGCGAGCAGCGCCGCAACGCCGGCCTTGTCATCGAGGTGACGGGCGCTGATGTGACCGCTTTCGGTGAATTCCGGCAGCGGATCGAATGCCACCACGTCGCCGATGCTGATGCCCAGCGAATCGCAGTCAGCCTTGGTCGCACAGTAGGCATCCAGACGCAGTTCGACGTGATCCCAACTGATCGGCATTTCATCGACGGCAGTGTTGAAGGCATGCCCGGACGCCATCAGCGGCAAGACACTGCCGCGAATCACGCCGTTGTCGGTAAACAGGCTGACGCGGCTGCCCTCGGCAAAGCGGCTCGACCAGCAGCCGACCGGGGCGAGGGTCAAGCGGCCGTTGTCCTTGATCGCACGAACGGCGGCGCCGATGGTGTCCAGGTGCGCGGAAACGGCGCGGTCGGGGCTGTTCTTCTTGCCTTTGAGCGTGGCGCGAATGGTACCGCGTCGAGTCATTTCAAAGGGAATGCCGAGCTCTTCCAGACGCTCGGCGACGTAACGCACGATGGTGTCGGTAAACCCGGTGGGGCTGGGAATGGCGAGCATTTCCAGCAGGACTTTTTGCAGGTAGTTGAGATCCGGTTCGGGGATTTGCGTGGTCATGGAAACTCCTGATGGGTTGAGCGCTGATCGTTCCCACGCTCTGCGTGGGAATGCAGCCGGGGACGCTCTGCGTCCCAAGAGTGGACGCAGAGCGTCCGGTGAGGCGTTCCCACGCAGACGGTTCGACGCCTCGACGTGGGAACGATCAGGAAAGGGTTAAATAGCCGGCTGACTGTGCGGAAACAACAAATCGACAAAGCGCTCCGCCGTCGGCTGCGGCTCATGGTTGGCCAGACCGGCACGTTCGTTGGCCTCGATAAACACGTACTCGGGTTGATCCGCCGCCGGCACCATCAAGTCGAGGCCGACCATCGGAATGTCCAGCGCCCGCGCCGCCCGTACCGCTGCATCGACCAGCGTCGGGTGCAGGATTGCGGTGACATCTTCCAGCGTGCCGCCGGTGTGCAGATTCGCCGTACGCCGCACAAACAGGTGCTCGCCGGCCGGCAGAATGCTGCTGTAGTCATAACCGGCCGCATGCAGGGTGCGCTGGGTTTCGTGATCCAGCGGGATCTTGCTTTCGCCACTGGTCGCCGCTTGCCGACGACGGCTCTGCGCCTCGATCAACGCGCCCACCGAATGCTGGCCATCGCCGACCACTTCCGCCGGCTTGCGAATCGCCGCCGCCACCACTTCAAAGCCAATCACCAGAATCCGCAGATCAAGCCCTTCGTGGAAGCTTTCGAGCAGCACGCGGCTGTCAAATTGCTTCGCCGCTTCGATGGCTTGCTGCACCTCTTCGATGCTCTGCAAATCCACCGCCACGCCTTGGCCCTGTTCACCGTCGAGCGGTTTGACCACCACCCGTTGATGCTCATCGAGGAAGGCCAGATTGTCGTCGGCATTACCGGCCAGTTGCTGCGAGGGCAGGTTCAGTCCGGCGCCTTTGAGCACTTTGTGGGTCAGGCTTTTGTCTTGGCACAGGCTCATGCTGATCGCGCTGGTCAGGTCGCTCAACGATTCGCGGCAACGTACGCGACGCCCGCCGTGGCTGAGGGTGAACAGCCCGGCATCGGCGTCATCCACCTGCACGTCGATACCGCGTCGATGAGCTTCTTCAACGATGATCCGCGCATACGGGTTGAACTGCGCCTCCGGCCCCGGGCCGAGAAACAGCGGCTGGTTGATGCCGTTTTTGCGCTTGATGGCGAAGGTCGACAGATTGCGAAAGCCGAGCTTGGCGTAGAGGTTTTTCGCCTGCCGGTTGTCATGCAGAACCGACAGATCCAGATAGCTCAAGCCGCGACTCATGAAGTGCTCGATCAGGTGCCGCACCAGCACTTCACCAACACCCGGCCGCGAGCATTGCGGATCAACCGCCAAGCACCACAGGCTGCTGCCGTTTTCCGGGTCGTTGAAAGCCTTTTGATGGTTCAGGCCCATGACGCTGCCGATCACCGCGCCGCTGTCTTCATCCTCGGCCAGCCAGTACACCGGGCCGCCCTGATGATGCGGAGTGAGCCGCGTGGCATCGATCGGCAACATGCCGCGCGCCTGATACAACAGATTGATCGCCTGCCAGTCCGCCTCACTCTGCGCGCGGCGAATACGAAAGCCGCGAAACACACGGGTGGCCTGGCGGTAATCGCTGAACCACAGGCGCAAGGTGTCCGACGGGTCGAGAAACAGTTGCGTCGGTTCCAAGCCGAGGATCTGCTGCGGCGCCGCGACGTACAACGCGATATCACGCTCGCCGGGCTGTTCTTTGAGCAGCTCCTGTGCCAGCGATGCCGGGTCGGGAAACGTGTGGCCGATCAGCAACCGGCCCCAGCCGCAATGGACGGCGATAGGGTCGGCGGCCAACGTGCTGCCGTCTTCGGCCAGACGCGCCTGCAAGCGTTCATAGGACGGCGTCTGACCGCGTAGCAGCCGTTGGTTGATGGCTGTGGCGTGGGGTTTCATCGATCAGATTCCTTGTTCACTGAGCCACAGGTTCAGGGCAGCCAGTTGCCACAACTTCGAACCGCGCAACGGCGTCAGTTGGCCTTGCGGATCGGTCAGCAATTTGTCGAGCATGGCCGGATTGAACAGACCGCGATCCTGACTCGGATCGAGCAGCAACTCGCGCACCCAGTTCAGCGTGTCGCCCTGCAAGTGCTTGAGGCCCGGCACCGGGAAGTAACCTTTTTTACGGTCGATCACCTCACTCGGGATGACTCGGCGCGCGGCTTCTTTGAGCACTTGTTTACCGCCGTCAGGCAGCTTGAATTGGCCAGGCACTCGGGCCGAGAGTTCCACCAGCCGATAGTCGAGAAACGGCGTACGCGCCTCCAGACCCCAAGCCATGGTCATGTTGTCGACGCGTTTAACCGGGTCGTCGACCAGCATCACCGTGCTGTCCAGACGCAGGGCTTTGTCCACCGCCGCCTCGGCGCCGGGCTGGGCGAAATGTTCTTTCACAAAGTCGCCGGCAGCATCGTTCGCGGTCAGCCATTTCGGCTGCACGGTGGCGGCGTAGTCGTCGTAGCTGCGGTCGAAAAATGCGTTGCGATACGCCGCGTACGGATCGGCCGCGCCGTCGACTTGCGGGTACCAGTGATAACCGGCGAACAACTCGTCAGCACCCTGGCCGCTCTGCACCACTTTGCAATGCTTGGCCACTTCGCGCGACAGCAGATAGAAGGCGATGCAGTCATGGCTGACCATCGGCTCGCTCATCGCGCGGAACGCGGCGGGCAATTGCTCGATGATCTCTTTCTCGTCGATGCGCAGTTGATGATGCTGAGTGCCGTAGTGTTTGGCGATCAGATCCGAGTACTGGAATTCGTCACCGCGTTCGCCGCCGGCATCCTGGAAACCGATGGAAAAGGTCGAAAGGTTGTCGACGCCGACTTCACGCAACAGGCCGACGAGCATGCTCGAATCGACGCCGCCGGACAGCAGCACACCGACATCCACTGCCGCGCGTTGACGAATCGCCACCGCTTCGCGGGTGCTGTCGAGGACGCGATCAACCCAATCTTCGAGGGTCAGATTTTTCTCATCATCGTGTGGGCCGTAAGGCAGCGTCCACCAGGTTTTCTGTTCGGTGCGGCCATCGGCTTCAACGCGCATCCAGGTCGCCGGTGGCAGTTTTTCAATGCCGGCCAGCAAGGTGCGCGGCGCCGGAACCACGGCATGGAAGTTCAGGTAATGATTGAKCGCCACCGGATCGAGGATCGGGTTGATGTCGCCGCCCTTGAGCAACGCTGGCAACGCCGAGGCAAAGCGCAGACGCTGGCCAGTACGCGACAGGTACAAAGGCTTCACGCCGAGACGGTCGCGGGCGATGAACAGGCGTTTGGCGTCGCGTTCCCAAATGGCAAACGCGAACATGCCATTGAGCTTCGGCAGCAGCGCTTCGCCCCAGGCGTGGTAGCCCTTGAGCAGCACTTCGGTGTCGCCACCGGAGTAGAACGCGTAACCCAGCGCTTCAAGTTCGGCGCGCAATTCCGGGAAGTTGTAGATCGCGCCGTTGAAGGCCAGGGACAAGCCCAGCTGGCTGTCGATCATCGGCTGCGCCGAGCCGTCCGACAGGTCCATGATTTTCAGGCGACGGTGACCCAGGGCAATCGGCCCTTGGGCATGGAAGCCCCACGCGTCGGGGCCGCGAGGGGCCAGGTGATGGGTAATTCTCTCGATCGCTGCAAGGTCTGCAGGTTGTTGATCAAAACGTAACTCGCCAGCTAATCCGCACATATAGTCCTTACCGGTTTTTCCGTTGGGGAGGGTGTTTCTTCAGCGGCCGAAATGGCCGGTACTCAGAAACTGACCCGGTGCGGTTGTGGGAGTTTTAGAACGATAAGTTATAAGAGGCACCGTCAGACCAGTGGGCCACCGTCATGGCCCGTGGTCTTCAGTTCATTTGCCGCGAATCAACCGACGTAACGCAAAGCGGTTGGGGTGACAGGCTTCGGCGACACTGCGTGGCAGCGGCAGAGGTTCATTGTCCAGCCATGCGGCGAGCAGTTCGCCGGACAATGGCGCGGTGATCAGCCCGCGAGAGCCGTGGCCGCTGTTGACGTATAAACCGTCCAGCCAAGGGCAGGCGATGTCCGGCACTTGGCGGGCGTCTTTGCTCAGCGCCGAGTAGGTGTCGAGGAACGCTTCGCGGTCGGCGAGGGGGCCGACAATCGGCAAATAGTCAGGGCTGGTGCAGCGAAAGGCTGCGCGGCCCTGAAGATTTTCGACCGGCTGTTCACTGATGTGCAGACGCGTAACCAGATCGCTTGAGATCTCTTCGAGCATCGCCAGATTGCCCACGTGTTCGGCGGTGGTCGGCGTCAGGTCATCGCTGTTGAAGTCGAAACTGGCGCCGAGCGTGTGTTCGCCCAGACGGGCGGGAGCGACGTAGCCTTCGGCGCAGACCACAGTGGCCAGTGCCTGGCTTTCTGCGGTTTCGGCGAGACGGGTGATCTGCCCGCGAATGCGCTTGAGCGGTAACTCGGCGCTCTGCGCAAAACATTTGATGTCGGCGGCACCGGCCAACACCACGACCGGCGCGCTGGCGAGCAAGCGGTCACCGTCGCGGGCTTGCCACTGGTCATCGACCCTGCGCAGTTGCAGTGCTTGGCAATGATTGAGCAGTTCGATGTTCGCCTGCGCCGCTTGCGCCTGACACAACGCCGGCGGATGCACCCAACCGCCTTCGGGATAGTACAAGCCGCCATGGGCCAGACCGACCCCGGCACGGGCCTGCGCCTCGGGCTGATCCAGCCACTGCAACAGGTCTTCCGGGAAGGCTTCGGCCAACTGGGCGTGACGCTCGGCTTCCTTGGTATTGAACGCCAGTTGCAGCACGCCGCAAGCGTCCCAGTCGGTGCCGCGTTGCAGGGTTTCCAGCAGGCGTCGGGTGTAACCGAAACCGCTGACGATCAGTTGCGACAGTGCCGTGCCGTGGGCGGACAATTTCAGGTACAGCACGCCCTGCGGATTGCCCGAGGCTTCTTGCGCCACCGCCGCATGGCGTTCGAGCAACGTCACCTGCCAGCCACGTGCGGCCAGGCTGGACGCCGTGGCGCAGCCGGCGAGACCGGCGCCAATCACCAGCGCTCGACGTTCAGCCGCGATCGGTGCAGGACGAGCGAACCAGGGTTTTTCCGGTGTCGGCGGCGTCACTTCCGCCGGCCAGCCGAGAAACTCGCCACGGAGGATTTCCCACTTGTGACCGATGCCCGGCGTGCGCTTCATTTTGAACCCGGCGGCGTTGAGCAAACGGCGGACCCAACCGGTACTGGTGAAGGTGCTGATGGTTGAGCCGGGCGCTGCCAGTCGCGCCAGCTCGACAAACAGTTCGGCAGTCCACATGTCGGGGTTTTTCGCCGGGGCGAAACCGTCGAGAAACCACGCATCAATCTGCGCGTCGAGTTGCGGCAGTTGTTCCAGGGCATCGCCGATCAACAGCGTCAGCGTCACGCGGCCGTGGGCCAGGGTGATGCGCTGAAAGCCGGCATGGATCGCCACGTAATGCCGTAGTAACTGATCGGCCAGTGGCTTGAGTTCCGGCCATAGGGCAAGCGCACGTTTCAGGTCGGCAGGGCTTAGCGGGTATTTTTCGACGCTGACGAAATGCAGGCGCGCACCCGCCATGGCGTGCTGCTCGAACAACTGCCAGGCGCAAAGAAAATTCAGCCCGGTGCCAAACCCGGTTTCGCCGATGACCAGTCGCCCACCCGCCGGCAGCGCGGCAAAACGCTCGGCCAGGCGGTTCTGTTCGAGGAACACGTAACGGGTTTCTTCCAGCCCTGACTGGTCGGAAAAGTACACGTCATCGAATACCCGCGAACGCGGGCGTCCGTGGTCATCCCAATCGAGTTGGGCGTGGGGCAATACAGGTTTCATGGCAGGCTCGGCAACGACAAGGCGGCCATTCTAGCCGATCGCGCAGGGGCTGCTTGATCCATGGCAAGGCTTGCGCCCGTTGACTCACGGACAATCCGCCAGCCGTGGGAATTTCTGCGCCGCTGCTGTGCCCAATCCGCTAGTCTTGCTGAATCCTGGAAGGAGCCGTCCCATGTTTGAATCCGCTGAAATCGGTCACGCCATCGACAAAGACACCTTTGATGCGGCCGTCCCGGCATTGCGTGAAGCCTTGCTCGAAGCTCAGTTCGAACTGCAGCAGCAGAAGCGTTTTCCGGTGATCATCCTGATCAACGGCATTGAAGGCGCGGGCAAGGGCGAGACGGTCAAGTTGCTCAACGAGTGGATGGACCCGCGCCTGATCGAAGTGCGCACGTTCGATCAGCAGACCGATGAAGAGTTGTCGCGGCCTCCGGCATGGCGCTACTGGCGAATGCTCCCGGCCAAGGGGCGCATGGGCATCTTTTTCGGCAACTGGTACAGCCAGATGCTGCAGGGGCGGGTGCATGGCTTGTTCAAGGATCCGCGTCTGGATCAGGCGATCGCCGGCGCCGAGCGTCTGGAAAAGATGCTCTGCGATGAAGGCGCGCTGATCTTCAAGTTCTGGTTTCACCTGTCCAAGAAACAGATGAAGGCCCGGCTCAAAGCATTGGCCGATGATCCGCTGCACAGCTGGCGCATCAGCCCGCTGGACTGGCAGCAATCGGAAACCTACGACAAGTTCGTCAAATACGGCGAGCGCGTGCTGCGCCGTACCAGCCGTGATTACGCGCCGTGGCACGTGATCGAAGGCGCCGACGCCAACTATCGGAGCCTGGCGGTCGGCAAGATTCTCCTCGAAGGTTTGCAAAATGCGCTGAAGCGCCCGGACGTGCATCCGCACGATGTCAGCGCCGCGCCGTTGGGCACGCCGGTCGATCAGTTGAACCTGCTCGACAGCCTCGACCTGACCCAGCGTCTGGAGAAGAAAGACTACGAGGAACAACTGATCACCGAGCAGGCGCGCTTGTCTGGGCTGATGCGCGACAAACGCATGCGCCGCCACGCGCTGGTGGCGGTGTTCGAGGGCAACGATGCCGCCGGCAAGGGCGGGGCGATCCGTCGGGTCGCGGCGGCGCTTGATCCACGGCAATACAACATCGTGCCGATCGCCGCACCGACTGAGGAGGAGCGCGCTCAGCCGTACTTGTGGCGCTTTTGGCGGCACATTCCGGCGCGCGGCAAGTTCACCGTGTTCGACCGCTCCTGGTACGGCCGGGTGCTGGTAGAGCGGATTGAGGGCTTCTGCACGCCGGCCGACTGGTTGCGTGCCTACGGCGAAATCAACGATTTTGAAGAGCAGCTGTCCGACGCCGGAGTGATCGTCGTCAAGTTCTGGCTGGCTATTGATAAAGATACGCAGATGGAGCGTTTCCAGGCGCGCGAAGCGATCCCCTTCAAACGCTTCAAGATCACCGAAGACGACTGGCGCAACCGCGACAAGTGGGACGCCTATCGCGCTGCCGTCGGCGATATGGTCGACCGCACCAGCTCGGAGATCTCGCCATGGACGCTGATCGAGGCCAATGACAAGCGCTGGGCCCGGGTGAAGGTGTTGCGCACGATCAACCGTGCACTGGAAGAGGCCTTCGAGAAATCCGACAAGCACGCGAAGAAACACAAGGACTGAGCCGATAGACGCGCATACGCGGGGTGAATGATTGTCGCGGTGGTTGATGCGGTGGACTTATGCTCGGTCCACTCTCAACCGACCACAACAATGAGGTATGCCATGCGTGAAGTGGTGATCGTCGACAGCGTGCGGACTGGCCTGGCCAAGTCCTTTCGCGGCAAGTTCAACCAGACCCGTCCCGATGACATGGCGGCCCATTGCGTCAACGCGCTGCTTGAGCGCAACGACATCGATCCGGCCAGCGTCGAGGACTGCATTGTCGGCGCCGGCTCCAACGAAGGCGCGCAGGGCTACAACATCGGTCGTAACGTCGCGGTGCTGTCGCGTTTGGGCACCGGCACCGCCGGCATGACCCTCAACCGTTTCTGTTCATCGGGCTTGCAGGCGATTGCGATTGCTGCCAACCAGATCGCTTCGGGTTGCAGCGACATCATCGTGGCCGGCGGCGTCGAGTCGATCAGCCTGACGATGAAAAGCGTCAACACCGATCACCTGATCAACCCGCTGCTCAAGCAGCAAACGCCGGGCATCTACTACACGATGGGCCAGACCGCCGAAGTGGTCGCGCGGCGTTATGGCGTCAGCCGTGAAGCGCAGGATCGCTATTCATTGCAGAGCCAGATCCGCACCGCTCAGGCGCAGGCTGCGGGACTGTTCAACGATGAAATCGTGCCGATGGCGGTGAAGTATCGCGTCGAGGACAAAAACACCGGTGCAGTGCAGATTCTCGACGGTGTGGTTGATCGCGACGACTGCAATCGCCCGGACACCACCTATGAAAGTCTCGCCGGATTGAAACCGGTGTTCGCCGAGGATGGTTCGGTGACGGCGGGCAACTCCTCGCAGCTGTCCGACGGTGCCTCGATGACGCTGGTGATGAGCCTGGAGAAAGCCTTGCAGTTGGGCCTCAAGCCGAAAGCATTTTTCCGCGGCTTCACCGTGGCCGGTTGCGAGCCGGACGAAATGGGTATCGGCCCGGTGTTCTCGGTGCCGAAGCTGCTCAAGGCCAAAGGCTTGCAGGTGGCGGATATCGATCTGTGGGAACTGAACGAGGCGTTTGCTTCGCAGTGCCTGTACAGCCGGGATCGGCTGGAGATCGATAATCAGAAATACAACGTCAATGGCGGCTCGATTTCCATTGGTCACCCGTTTGGCATGACCGGGTCGCGGCAGGTCGGGCATCTGGTGCGGGAGTTGCAGCGGCGTAATCTGCGTTACGGCATCGTCACCATGTGCGTGGGCGGCGGGATGGGCGCGACGGGGCTGTTTGAGGCGGTGCGTTAATCCTCAATTCACTAGTTGTCTGTTCAGCCCTCTTCGCGAGCAAGCTCGCTCCCACAGTAGATCTTCAGTGAACACTGATTTTGTGTACACCAGAGATCCAATGTGGGAGCGAGCTTGCTCGCGAAGGGATCTACCGGGTTTACCGGTTGGAATCCTGTAGCTGCATCCGCGCGATATACGCCTTTATTTCCTGCTCAGCCTTCTCGGGACTGTCGAACGGCCCCTCAAGGGTATTTTCCCGAGTGCTGAAAAACAGTTCGCCATTGACCCGGCACAAGCGATCACTGCGAAAGTGCGTGGCGGGGGCGCTGTCCTGCGCGCGCATTGCTAACATGATCGGTCTCCTTGGCTGGTGCGCTGAAAGGGATCCATTGAGCTTATGCCTGAAGCATTTGGCGCGCCTGTACAGCCGATCAACGGCGCGACGTCAATTTAATGCTGCGACCTGAACAGTTTCATTCGCGTCCTGGCCTTAACTGTCCCTGTGTGTCGGTTCATGGCGCGCCTAGAATGAGCGCACTTGTCAGCAGGCTTTGGGGTTTCCATGCACATTTCATCGGGTCGCTGGGTGTACGGCTTGTTCCTGGCGCTGCTGACCGCGTTTCTGTGGGGCATCCTGCCGATCAAACTCAAACAGGTGCTGCTGGTGATGGACCCGGTCACGGTGACCTGGTTTCGTCTGTTGGTGTCCGGTGGCTGTCTGTTCATCTATCTGGCGGCGGTGAAACGTCTGCCCAGTCGCAAAGTGCTGGGTCCCAGGGGTGGTTGGCTGGTGCTGATGGCGGTGCTCGGGCTGGTCGGCAACTATGTGCTGTACCTGATGGGGCTCAATTTGCTCAGCCCCGGCACCGCGCAACTGGTGGTGCAGATGGGCCCGATCATGTTGTTGATCGCCAGTCTGTTTGTGTTCAAGGAGCGTTTCAGTATTGGTCAGGGAATCGGGTTGGCGGTGCTGTTGATCGGTTTCGTGCTGTTTTTCAATCAGCGTCTGGCGGAGCTGCTGAGCTCGTTGTCGGATTACACCGCCGGGGTGTTGCTGGTGCTGTTGGCGTCGATGGTGTGGACCTTTTATGCGCTGGGCCAAAAGCAGTTACTGACGGTGTGGAATTCGCTGCAGGTGATGATGGTGATTTATCTGTTCTGCGCACTGTTGCTGACGCCGTGGGTGCATCCGCTCGAAGCGCTGAACCTCAGCCCGTTGCAGGGCTGGCTGCTGCTGGCGTGCTGTATGAACACGTTGATTGCCTATGGCGCGTTCGCTGAAGCGCTGGCGCATTGGGAAGCGTCGCGGGTCAGTGCGACGTTGGCGATCACGCCGTTGGTGACGTTTGGCGCGGTGGCGATCGCTGCGCGAATTTGGCCGGACTATGTGCATGCCGAGCAGATCAACGGGTTGGGTTATGGCGGCGCGGTGCTGGTGGTGCTGGGGTCGGCGCTGGTGGCGTTGGGGCCTTCGTTGATTGCCGGGTTGAAGGCGCGGCGGTTGAAGATGGCAGCCAGTTAAACCGCGTCGCCCCCATTCGCGAGCAAGCTCGCTCCCACATTCGACTGCATTCTCATGTTGGAAATGCGCCCAAATGTGGGAGCGAGCTTGCTCGCGAAGACGGACTTTCAGGCTCTACAAAACTTAACCCTTGGCGCCTGCCTCGATCATATTCTCCGGCCGCACCCACGCATCAAACTCTTCATCCGTCAGATAGCCCAACGCCAACGCCGCCTCACGCAAGGTCAGCCCTTCGCTGTAAGCCTTCTTGGCGATCTCCGCTGATTTGTCATAACCAATGTGCGGATTCAGTGCCGTCACCAGCATCAGCCCGCGCTCCAGGTGTCGGGCCATGACTTCGGCGTCCGGCTCCAGCCCGGCAATGCAGTGCTGCTGGAAGTTGCTGCAACCATCGGCAAGCAGGCGGATCGATTGCAGCAGGTTGTGGATGATCACCGGTTTGAACACGTTCAACTGCAAGTGACCCTGACTCGCGGCAATGCCGATGGTCACGTCGTTGCCTAGCACCTGACAGGCGAGCATCGACAGCGCTTCGCACTGGGTCGGGTTGACCTTGCCCGGCATGATCGAGCTGCCCGGCTCATTTGCCGGCAGCCGCACTTCGGCAAAACCTGCGCGGGGACCGGAGCCGAGCAGGCGCAGGTCATTGGCGATTTTCATCAGCGCCACGGCGAGGGTTTTCAGCGCGCCGGACAGGCTGGTCAGCGGTTCGTGGCCGGCGAGGGCGGCGAACTTGTTCGGCGCGGTGACGAAGGGCAGGCCGGACAGCGCCGCCAGTTCTGCAGCAATCGCCTCACCAAAACCATGCGGCGAATTCAGCCCGGTGCCGACCGCGGTGCCGCCCTGGGCCAGTTCACACACCGCTGGCAGCGCGGCGCGGATTGCGCGTTCGGCGTAATCCAGTTGCGCGATGAACCCGGACAACTCCTGACCGAAGGTGATCGGCGTCGCATCCATCATGTGCGTGCGCCCGGTTTTCACCAGTTTCATGTGCCGCGCCGCCAGTTCGGCGAGACCACCGGACAGCTCGGCGATCGCCGGCAGCAGTTGTTCCTGCACGGCCTGGGCGGTGGCAATGCTCATGGCGGTGGGGAAGCAGTCGTTGGAGCTTTGCGAGCGGTTGACGTGATCGTTCGGGTGCACCGGCGTCTTGCCGCCGCGCGGGTTGCCGGCCAGTTCGTTGGCGCGCCCGGCGATGACTTCGTTGACGTTCATGTTGCTCTGCGTGCCGCTGCCGGTCTGCCAGACCACCAGCGGAAACTGGTCGTCGTGCTGGCCGTCGAGCACTTCGTCGGCAGCCTGTTCGATCAGGCGGGCGATGTCGGCGGGCAAATCGCCGTTACGGTCGTTGACCCGTGCAGCGGCTTTCTTGATCAGGGCCAGAGCGTGCAGTACCGGCAGCGGCATGCGTTCCTGACCAATGGCGAAGTTGATCAGCGAGCGTTGCGTCTGAGCACCCCAGTAGGCGTCGTCCGGGACTTCGATCTGGCCCAGGCTGTCGGTTTCGATACGGCTCATCGTGCACACTCCTGTTGGTCTGTTTGCGCAGTTTAGGCCGGCATCGGCCGTGGTGGTTCCCTCGAACCGATTGTTGACCGGTAAAACCCGGCCAATCAAGCACGGCAAGGCTCGGGGGTTGAGCCACGAGGTTTTTTAGGCGCAGAATGGTCGCCCTTGGGGTTTTACCTCGCCTAGCTGAAAAGGAAACTCGATGACTCGTCTTCGTGCCATCTGCACCGCGGTTGCACTGGTTTGCGCCAGCGGCCAGGTGCTTGCCGATACCGCCAGCCACAACGCCAGTGCTGAAGCTTTCCTGACCCTGGCGCACGCTGACAAGCTGGGCACTCCGGTGTACATGCAAGTGCAGCAAATGTTCGCTCAGCGTTTTGAACAGACCAAAGCCCCGGAAGCCAAGAAAGCCGTACTGGAAACCTACCAGGCCAAGGCCAACGCCGCCCTGGACCAGGCCATCGGCTGGAACAAGCTCAAGCCTGACATGGTCAAGCTTTACACCAGCAACTTCAGCGAATCCGAGCTGAAAGACCTGGTCGCGTTCTACCAGTCGCCACTGGGCAAGAAAGTCCTGGAAAAAATGCCGCAGCTGACCCAGCAATCGGCCCAGATGACCCAGGCCAAACTGGAAAGCGCCGTGCCTGTCGTCAACAAGCTGCTCGACGACATGACCAAAGAGCTGGACCCGAAAGGCGCTGCTGCGCCGGCCAAGAAGAAGTAAGCGGAGTTCGTGATGACCATGCAACAACGCATCGAATCGACGCTGGCCCTGCTTCAGCCTGAGCACCTGCAAGTGCTGGACGAAAGCCACATGCACAGTCGCGGGTTGCAGACGCACTACAAGGCCGTGGTGGTCAGCGCGCAGTTCGACGGCCTGAACCGGGTCAAGCGCCACCAGAAAGTCTACGGCACGCTCGGTGAGCTGATGGGCGAGTTCCATGCGTTGGCGCTGCACACCTACACCCCGCAGGAATGGGCAGAGATCGGCGCCGCTCCGGCATCGCCGACCTGTGCTGGCGGCAGTAAGCATTAAGCTTCGGTTTTTTGCTAGAATCCGCAACGCGCCGCTCACCCGGCGCGTTTTTTTTTGAATCCGGTTCACCCTTTGCGAGGGTAGCCACCTGGAGAAATACCCATGACACAACCGATTGTCGTGGCGGCACTGTATAAGTTCGTCACCCTCGAAGATTACGTCAACCTGCGCGAGCCGCTGCTGCAAGCGATGGTCGACAACCAGATCAAAGGCACCCTGCTGATCGCCGAAGAAGGCATCAACGGCACGGTGTCCGGCACTCGCGAAGGCATCGACGGTCTGCTCGCCTGGCTGAAGAACGACCCACGCATGATCGACATCGATCACAAAGAGTCGTACTGCGACGAGCAGCCGTTCTATCGCACCAAGGTCAAACTGAAGAAAGAGATCGTCACCCTCGGTGTCGAAGGCGTCGACCCGAACAAAAAGGTCGGCACCTACGTTGATCCGCAAGACTGGAACGCGTTGATCAGTGACCCGGAAGTGCTGTTGATCGACACCCGTAACGATTACGAAGTGTCGATCGGCACTTTCGAAGGCGCCATCGATCCGAAAACCACCAGTTTTCGCGAATTCCCCGACTACATCAAAGAACACTTCGACCCGGCCGTGCACAAGAAGGTCGCAATGTTCTGCACCGGTGGCATTCGCTGCGAGAAAGCTTCGAGCTACATGCTCGGCGAGGGTTTCGAAGAGGTTTACCACCTCAAGGGTGGCATCCTGAAGTACCTCGAAGAGGTGCCGCAGGAAGAAACCAAGTGGCAGGGCGACTGCTTCGTGTTCGACAACCGCGTGACCGTGCGTCACGACCTCAGCGAAGGCGACTACGATCAATGTCATGCCTGTCGCACACCGGTCAGTGTTGAAGATCGCACCAGCGAGCATTACGTTGCCGGCATCAGTTGCCCGCATTGCTGGGACACGTTGAGCGAGAAAACCCGCCGCAGCGCCATCGACCGGCAGAAGCAGATCGAACTGGCCAAGGCGCGCAACATGCCGCACCCGATCGGCTACAACTACAAGCAAGCATCCACCGAGGCTTAATCATGTCTGCGCGCCTGCTCTATGTGATGGATCCGATGTGTTCGTGGTGCTGGGGTTTTGCTCCGGTGGCCAAGGCATTGGTTGAGCAGGCGCAAGCAGCCGGGGTGGAGTTGCATCTGGTGGTCGGTGGTTTGCGCACCGGCAGCGGCTCGGCGCTGGAGCCGACCACGCGTCGCTACATTCTTGAACACTGGCAAGCGGTCACCGAGGCCACCGGTCAACCGTTCAAGTTTGAAGGTGCGTTACCTGACGGTTTTGTCTACGACACCGAGCCTGCCTGCCGCGCGATCGTCACGGCGCGCAGTCTGGCGCCGGATTGCGCGTGGACATTGGTCGGACTGATCCAGCAGGCGTTTTACGCTGAAGGCCGCGATGTCACCCAGGCCAGTGTATTGGTCGATTTGGCGGAGAAGGCCGGTGTGCCGCGCATCGAGTTCGCGGCGTTGTTCGATCATGCCGATCAGCACAAAGCCACTCAGGCCGATTTCAGTTGGGTGCAGGATCTGGGCATCGCCGGTTTCCCGACCCTGCTCGCCGAACGCAATGGCCAACTGGCGCTGCTGACCAATGGCTATCAACCGCTCAGCGAACTGTCGCCATTGCTCGGCCGCTGGCTGGAGCGCGCCGCCTGTGCCTGACCTGGCCGATGACACGCCAGCCGTAAAGCGTGTCGACCGGCTGAGCTGGGCAGAAGTCCGGCGACTGGCACTCACTCACAAAAAATCCCTATGGATTGCCAACGGCGTGGCTGTGCTGGCGACGCTGTGCAGCGTGCCGATTCCATTGCTGTTGCCGCTGCTGGTGGACGAAGTCCTGCTCGGCCATGGCGATGCCGCGCTGAAAGTCATGAACCATGTGCTGCCGACGATGTGGCAGCAAGCGGCCGGCTATATCGGCCTGATGTTGCTGGTGACCCTTACCCTGCGTTGCAGTTCGCTGTGCTTTGGTGTGTTGCAGTCGCGGCTGTTTGCACGGCTGGCCAAGGACATCGTCTATCGTATTCGCGTGCGTCTGATCGAACGCCTCAAGCGGATTTCCCTCGGCGAATACGAAAGCCTCGGTAGCGGCACAGTAACGACGCACCTGGTCACCGATCTGGATACCCTCGACAAATTCGTCGGCGAAACCCTCAGTCGCTTTCTGGTGGCGATGCTGACGCTGGTCGGCACCGCGAGCATCCTGATGTGGATGCACTGGAAACTGGCGCTGCTGATTCTGCTGTTCAACCCGCTGGTGATCTACGCCACGGTGCAGTTGGGCAAACGCGTCAAACACCTGAAGAAGCTTGAGAACGACAGCACCTCGCGCTTCACCCAGGCGTTGAGCGAAACCCTTGATGCGATTCAGGAGATCCGTGCCGGCAACCGTCAGGGTTTCTTCCTCGGGCGGCTCGGTCTGCGCGCGCAGGAAGTGCGTAACTACGCGGTCAACTCGCAGTGGAAAACCGACGCTTCCAACCGTGCCAGCGGTTTGTTGTTCCAGTTCGGCATCGACATTTTCCGCGCGGCGGCGATGCTCACGGTGTTGTTCTCCGACCTGTCGATCGGCCAGATGCTCGCGGTGTTCAGCTACCTGTGGTTCATGATCGGTCCGGTTGAACAACTGCTCAATCTGCAATATGCCTATTACGCGGCGGGCGGGGCGCTGGCGCGGATCAACGAACTGCTGGCGCGCGCCGATGAGCCGCAATATCCCGGCGGTGTCGATCCGTTCAAGGGCCGGGACACCGTAGGTATTCAGGTACAGGGCCTGAGCTTCGGCTACGGCGATGACCTGGTGCTGGATCAGCTGAATCTGTCGATTGCTCCCGGTGAAAAAGTCGCGATTGTCGGCGCAAGTGGCGGCGGCAAAAGTACCCTCGTGCAATTGCTGCTCGGGCTCTATACGCCACTGTCCGGCACCATCCGCTTCGGCGGTTCGACCCAGCAGGAAATCGGTCTGGACACGGTTCGCGAAAACGTCGCGGTGGTGTTGCAGCACCCGGCGCTGTTCAACGACACCGTGCGCGCCAACCTGACCATGGGCCGCACCCGCAGTGACGAGGCGTGCTGGCAGGCGCTGGAAATCGCTCAGCTCGAAGCGACCATCCGCGCCTTGCCCAATGGGCTGGACAGTATCGTCGGCCGCTCCGGCGTGCGCCTGTCCGGCGGGCAGCGGCAACGTCTGGCCATCGCGCGGATGATCCTCGCCGAACCGAAAGTCGTGATCCTCGACGAAGCCACCTCGGCCCTCGACGCCGCCACCGAGTACAACCTGCATCAGGCCATGGCGCGCTTCCTCAATGGCCGCACCACGCTGATCATTGCCCACCGACTGTCGGCGGTGAAACAGGCTGATCGCGTGCTGGTGTTCGATGGCGGTCAGGTCGCTGAAGATGGCGATCATCAGCAGTTGATTGCCGATGGTGGTCTGTATGCCAAGCTCTATGGTCATCTGCAGCAGATCCAGCGCCCTTGAGTTTCGTGCCGGTTTCTGTGCTTAGTGCTTGAATTGCATTAAGTAAAATCACTCGGAACGCCCGTACAGTCCCGCCATTTGCACAATCGACCTAGAGGACGGCAGAGCTGTCCCTTTGACTTGGCGAAAATTAGCCTAGGCTGAGCTGTCAGGAGCGGGATTTTCCGGTGTTCATCTGGCAGTGCTTGCGCAAGGGATCTCATGAAGCAAAAGCGGACTCTCGGAACGCCACGGTTGTTGGGCATCGTCTGGCCATTTATTGCCGTCGTGTTGTTTCAAGCGTTATTGGGCGGCGTGAGTCTTTACGTGCTCTCGGCGGTTCGCGGTTACGTCGCTGGTGAAAGCCTCTGGTCCAAGGGCCAGAAAGACGCGATTTACTATCTCAATCTCTACGCCGACAGCCGTGACGAGGCGATTTTCCTCAAGTACCGCACTGCGATCGCTGTGCCGCAAGGCGGGCATCAGTTGCGCCTGGCGCTGGATCATCAACCGCCGGATCTGGCCGCGGCGCGCGAAGGCATTCTCAAGGGTGGCAACCACCCGGACGATGTTTCCAGCCTGATCTGGCTGTACCTCAACTTCCGCCATTTCAGTTATCTGGAAACCGCAATTGACCGCTGGACGGTCGGTGACGCCTATCTGGTCGAGCTGGATGACGTGGCGCAGGAGATGCACCGCAGCATTTCGCAAAACACCGCCAGCAGCGCCGATATCCAGGGTTGGAAGGCACGCATTTTTGCCATCAACGATGGCGTGACCCCGGCCGCGAAAGCCTTCAGTGATGCCTTGGGCGAAGGCTCGCGGATGATCCTGCGGCTGCTGCTGTTGACCAATCTCGCCACGGCGCTGGGGCTGATCGTGTTGGCCCTGTGGCGCACGCACAAGTTGCTCAAACAGCGCCATGCCTTTGCCGAGGCGCTGCAACTGGAGAAGGATCGGGCGCACGTTACCTTGCATTCGATCGGTGATGGCGTCATTACCACCGACGTCAGCGGCGCTATCGATTACATGAACCCGGCCGCTGAAGCCATGACCCACTGGAAAGCCGAACAGGCGGCGGGTTTGCCGCTGGCGGCATTGTTCAATCTGCTCGACGACAACGCCCAGTCCGAAGGGCTGACCCTGATCGAGCACATTCTCAGCGGCAAGCTCAGTGGCGGCAGCGAACACTCGAAGCTGATCCAGCGCCTTGATGGCACGACATTGTCGGTGACCCTGGTCGGCGCGCCGATCCGTAATGCCGGAAAGGTCAGTGGCACGGTGCTGGTGTTGCACGACATGACCCAGGAACGGCAATACATCGCCAATCTGTCGTGGCAGGCCACCCATGACGCGCTGACCGGGCTGGCTAACCGTCGCGAGTTCGAATATCGCCTGGAGCAGGCGCTGCACAATCTCACCCGCCATACCGGGCGGCATGCGCTGATGTTCCTCGATCTTGATCAATTCAAACTGGTCAACGACACCTGCGGCCATGCCGCCGGCGATGAGTTGTTGCGGCACATATGTACGCTGCTGCAGTCCGGACTGCGCGAGGGCGATACGCTGGCGCGACTGGGTGGTGATGAGTTCGGCATTTTGCTGGAGAACTGCGCGCCGGACGCGGCGGAAAAGATTGCCGAGGCGCTGCGTCAGACTGTGCAGAATCTGCACTTTGTCTGGAAGGGGCGGCCGTTCCTGACCACCGTGAGCATTGGCCTGGTGCATATCGCACAAATCCCGACGACCCTCGAAGCCTCATTGCGTGCCGCAGATATGGCCTGTTACATGGCCAAGGAAAAGGGCCGCAACCGCGTGCAGGTTTATCACGCTGACGATTCCGAACTGTCCCTGCGCTTTGGTGAGATGGCTTGGGTGCAACGCTTGCACATGGCCCTGGAAGAAAACCGTTTTTGTCTGTACGCCCAGGAAATCGCTCCGCTCAAGTCGGGTGACAACAACGGTGGGCATATCGAGATTCTGCTGCGTCTGCACGATGAAGCCGGGCGGATGATTCTGCCGGACAGTTTCATTCCCGCCGCCGAGCGCTATGGTTTGATGAGTCAACTGGATCGTTGGGTAGTTCAGAATGTATTTAAGGTTATTGCTCAATGTATTGCCCAAGAACATCAACAACCTTTAGCAATGTGTGCGATTAATCTGTCAGGCATTACTATAGGAGATGACGCGTTTTTGCACTTTCTGCGGGAACAGTTTGTTAACTATGCAATACCGCCTGAAATGATTTGTTTTGAAATTACAGAAACCAGTGCAATTTCAAATCTGGGTAGTGCAATAAGATTTATTAATGAACTCAAAGGCTTAGGTTGCTATTTTTCGTTAGATGATTTTTGCGCCGGAATGTCTTCATTCGCTTATCTGAAACATTTGCCTGTAGACTTCCTGAAGATCGACGGGAGTTTCGTAAAGGATATGCTGGACGACCCGATTAACCGCGCAATGGTCGAAGTGATCAATCACATCGGGCATGTCATGGGTAAAAAGACAATTGCCGAGTTTGTTGAAACAACYCAGATCGAGCAGGCCCTGCTTGAAATTGGTGTGGATTACGCTCAGGGTTATGTTATAGAACGCCCACAGTTGTTTACCTGCGACAGTTTGCAAAGTCGGCCCGCCAGACCGCAACCGCTGTTATTCAAAGCGCCTGGCACGTTCCGTTGAAGTCTCTCGCCGATCCTTACAATCACAAATCAAAAGGAGCCGAACAGTGATCGACACATTCAACCGAACCGGACCACTCATGGAAGCTGCAAGTTATCCTGCCTGGGCACAACAGCTCATTGCGGATTGCAGCGAGAGCAAGCGCCGGGTTGTCGAGCATGAACTTTACCTGCGCATGCGTGATAACAAGCTCAGCGCCAGAACCATGCGTCAGTACCTGATCGGGGGCTGGCCGGTGGTTGAGCAGTTTGCGCTGTACATGGCGCAGAATCTCACCAAAACCAGGTTTGCCCGGCATCCGGGCGAAGACATGGCGCGGCGCTGGCTGATGCGCAATATCCGCGTTGAACTCAATCATGCGGATTATTGGGTGCACTGGAGTCGTGCACATGGCGTCAGTCTGGAAGACCTTCAGGCCCAACATGTGCCGCCCGAACTGCATGCCTTGAGTCATTGGTGCTGGCACACCAGCTCAGCCGATTCGTTGATTGTGGCCATCGCGGCCACCAACTATGCCATCGAAGGCGCGACCGGGGAGTGGTCGGCGCTGGTCTGCTCCTCCGGCGTGTATGCCGCAGCGTTTCCCGAAGAGGATCGCAAGCGCGCGATGAAGTGGTTGAAGATGCATGCCCAGTACGACGATGCCCATCCGTGGGAGGCGCTGGAAATCATCTGCACCCTGGCCGGGATGAGCCCGAGCAAGGCCTTGCAGGCCGAGTTGCGTCAGGCCGTCTGCAAGAGCTATGACTACATGTATCTGTTTCTGGAGCGTTGCATGCAACTGGAGACGTCGGAACGCTTGCTGGTCAACCGAGAGCGCAGGGCGGTAGTCGAGAGCTGATTCAAGCCTCACGCAATACCAATGTGGGAGCGAGCCTGCTCGCGAAGGGGTCATGTCAGTCAGCACTGCGTTGACTGATTCACCGCTTTCGCGAGCAAGCTCGCTCCCACACTGTTTTGTGTTGCCTGAAAGGCTTAGCCCGCCATCGCCAGGCGGTTGCGACCTTCACGCTTGGCCACATACAACGCACTGTCAGCGCGGCGCAGCAAGCTGTCAGCCGATTCGCCCGGCAACAACGTCGAACATCCCAGGCTCACCGTCAATTCAATCAACTGCCCATCGGCATAGTATTCGGCCGCCTGCGTCGCATAGCGCAGTCGTTCGCCGACCATCGCTGCCGCTTCCCGGCTGGTATTGGACAGCAGCACCAGAAACTCCTCACCACCGTAACGGAACACCATGTCGACGTTGCGCAGTTGCGCCTTGATTGTCGCGGCGATGGCTTTAAGCACGTCATCGCCGGCGCTGTGGCCATGGCTGTCGTTGACCCGTTTGAAGTGGTCGATATCGAGCATCAGCAGCGACAACGGTTGTTGATGTCGGCGAGACATATCGATCTCCCGCTGCAGGGTTTGCTCCATGGCGATGCGGTTACCGGCGCCGGTCAGCGGATCGCGCAGGGCACTCTGAGTCGCCTCGCGATAAAGCAGCGCGTTGCGCATCGGGTACAGCAAGGATGACAGTAACGACTCCAGCTGACCTTGTTCCTTGTCGTTGAAGCGCTGATTGCGACGGAACACCAGTTCGCCCATATGCTCGCCTTCGTGGCTCAGGGTATAGCTGATCGAGTGGTGGCCGCGGGCACCGAACTCCAGACGCAGGTCACTGCCCTGATGCACGTAGCTAAGCGCGTCCAGGGGCACGAGACGCTGAACTTCGCGGAAAAACAGACCGAGGATGCGTTGCGGTTCGAGGCTGGTTTGCAGTTGCAGGCTCATTTGCTGGCGCAATTGCGCAAGACTGGCCGGTCGCTCCAGAAGGGGAGGCAGCTGACCAAAGCCCAGGCGTTGCAATTTGGCACTGTCAAAGTCAATTGCGTTGGTCTGGGAGGGTGATTTCATATGGCGTGAGCCCCTAAAGCAGTAAGTCTGTCTTACAGGCTGGGTGAGAGCGGCTATGGGCTGCGCGTCATACTGATCCATCAGTCCCGTAGGACATTTGGCGTAAGTTTAGTCTGCCTGAAGACGATTAGTCAGCTATCGAATTCGGCCTTGCCCCACTGCCTTCACACGGCATGCTTTGAGGAAGTTTAGAGCGAAAGTCGTGCCATTCGGTTCGGTTTTATTTAAACCGTTTGGAATCAATAAGTTGGCTGATCAAGGGGGAGGGGTGCGGTGGAAAATTGACTGAAATATGACAGTCGCCAGCGGCAAATGCATGCCGCGACAGGAATCTGCCGCGGCAACAAAAGCGACGTATGGCAGTTATTGCGCGTTGAAGGCCTGGCCATTGATGCCGGTGCTGTCCGGGCCCATCAGGTACAGGTAGACCGGCATGATTTCTTCCGGTGTCGGGTTGTTCAGCGGGTTTTCCCCCGGATACGCCTGGGCGCGCATGCTGGTGCGCGTGCCGCCCGGGTTGATGCTGTTGGAGCGTACCGGCGCGACACCGTCGACTTCATCGGCCAGGGTTTGCATCAAGCCTTCGGTGGCGAACTTCGATACGCCATAAGCGCCCCAGTACGCACGGCCCTTGCGCCCGACGCTGCTGGAGGTGAACACCACCGAGGCATCCTGCGACAGCTTGAGCAGYGGCAGCAGGGTGCTGGTCAGCATGAACATGGCGTTGACGTTGACTTGCATGACGCGCATGAAGTTTTCACCGGACAACTGTTCGATCGGCGTGCGCGGGCCGATGATCGAAGCGTTGTGCAGCAGGCCGTCGAGGTGGCCGAACTCGGTCTCGATCATCGCGGCCAGCTCATCGTACTGATGGGGCAGGGCGGTTTCGAGATTGAACGGAATCACGGCGGGTTGCGGATGCCCGGCAGCCTCGATCTCGTCATACACCTGCGTCAGGTTCGCTTCGGTTTTGCCCAGCAGCAATACCGTAGCGCCATGGGCGGCGTAGGTTTTTGCGGCTGCCGCGCCGATCCCGCGACCGGCACCGGTGACCAGAATGACCCGATCCTTGAGCAATTCGGGGCGAGCGGAATAATCAAACATAAAAACCTCATCAAGTCAGATCGTTCCCACGCTCTGCGTGGGAATGCAGCCAATGACGCTCTGCGTCAGGTCTCAGCAACTGCAAAGCGCGCTATCGAGCACCTTGCGCAGCTCCGACGGATGATCCACCACCACGTCCGCCCCCCAATGCCGCGGGTTGTCGTCCGGGTGGATGTAGCCGAACGTCACCGCTGCCGTTTTCGTACCGGCATCGCGCCCCGATTCGATATCACGCAGATCATCGCCGACAAACAGCACCGTCGCCGGATCCAGATCAAGCATCTTGCACGCGAGGATCAATGGCTCCGGATCCGGCTTGCTGTTCTTCACGTGATCCGGGCAGATCAGCAGCGCCGAACGCTCAGCCAATCCCAGTTGCTGCATGATCGGCTCGGCAAAGCGCAGTGGCTTGTTGGTGACCACGCCCCAGATCAGCTTGGCCTTTTCGATATCGGCCAGCAGTTCACCCATGCCGTCAAACAGTTTGCTGTGCACGGCGCAGCCAACCAGATAGCGCTCAAGGAACTCCAGACGCAGTTCTTCGAAGCCCGGCGATTCCGGGTCCATCGAAAACGTCACCGCGACCATGGCTTTGGCGCCACCGGAAATCTCGTCGCGGATGTGCTTGTCGTTGATCGGCGGCAAGCCGCGATCTGCACGCATGGCCTGGCAGATGGCGATGAAGTCCGGCGCCGTGTCGAGCAGGGTGCCGTCCATGTCGAAAAGAACTGCTCTGATCGCCATCGGCTTACTCCTCGCGCAGGGTCTGGATCATGTAGTTGACGTCAACGTCGCTGGCCAGTTTGTAGTGCTTGGTCAGCGGGTTGTAGGTCAGGCCGATGATGTCTTTGACGGTCAGGCCGGCCATGCGGCTCCAGGCACCCAGCTCGGACGGGCGGATGAATTTCTTGAAATCGTGGGTGCCGCGCGGCAGCAGCTTCATGATGTATTCAGCGCCGATGATGGCGAACAGGTAGGCCTTCGGGTTGCGGTTGATGGTCGAGAAGAACACCTGACCGCCCGGCTTGACCATGCGGAAGCAGGCGCGGATCACTGACGACGGATCCGGCACGTGCTCGAGCATTTCCAGGCACGTGACCACGTCAAACTGCTCCGGCATTTCTTCGGCCAGGGCTTCGGCGGTGATCTGGCGGTACTCAACGCTGACGCCGGATTCCAGTTGATGCAGTTGCGCGACCGCCAGCGGCGCTTCGCCCATGTCGATGCCCATCACCGTGGCACCGCGTTGCGCCATGGCTTCGCTGAGGATGCCGCCGCCGCAACCGACGTCGAGGACTTTCTTGCCGGCCAGATTGACCCGCTCGTCAATCCAGTTGACCCGCAGCGGGTTGATGTCGTGCAGTGGTTTGAACTCGCTTTCGCGGTCCCACCAGCGATGGGCCAAGGCTTCGAATTTGGCGATTTCAGCGTGGTCGACGTTGCTCATGTTTAATCCTCTAAAACTTTAAAAGTGCTGTAGCCCTGGCGTTTGCGCCAAGGTGTTTACGATTCGGTGTGGCCGCTGATGCGCTGGCCCCAGGTCCGGGCGGTGGCGCCCAGTTGCTCTTCGTCCATGCGCGTCAGGCGGCGGTCGTCGAGCAGTTGCTTGCCGGCGACCCACAGGTGTTTCACGCAATCGCGACCGGTGGCATATATAAGCTGCGAGACCGGGTCATATACCGGTTGCTGGGCCAGGCCGGACAGGTCGAAAGCGACGATGTCGGCAGCTTTGCCAATTTCCAGCGAGCCGACTTGCGCCTCGATCCCCAGTGCGCGCGCGCCGTTGAGTGTGGCCATGCGCAGCGCTCGATGGGCGTCGAGTGCGGTGGCGGAACCGGCGACGGCTTTGGCCAGCAGCGCAGCGGTACGGGTTTCGCCGAGCAGATCCAGATCGTTATTGCTGGCGGCGCCATCGGTGCCAACGGCCACGTTGACGCCAGCCTGCCACAAACGCTCGACCGGGCAGAAGCCGCTGGCGAGTTTCAGGTTCGATTCCGGGCAGTGGATCACGCTGGTGTTGCTTTCTACCAGTAACGCCAGGTCGTCATCGCTGATCTGGGTCATGTGCACGGCCTGGAAGCGCGGGCCGAGCAGGCCGAGACGGCCGAGGCGCGCGAGCGGACGTTCGCCGCGCTGCTCCAGCGCTTGCTGAACTTCGAAAGCGGTTTCGTGCACGTGCATATGGATCGAGGCGTCCAGCTCCTCGGCAATCACGCGGATTTTCTCGAGGTTTTCGTCACCGACGGTGTACGGTGCATGGGGGCCGAAGGTGATCTTGATCCGTTCATGGTGCTTGAGATCGCCGAACAACTCGACGCCCTGACGAATGGCTTCATCGGCGCTGCTGGCGCCCGGAATCGGGAAATCAAGGATTGGAATGGCGATCTGCGCGCGAATGCCGCTGTTGTGCACGCGCTCGCTGGCGACTTTCGGGTAGAAATACATGTCCGAGAAACAGGTGATGCCGCCCTTGATCTGCTCGGCGATAGCCAAATCAGTCCCATCGCGAACGAAATCTTCATCGACCCACTTGGCCTCGGCCGGCCAGATGTGATTTTCCAGCCAGGTCATCAGCGGCAAATCATCGGCCAGGCCACGAAACAGCGTCATCGCCGCGTGACCGTGCGCGTTGATCAGGCCGGGGGCGAGCAGCACATCCGGCAATTCCCGGGTTTCTGTGGCGTTACACTTCAATGCTTCGGCGCGCGGGCCGATAAACACGATGCGACCGTCGCGAATGCCCAGGCCGTGCTCCTTGAGCACAACGCCTGCAGGTTCGACGGGTACCAGCCAGGTCGGCAGCAATAATAAGTCGAGCGCAATGGCAGGTTTCGGCATCGAGGGGCGGTTCCAGTGCTTTTGTAAAGGATGGCGAAGTATACCCGAGCGTCTTCGCGGGGGGATCGCTATAATCGGCGGCTTTTGTTCATGAGTACGGGGTGAGGGATGCGCGATCGACTGTTGGCTGCGGAGAAAGTAAAGGCCATCGATTGGCGAGATGGCGCGCTCCACCTGCTGGATCAGCGTATTTTGCCGTTCGAGGAAACCTGGATTGCCTACACCAGCGCCGCCGGCGTGGCCGAGGCGATTCGTTCGATGGTGGTGCGCGGTGCGCCGGCCATCGGCATCAGCGCAGCCTATGGCATTGTGCTGGCGGCCCGTGCCCGTCTGACCGAAGGTGGCGACTGGGCTGCGGCGCTGGAAGAAGATTTCGCCTTGCTGGCCGATTCTCGTCCGACCGCAGTCAATCTGTTCTGGGCGTTGGGCCGGATGCACGATCGACTGGATCGTCTGAAAGGCAACGCCGACCCGTTGGCGGCGCTGGAAGCCGAAGCCATTGCCATTCATGAAAGCGACCGCGAAGCCAACCTGACCATGGCCCAGCTCGGCGTTGACCTGATCCGCAAGCACCAGGGCAATGCGCAGGCGATTCTGACTCACTGCAACACCGGTGCGCTGGCTACCGGCGGGTTCGGTACGGCGCTGGGGGTGATTCGCGCGGCTTATCTGGAAGGCATGGTCGAGCGCGTTTATGCCGATGAAACCCGTCCGTGGCTGCAGGGTTCGCGCCTGACCGCTTGGGAACTGGCCAACGAAGGCATTCCGGTCACCCTGAATGCCGACTCCGCCGCTGCGCACATCATGAAAACCAAAGGCGTGACCTGGGTGATCGTCGGTGCGGACCGCATCACCGCCAACGGTGACGTGGCCAACAAGATCGGCACCTACCAACTGGCGGTCAACGCCATGCACCACGGCGTGCGTTTCATGGTGGTGGCGCCAAGTTCGACCATCGACATGAATCTGGCCAGCGGTGACGACATCCCGATCGAGGAGCGTGATGGCGCCGAGTTGCTCGAAGTGGGTGGCAAGCGCGTCGGCGCGGACGTTGAAGCGTTCAACCCGGTATTTGACGTGACGCCGGCCGACCTGATCGATGCGATCGTCACCGAAAAAGGCATCGTCGAGCGCCCGGATACCGCGAAAATGGCCCAGTTGATGTGCCGCAAACGCCTGCATTGATTGGCTTGATGTCTGCGTTGTCCTCTTCGCGAGCAGGCTCGCTCCCACAGGTTTTGTGAGCGCCACAGAACCCTGTGGGAGCGAGCCTGCTCGCGAAGGGGTCATAAATGTCAATAAACATCGCTAAACCAAGCCCCAATTCTGCATTCAAAGAAGCTCTGAGCCTCTCTCGTCCCCGTTAAGCCTGTCACCGGTCAACTAACTATGCTCCATGCGCATCAGGGGGATAGGTGCGTGGCGGCTCTTGTGATAACATCCGGCGTTTTCCGAGGCAGCTCCACGGGGCTGTCTTTACTGCGCAAATCCGCGATCCAATGTTGATTTGTCGTAAGTCGGTGCATGGCACTCGGTCTGCCCCGACGAGCTTCGTTGGTCCCATATGGATATGACGAAGTTTCACCAGAAAAAGGAATCAGGCTTCTCATGGGCGAACTGGCCAAAGAAATCCTCCCGGTCAATATCGAAGACGAGCTGAAACAGTCCTACCTCGACTACGCGATGAGCGTGATCGTCGGCCGTGCACTGCCGGATGCGCGCGATGGCCTCAAGCCCGTGCACCGTCGCGTACTGTTCGCGATGAGCGAGCTGGGCAACGACTTCAACAAGCCGTACAAGAAATCTGCCCGTGTTGTCGGCGACGTGATCGGTAAGTATCACCCGCACGGTGATACCGCGGTGTACGACACCATCGTTCGTATGGCCCAGCCTTTCTCCCTGCGCTACCTGCTGGTAGACGGTCAGGGCAACTTCGGTTCGGTCGACGGCGACAACGCTGCGGCCATGCGATACACCGAAGTGCGCATGACCAAGCTGGCGCACGAGCTGCTGGCTGACCTGCATAAAGAAACCGTGGATTGGGTGCCGAACTACGACGGCACCGAAATGATCCCGGCGGTCATGCCGACCCGTATCCCCAACCTGCTGGTCAACGGCTCCAGCGGTATCGCCGTGGGCATGGCGACCAACATTCCGCCGCACAACCTCGGTGAAGTCATCGACGGTTGCCTGGCGCTCATCGACAACCCTGAGCTGACCGTCGATGAACTGATGCAATACATCCCCGGTCCGGACTTCCCGACCGCCGCGATCATCAACGGTCGCGCCGGCATCATCGAAGCCTACCGTACCGGTCGTGGCCGTATTTACATGCGCGCCCGCTCGATCATCGAAGACATCGACAAGGTCGGTGGCCGTCAGCAGATCGTCATCACCGAGCTGCCGTACCAACTGAACAAGGCGCGTCTGATCGAGAAGATCGCCGAGCTGGTCAAAGAGAAGAAGCTGGAAGGCATCACCGAACTGCGCGACGAGTCCGACAAGGACGGTATGCGCGTCGTGATCGAACTGCGTCGCGGCGAAGTACCTGAGGTGATCCTCAACAACCTCTACGCCCAGACCCAGCTGCAATCGGTATTCGGCATCAACATCGTTGCGCTGATCGACGGCCGTCCACGCATCCTTAACCTCAAGGATCTGCTGGAAGCCTTCGTCCGTCACCGTCGCGAAGTGGTCACCCGCCGTACCGTGTTCGAACTGCGCAAGGCGCGCGAGCGTGGTCATATCCTCGAAGGCCAGGCCGTTGCCCTGTCGAACATCGACCCGGTCATCGCCCTGATCAAGGCTTCGCCGACGCCGTCGGAAGCCAAAGAAGCGCTGGTCAGCACACCGTGGGAATCCTCGGCAGTGGTGGCGATGGTTGAGCGTGCCGGTGCCGATTCGTGCCGTCCGGAAAACCTCGATCCGCAATACGGTCTGCGTGAAGGCAAGTACTTCCTGTCGCCAGAACAGGCGCAAGCCATTCTGGAACTGCGTCTGCACCGTCTGACCGGTCTGGAACACGAAAAACTGCTGGCCGAGTATCAAGAGATTCTCAACCAGATCGGCGAGCTGATCCGCATCCTCAACAGCGCCGTGCGCCTGATGGAAGTGATCCGCGAAGAGCTGGAAGTGATCCGCGCCGAATACGGCGATCAGCGTCGCACCGAGATTCTCGATGCCCGTCTCGATCTGACCCTGGGTGACATGATCCCGGAAGAAGAGCGCGTCGTGACCATCTCCCACGGTGGCTACGCCAAGACCCAGCCACTGGCTGCGTACCAGGCTCAGCGTCGTGGCGGTAAAGGCAAGTCGGCCACCGGCGTCAAGGATGAGGACTACATCGCTCACCTGCTGGTTGCCAACAGCCACACCACGCTGCTGCTGTTCTCCAGCAAAGGCAAGGTTTACTGGCTCAAGACCTACGAAATTCCGGAAGCGTCCCGCGCCGCCCGTGGTCGTCCGCTGGTCAACCTTCTGCCATTGAGCGAAGGTGAATACATCACCACCATGCTGCCGGTCGATCTCGAATCCATGAAGCGTCAGGCCGATGAAGAAGAAGCCGAAGGCGCCGAGGCTGATGTAGAAGAAATCGAAAACAGCAACGAGACCGATGAAGAACGTCGTGCTCGCATCAAGGCTGCCGACCGCAAGAAAGCCCCGTTCATCTTCATGTCGACCGCCAACGGTACCGTGAAGAAGACTCCGCTGGTGGCCTTCAGCCGTCAGCGCAGYGTTGGTCTGATCGCACTGGAGCTGGACGAAGGTGACATCCTGATCTCCGCCGCCATTACCGATGGCGAGCAGGAAATCATGCTGTTCTCCGACGGCGGCAAAGTGACTCGCTTCAAGGAATCCGAAGTTCGCGCCATGGGCCGTACCGCCCGCGGTGTGCGTGGTATGCGTCTGCCAGAAGGGCAGAAGCTGATCTCCATGCTGATTCCAGAAGAAGGCAGCGAGATTCTCACTGCTTCCGAGCGCGGCTACGGCAAGCGTACGGCGATCACCGAGTTCCCTGAATACAAGCGTGGCGGTCAGGGCGTTATCGCCATGGTCAGCAACGAGCGTAACGGCCGTCTGGTCGGCGCGGTTCAGGTGCAGGACGGTGAAGAAATCATGTTGATCTCCGATCAGGGCACTCTGGTGCGTACCCGTGTCGACGAAGTGTCGAGCCTGGGTCGTAACACACAGGGCGTCACGCTGATCAAGCTGGCCAAGGATGAAACCCTGGTCGGGCTGGAGCGGGTTCAGGAGCCTTCGGAAGTTGAAGGTGAAGAGCTTGAGGRTGAAGAGGGCGAGGAATTCGAAGGCAATGTCGTGATCGACGATGCTGCCGAAGACCAGCAACTCGACGCCGCAGCAGACGAAGAACCGCAAGAATAAGCGGACAAACGAGGGGGCGGATGAGAATTCGCCCCCTTGTTATTTGTCCGGTATGAAATTTCGGCGCCCATGAAGATCCATGTGGGAGCGAGCAAGCTCGCTCCCACATAAAATCAGCGCCGACTGATATGTGATACCACCAAATCAGAGCGAGATTGGATGTGAGCAAGCGAGCCTATAACTTCTGCGCCGGTCCTGCGGCGCTTCCTGAAGCTGTCCTGCAACGTGCCCAGGGTGAACTCCTTGATTGGCACGGCAAGGGTCTGTCGGTCATGGAAATGAGCCATCGCAGTGATGAGTTCGTGTCCATCGCCACCCAGGCCGAGCAGGATCTGCGTGACCTGCTGAATATCCCGTCGAACTACAAAGTGCTGTTTCTGCAAGGTGGCGCCAGCCAGCAATTCGCGCAGATTCCACTGAACCTGCTGCCGGAAAACGGCTCGGCCGACTATATCGACACCGGTATCTGGTCACAGAAAGCCATCGAAGAAGCCTCGCGCTACGGCCACGTCAACGTTGCCGCCACCGCCAAGCCTTACGACTATTTCGCCATTCCGGGCCAGAACGAGTGGAACCTGTCGAAAGACGCCGCTTACGTTCACTACGCGCCGAACGAAACCATCGGCGGTCTGGAGTTTCAGTGGATCCCCGAAACCGGTGACGTGCCGTTGGTAGCGGACATGTCTTCGGACATCCTCTCGCGTCCGGTCGACATCTCGCGTTTCGGCATGATCTACGCCGGCGCACAGAAAAACATCGGCCCAAGCGGTATCGTCGTCAACATCATCCGCGAAGACTTGCTCGGCAAGGCGCGCTCGCTGTGCCCGACGATGCTCGACTACAAAGTCGCGGCCGATAACGGCTCGATGTACAACACCCCGCCGACACTGGCCTGGTACCTGTCTGGTCTGGTGTTCCAGTGGTTGAAAGAGCAGGGTGGTGTCGAAGCGATCGCCAAACTGAATGACGTCAAACAGCGCACGCTGTACGACTTCATCGACGCCAGCGGCCTCTACAGCAACCCGATCAACAAGTCGGATCGCTCGTGGATGAACGTGCCGTTCCGTCTGGCTGATGATCGTCTGGACAAGCCGTTCCTGGTCGGTGCCGAAGAGCGCGGCTTGCTCAATCTGAAGGGCCACCGCTCCGTGGGCGGCATGCGCGCCTCCATCTACAACGCCGTCGACATCACCGCCGTTAACGCGCTGGTGGCGTACATGGCTGAATTCGAGAAGGAACACGGCTGATGTCCGAGCAAGAACTCAAGGCACTGCGCGTTCGTATTGACGCTCTGGACACCAAAGTCCTTGAGCTGATCAGTGAGCGTGCGCGTTGCGCCCAGGAAGTCGCGCGAGTAAAGATGGCCTCGCTGGCCGAAGGCGAAGTGCCGGTGTTCTATCGTCCTGAGCGCGAAGCTCAGGTGCTCAAGCGTGTGATGGAGCGCAATCAGGGACCGCTGGGCAACGAAGAGATGGCGCGGTTGTTCCGCGAAATCATGTCCTCGTGCCTGGCGCTGGAGCAGCCGCTGAAAGTGGCTTACCTCGGTCCTGAAGGTACCTTCACCCAGGCTGCAGCCATGAAGCACTTCGGTCACGCGGTGATCAGCAAGCCGATGGCGGCGATCGACGAAGTGTTCCGTGAAGTGGCAGCCGGTGCGGTGAATTTTGGCGTGGTGCCGGTGGAAAACTCCACCGAAGGCGCGGTCAACCACACGCTGGACAGCTTCCTCGAGCACGACATGGTCATCTGTGGCGAAGTCGAGCTGCGCATTCACCATCACCTGTTGGTTGGTGAAAACACCAAGACCGACAGTATCAGCCGTATCTATTCCCACGCGCAGTCGCTGGCCCAGTGCCGCAAGTGGCTGGACGCGCATTACCCGAATGTCGAGCGCGTTGCGGTATCGAGCAACGCCGAAGCGGCCAAGCGGGTCAAGGGTGAGTGGAACTCAGCGGCGATTGCCGGCGACATGGCGGCCGGTCTGTATGGCCTGACCCGTCTGGCCGAGAAGATCGAAGACCGTCCGGACAACTCGACGCGCTTCCTGATGATCGGTAATCAGGAAGTACCGCCGACCGGTGACGACAAGACTTCGATCATCGTTTCGATGAGCAACAAGCCGGGTGCGCTCCACGAGCTGCTGGTGCCGTTCCATGACAACGGGATCGACCTGACCCGGATCGAAACCCGTCCGTCGCGCAGCGGCAAATGGACCTACGTGTTCTTCATCGACTTCGTCGGCCACCACCGTGATCCGTTGATCAAAGGTGTGCTGGAAAAGATCAGTCAGGAAGCAGTAGCACTCAAAGTGCTGGGTTCCTACCCGAAAGCAGTTCTCTAAGGGCGGTAGCAAATGAGTGGCAATTTCCTCGCTCTGGCACAGCCGGGCGTGCAACAACTTTCGCCGTACGTTCCGGGCAAGCCTGTGGACGAACTGGCGCGCGAGCTGGACCTGGATCCGGCCAAAATCGTCAAACTGGCGAGCAACGAAAACCCGCTAGGCGCCAGTCCGAAAGCCTTGGCGGCCATCCGCGAAGAGCTGGCCGAGCTGACGCGTTACCCGGATGGCAACGGTTTTGCGCTGAAATCCCTGCTGGCCGAGCAATGCCGTGTCGAGCTGAGCCAGGTCACTCTGGGTAACGGCTCCAACGACATTCTTGAGCTGGTCGCGCGTGCCTATCTGGCGCCGGGCCTGAACGCTGTTTTCAGCGAACATGCGTTTGCGGTGTATCCGATTGCCACGCAGGCGGTCGGTGCTCAGGCCAAAGTGGTGCCGGCCAAGGATTGGGGGCATGATCTGCCTGCGATGCTCGCGGCCATCGATGGCAATACCCGCGTCGTATTTATCGCCAACCCGAACAACCCGACCGGTACCTGGTTCGGCGCAGAAGCGCTGGACGAGTTCCTGCAGGATGTTCCGGAGCACGTGTTGGTGGTGCTCGACGAGGCGTACATTGAGTACGCCGAAGGCAGTGATCTGCCGGACGGACTGGATTTCCTTGCCGCTTACCCGAATCTGTTGGTCTCGCGTACCTTCTCCAAGGCCTATGGTCTGGCGGCATTGCGTGTTGGCTACGGTCTGTCGACCCCGGTTGTGGCTGATGTACTGAACCGTGTTCGCCAGCCATTCAACGTCAACAGCCTCGCCTTGGCGGCAGCCTGTGCGGCGTTGAAGGATGAGGAATATCTGGCGCAAAGCCGTCAGCTCAACGAGGCGGGTATGCAGCAGCTGCAAGCCGGTTTCCGTGAGTTGGGCCTGAGCTGGATCGAATCCAAAGGCAACTTCATCTGCGTCGATCTCGGTCAGGTAGCTGCTCCGATATTTCAGGGCTTGCTGCGCGAAGGCGTGATCGTGCGTCCGGTGGCCAACTACGGCATGCCGAACCACCTGCGGGTGACCATTGGTCTGCCGGCGGAAAACAGCCGCTTCCTCGAAGTGCTGCGCAAGGTTCTGGCTCGTGGGTGATGTCACTGCACTGCAATCTGCTGCACCTATGATCGGGCGCCTTGTGGTGGTCGGTCTGGGGTTGATCGGTGGTTCGTTTGCCAAGGGCTTGCGTGAAAGTGGCATCTGCCGCGAAGTGGTCGGGGTCGATCTCGATCCGCAATCGCGCAAGCTGGCGGTCGAGTTGGGTGTGGTCGATCGTTGTGAAGATGATCTGGTGGTGGCCTGTCAGGGCGCTGACGTGATTCAGCTGGCGGTGCCGATTCTGGCCATGGAAAAAGTGCTCGCGCGTTTGGCGAGTATTGATCTGGGGGCGGCGATTCTGACCGATGTCGGTAGCGCCAAAGGCAATGTGGTGCGCGCGGCGACCGAGGCGTTTGGCGGCATGCCGGCGCGTTTCGTGCCGGGCCATCCGATTGCCGGCTCCGAGCAGAGCGGGGTGGAAGCCTCCAATGCCGAACTGTTCCGTCGCCACAAAGTGATCCTCACGCCGCTTGAGCAAACCGATCCGGCGGCGTTGGCTGTGGTCGATCGTCTGTGGCGCGAATTGGGCGCCGACGTCGAGCATATGCAGGTCGAGCGTCATGATGAAGTGCTGGCCGCGACCAGTCATCTGCCGCACCTGCTGGCCTTTGGTC
>NZ_JBFUIR010000009.1:0-136578 GCF_056401755.1 Pseudomonas sp. P4_D7 | reverse complement strand
ACCCCTGTCTGCTAACGCGGACGGGGGTTTTGTCATTTCAGGATCAGATAAAGAAACGACAAAGCCAGCCCCTGAGACATCAGGGGGCTGGCTTTTTTATGCACAGGAAAAGGGTTGCAGGATTTGAAACTGCCGCCGGAACGTTGCTCCGGAAACACCGTGGCGAACGCTCTGGCACGCCGTTGGGCGGGAATCTGGCAGAAATACCATCCATTTCCTGTATGGCCCTAAGATTTCTCCGACACGTGCCGACAGACTGGTGAGACATGCGTGCACCAAAGTAGAGCGGCTAGTAGAACGCTGCCTGCACTGTACATGGARTGTTGCATCCGGAACGCATCCCCACTTTTGGCATAAGAAGTCCCATGAAATGAATCTCAAGTTCAGCCATAAAATCCTGTTGGCCGCCTCGGGCGTCGTGGTCCTGGCGTTCGCGCTGTTCACCCTCTACAACGACTATCTGCAGCGAAACACCATTCGCCAGAACCTCCAGTCTTCCGTGCAGCAGGCCGGTGATCTGACCGCCAGCAGCGTGCAGAACTGGATGAGCGGGCGGATCCTGGTGCTGGAAAACCTCGCGCAGAACGTTGCCCATCAGGGTAAGGACGCGGACTTCCCGGGCCTGGTCGATCAACCGGCCTTCACCTCGAACTTCCAGTTCACCTACGTCGGTCAAGCCAGCGGTGTGTTCACCCAGCGTCCTGACGCGAAGATGCCGGACGGCTATGACCCGCGTCAGCGCCCTTGGTACAAGCAGGCCGTGGTAGCTGACAAAACCATGCTGACGCCGCCGTACATGGCTGCTGTCGGCGGACTGGTGGTGACCATCGCCATGCCGGTGAAAAAGAACGGTGAACTGCTCGGCGTCGTCGGGGGTGACCTGAGCCTGGAAACCCTGGTGAAGATCATCAACTCGGTGGACTTCGGTGGCCTCGGCCATGCATTCCTGGTTAGCGCCGACGGTCAGGTGATCGTTAGCCCGGACAAGGATCAGGTCATGAAAAACCTGAAAGACATCTACCCAAACACCAGCGTACGCATCGAGAAGGGCAACCAGAACGTGGTGCTCAACGGTCAGGAACGTATTCTGTCGTTTACCCCGGTCAGCGATCTGCCGAATGCGCAGTGGTACATCGGTCTGTCGATCGACCGCGACAAGGCCTACGCAGCACTCAGCCAATTCCGCACCTCGGCACTGATTGCGATGTTCGTGGCCGTGGCGGCCATTGCCTTGCTGCTGAGCCTGTTGATCAATGTGTTGATGCGTCCGCTGACCACCATGGGCCGTGCGATGCAGGATATCGCTCAGGGCGAAGGCGACCTGACCCGCCGCCTGGTGGTCGAGAGCAAAGACGAGTTCGGTGAATTGGGCAGCGCGTTCAACCAGTTCGTTGAGCGTATTCACGCGTCGATTTCCGAAGTGTCTTCCGCCACCCGTCATGTGCATGACTTGTCGCAACGGGTGATGGCATCGTCCAACGCCTCGATCGTCGGTTCTGACGAGCAAAGCGCGCGCACCAACAGCGTCGCTGCGGCGATCAACGAACTGGGTGCCGCCACGCAGGAAATTGCGCGCAATGCCGCCGACGCTTCGCAGCACGCCAGCGGCGCCAGCGAGCAGGCCGATGACGGGCGTCAGGTGGTCGAGCAGACGATTCAAGCGATGACCGAGTTGTCGCAGAAGATCAGCCTGTCGTGCACGCAGATCGAAACCCTGAACGCCAGCACCGACAACATCGGCCACATCCTCGACGTGATCAAAGGGATTTCGCAACAGACCAACCTGTTGGCACTTAACGCCGCGATCGAAGCGGCGCGTGCCGGTGAAGCCGGACGTGGTTTTGCCGTGGTGGCGGACGAGGTGCGAAACCTTGCCCATCGCACCCAGGAGTCGGCGGAAGAGATCCACAAAATGATCACGTCGTTGCAGATTGGTTCGCGGGAAGCGGTGACCACGATGAACGCCAGTCAGGTGTCCAGCGAGCAGAGCGTGGAAGTGGCCAATCAGGCCGGTTTGCGTCTGGTCAGCGTGACTCAGCGCATCGGTGAAATCGACGGCATGAACCAATCTGTAGCCGCGGCCACTGAAGAGCAGACCGCGGTTGTGGAAACCCTCAACGTCGACGTTAACCAGATCAACCTGCTGAATCAGCAGAGCGTGGCTAACCTCAACGAGACGTTGAAGGATTGTGATGCGTTGTCGCAGCAGGCTAACCGTCTGAAGCAATTGGTCGACAGCTTCAAGATCTGATTATTCAGATTGGAGACCGCGTTATCGTTCTTCGCGAGCAAGCTCGCTCCCACAGATTGACCGCATTCCTACAGAAGGAATGCAATCAAAATGTGGGAGCGAGCCTGCTCGCGAAAGCGGTCTGACATTCACCGCAAAGCCGAAGCCTTAAACAAACAGCTTCAGCACATTCCCCATCGCATCATCCGCAAACCCCTGCACAAAATCCTTGAACCCTGGCAGTGCCTCTTCACCGCCCGCAGCCGGCTCGGCAATGATCGTCCACGTCGCCCGAGACTTACCCGCGCCCAGCGATTCGACATTCATCGCCGCCCACAGATTCGCCACCCCCAACGTGTTGTAAATCGTCGTCCAGGTCATGCTCCGCGCGTGCTCATCGCGGGAGTTGAGTTGCTCGACTACCACGTTGCCATCCTTGAAGCATTTCTTGCGCAGCGAGGACACACCCTCGCCGATTGTTTCGATGTGCGACAGCGCCGGAATGAAACGGTCGAATCCGCCGAAATCGCCGACCACCRCCCAGACCTGCGCCGCGTCTGCCGGCACTTCTACCGAAGACACTACGTGGTAGCCATGCGGGTTTTTGATCAGGGTATCGGGTTGCAGAGTGCTCATGGTGTTGCTCCTTTTGTTGGATCAGATGAAGTTGATTTCTTTCAGGTAATCGCAGCCACGACGCAGCAGTGCCGGGGATTTCTGCGGGTAGTGCGCGCCCATCAGATGCACGCCGGCCTCAGCGTTGGCATGGCCAATCAAGGAGATGTCGCCGATGTCTTCTTCGAAGCCGTTGAGGTAGAAACCGAGCACGCCGAACAGCGCGTTGTCGGCATCGACGCGGTTTAGTTGCTGCTGCCAGTCGGCGACGCTGACCAGCGCGAACTCGCTGCCGGTTTCGCGGAACGAAGTGACGTAGGCGTCCCAGCTCAAAGGCTCGGGGTTATGCAGGTTGAACACCGCGCGGTCGGACGAATAACGGCTGGCGTGGAAAGCAATGAAGCGGGCGAGAAAGTCCACCGGCATCAGGTCAAAATTCAGCGCGAAGGCCGGTACCTGGCCGAGCTGAATCGAGCCTTTGAGCATCAGCATCAAACGGTTTTTGTGCGGCTGACAAACGCCGCTCAAGCTGTTGAAACTGATATTGCCGGGGCGATACAGATTGACCCGGACGCCGCGCTCCCGCGCCCGTTCGAGGATGCGTTCGCCGACCCATTTCGACAGGTTGTAGCCGTTGCGAATATAGATCGGTGGGGTCGTGGCGGCTGGCAGTTCCAGCACCCGTCCAGCATCGTCCACCGTGCTGGAAGCCGACAGCGTCGAGACGAAGTTGAAAACCTTTTTGCTCTGCCCTTCGCACAAGCGCAGCAGGGCGAAAATCGGTTCGACGTTGTCCGCCGCCAGCGACTCGTAATCGAGTACGTGATTGACGTTAGCGGCGTTGTGCACCAGTGCGCCGAACTCGCGATCCAGGCGCTGATAGTCGTCGTCATTCAGGCCCAACTGCGGACGCGTAATATCCGCCGCGTAAACCCGCACACGACTCAGATCCAGATGCTCCAGGCGGTTTTCACGCAGTGACTCGGCAAAGCGTTGCGCCGCCGTTTTGCCGCCGCCGTCGCGCACCAGACACGCTACTTCGCTGGCACCCCAACCGAGCAGCGCCTCGACGATGTGCACGCCGACAAAGCTATTGGCGCCGGTGACGATGACTTTATGCACATCACCCATGCGGCTGATCGGCAGTGGCTCGATTTCCAGTGCACGCTCGGCGTCGGCCGTGGCCTGGGCGCTGAGTACGGCGCTGTCATCGGTGCCGCGTACCAGCGTTGCCAGTTTGATGATGGTCGGCAGTTCGATGAAGCGATTGATCGAAATGCTACGCCCGAACTCCTCACGCAAACGCAGCAACATGCGCGAGAGCAGAATCGAGTGGCCACCGAGATTGAAGAAGCTTTCGTCGGTGGAAATGTCGCTGCTCGGCAGCTCCAGCAACTCCGCCCAGATCTCCAGCAACAGCGCTTCATCGGCATTCACCGGCAGGCATTTCGGCGCGTTGCCCTGCACGCTCACTGGCAGTTCCAGCAGTGCTTTGCGATCGACTTTGCCGTTGCTGGCGAACGGCATGCTCGCCAGCTCGGTCCACGCCACCGGTTGCATGTAGTCCGGCAAAAACTGTCTGGCGTGGGCTTTCAGCGCGTCGCGTGCGGTGTCCGATTGCGCTTGTGCGAGGAACGCGAGAATGCGCCGCTGACTGTCGATCACCACCGCCATTTGCCGGTACAACTGGCTCTCGCGCAGGCAGCGCTCGATCTCTTCCGGCTCGACCCGGAAGCCACGGATTTTTACCTGATTGTCGCGCCGCCCGCACAGTTCGATACCGTGCTCGCCCCACCTGGCCATGTCGCCGCTGCGGTAGGCGCGCAGCGTTTGGCCGTCCGGTAATTGCAGGGTCAGATAACGCTCGGCGGTCTGCTGCGGATTGTTCAGATAACCGAGGCAAACACCGGGGCCGACGATGAACAATTCGCCGACGGTGTGCTCCGCCACCGGTTGCAAATCGTCATCGAGAATCAGCACTTGGCTGTTGGCGATTGGTGCCCCGAGGGTACGGTTACTGTCGCCCGGTTTGAGCTGGCGCGCGGTGATCAGTACGGTGGCTTCGGTCGGGCCGTAAAGGTTGTGCAGTGTGCCTTGGCGGGTGAGTTGCTCAATGACAAACGGCTCGCAGACATCGCCGCCGGTCATCACTTGCACGCCTTCCAGTTGCTCCAGCGGCAGGATGCTCAACAGCGCCGGTGGCAGGAATGCGTGGGTCAGGTGTCGGCGGCGGATCAACGCGACCAGTTGCAATGGATCTCGTCGTTGCGTGTCGTCCGGCACCACCAGTTCGGCACCTTCCAGCAGGGTCGGGAAGATGTCGATCAGTGACGAATCGAAGCTCAGCGACGAGAACTGCAAGACCCGACTCTCGGCTCGCAATTGCACGTAATCGGCGTACCACGCGGTGAAGTGCGCGAGGTTGGCCTGACTGAGTAACACGCCTTTCGGATGCCCGGTGGTGCCCGAGGTGTAGAGCGCCATGCACGGTGCATCAAGTTCGGGGCGGCGGCGCATCAGCGGTTGACTGAGATCTGCCTCTGAGCTGTCGATGCGGCTGACGTCCAGCCCCGCCATGGATGCGCTGAGCGAATGCTCGCCATCATGCAGCAACAGCAGCGCGCCAGCGTTTTGCAGAATGTATTGCTGACGCTGTAACGGATGACTCGGTTCCAGCGGCAGATACACCGCGCCGCTGCCCAGGATCGCTAGAATCGAGGCAAACAATGCCGGGCTTTTTGGCAGGCAGATGCCGACCACCCACGGTTTTGGCTGTTGCTCGAGCAAGGGCAGCAAGCGCTGTTGAATCGCACGGCTGTGAGCGTGCAGTTGGCGATAGCTGATCGACTGTTCGGCGATGTGCAGCGCCGGGCGTTCAGCGTGGTGGATCAAGCTTCGTTGCAGGCGCTCGATCACCGGGATCTGCGCCTCTTCCAGCAATGCGGGATTGGCCGTGTCGTTGCGGCGATGGACGTAAGCCAGGCTGTCGAGGAACAGCAGGTTTTCCATTCTCTCGAAATCCGGCGCAGTCACTGACGCGGCCAGCTGCAGATAGTCAGCATCACGGGAGAAGCGGCTGACCAGCAACGCCACTTCATCGACCACCTGCGTCAGCACCCGTTGCCGCAGTGCCTGCCCATTGCCGGACGGCTCATCGCCAATCGGTACGCGGCTGATCAGTGACGAGCCAAGGAAACACAGCAAATCGAGTGTCGGCAAACCGGCAGGGCTCTGCACGCCGACACCCAAACGCAGATGCAGGTGCGGGATCGAGCAGAAATCGCCGGCGCCGATAAAACCATCGTCGATGATCAGATCCACCGTCGATGCACCGGCAGCGCTGCGCTGCAAGGAGTGACCGTGTTGTTCCAGTTCCTGCGCCAGGTCGGTCATCGCCTGGCTGGTGCCAATCAGCAAAATGTCGAGACGTTTCATATCGGCCTCCTCATCAAACCAGATAGTCGCGCAGCGCGTGCTGCACGCAGGGCGCATCGAGCAGCGAGCTGTTGTGGAAGAACTTGACGATGTTGCCCACCAGCGGGTGATGGCGATTGATCGGGAATGCCAGCCCGGCCATCTCGTCCCTGAGCGAACGGCGCGTGGTCTCGCTGACCGGCAGTGCGTCGATCAGGCGCAGGTCGAAGGATTTCTGGATGTCGTTGGTCAGGTAATGGCCGATGAACACCGGCAGAATCTGCGCGATGGTTTCGCGATCCGCCGCGTTGGCGGTGTGCCAATAGATGCGCACCATCCGCGCCCAGAAACTCGAATGGCGACCTTCATCGAGCAAGTGATCGGCCATCAGGCCTTTGATCGACGGCTTGACCGTGTCGTCGCGTGCGAACGCCGCGACATCACCGGTCACGGTGTTTTCGGCGATGGCCACGCAGATTAATTCGACCGCGCTGCGCAGGTGCTCTGGCGCCAGCGCTACTGCCGCAGGAATCGCCCGGCTCAGTTCGATTTCATCGGGGAGCTGAATCGGTTCGATGCCGGTCATCGCCACCGTTTGCTGCATGAAATCCATCGCCACGAGGGCGTGGTAATCCTCGTCGACCACCACGGTCATCGCGTCGTAACGACAGGCAAACGGGAAGGCCACGGCGAAGCGATTCTTGGCGATGCTGCGCGCGGTCTTGTCGACGATCTCGGTCTCGAAAATCACCACGTCGTTGATGAATTTGTACAGCGTCTGCACCAAGGCGAAATCACGCTGCTGCGGGCACTCGCGCAGGAAAGTTTCGCTGAGCACCAGCGGCTGGCGGCTGAGCGGATAGATCAGCCGTTCATCGTCTTCGAGTACGCGTCGCGGACGGGTGCGGATGGTCGCGCGATTCTCCCAGGCGTCGGCAAAGGATTGATAGTCAGCAGCGTTCATTGGGTCACCTCTGCCAACGGCTCGCGCATGCTTACGCGCAGGCCGTCCCACAAGGCGATACGGCTTTCCACGGCGGCAATGGCGCTGGCGTAGACCTCGGCTTCACGTTGCGGGTCGCCGTCGACCAGGCGCTCGAGCAGGTGTTCGGCCGCCGGGCCGTGGTCTTCGGAGTCGACCTCGATGTGCCGTTCGAGGTAATAGCGAAAGGTCGGCGCCTGTTCGATACCGATGCCCCAGTCGTCAAGAATGCGCTGGAACATGGTCGGGATCACGCTCTCGCGACCATGCAGAAACGCCGCCGCCACGCTGTGTCCCGGTGCATGCAGGGCGGTGCGCAAGGTGTCGCGGACAAACTGCGCGGCGGCCGGATCAACCTCGACGCTTTGCAGCGCGACGTCATAGCTCACGCCTTCCTGTTGCAGGGCGACAAAGCGCTCCACGGCTTGGGTACTCGCGCCGATTTCGCGCATTGCGTCCAGGTACAGCTCAAAATGGCTGTAATGCCCTTCGGCCAGGCGATTATCCGACTCTTCGCCGAGAACGATCTCGTTGATCAGTCGGGCGGCGAGAGGATCGCGCGGCGGCAACCACGGTAGTCGGGTGCAGGTCAGCTCCTGCTGCAGGCGTTTGGTCAGCGACATGAAGTCCCACACGGCAAATACATGGGTTTCCATGAAGCGACGCAACACCGATAACGACGTGATCTCGGCAAAGATCGGGTGAATGCTAAGTTCGGCTTTCTTCAGGGCGAGTTGGTGCTTAGTGGGCATCATGATGTCCTTTATCGTTGATATTAAATGGAACTGCTCTGCAACTGCGCAATCAATGAAACTACGACTTACTTGTTTCCTGTCGGCGGACGACAGCCTTCCTTCCTGATAGGTAAGTGCGGATCGATATACCTTTGACATGGCTTCATGTCTGCCCATCAAGCGCTGCTGCTGTACCGCAGGCATTGGGCTGCTGCCGAAGTGAAGGGTGAAGTTCAAACTTGGCGAAGAAAAGCTAATACACCGACAAAGTGTTTAACAAGTATATTTTTAATTATTTTAAGTTTGCTGTTTTTTGAAGTTGAGTTGTTCCAATAAAACTTTCAGGTAAAGTTTTATTTGGGCGTAGTTGCTCCTTTCGGCGAATAACGGCCAAAATTGCTCAAGAAGAGTGAATGCCTCACTCGAAGCAACTTTCCAGTAATAAGAATTGAATGATTTAAAAGGGGCGGAAGTTGGCCGTGACCCCGCGCCATGACTTCCTTTTTCCCGTGGCAAGGCTCCTTCCGTAGGTTCCTGGTGCGGGGACTGCGCCGGCAGGGCGGCGCGTCGCCCGTTCTTTATGGGGTGGCGGCTCAAGAGTGCGGGTAAATTTGCGCCACGGCTATGACCGATTCATCAGCGGCAACGTGCAAATATCGGACTGAACGGCGCAAGGAGGTTAGAGCGGACATGTGGATCCGCCCAGCAGAGGGCTGGCGGATCGCTTGGGGATTTGTAAGCGGGTGATTCGCGGGGCAGTGCGCGCTCAGCGCGCAGCTTGGCGGTTTTGCGCGGCAGGGGTAGCGAGATAACGGGTAATCACTTCGACACCGCGATTGAGGTGCTGCTCGAGGAGTTTGATCGACAGCTCAGTGTCGCGATCCTGCACGGCTTGCAACATCGCCCGGTGATCGTCCTGGGACAATTTGCCCAGGCCCATGGCCTCAAGGTTGAAGCGCAGAAAACGCTCTTCTTCGTTGAGCCCGTCTTCAACCAGTCGCAGTAAGCGTTGGTTGGGCGCCTTGCTGTACAGGGCCATGTGGAACAAACGGTTGAGCCGGCCGATTTCCGTGTAGTCGTGTTGCGCCTCAAGCTCTTCGATGTACCCGGCTGCGCGTGCGTGGTCGGCAGCGGTCAGCAGCGGAATCGATTGCCGCATGGCTTCGGATTCGAGCAGGATGCGCAACTCGTAGGTTTCGGTCGCGTCACCCTGAATCAATGGCGCAACCACTGCACCTTTATGCGTAGTAACGCTCAGCAGTTCTTGGGCTTCGAGCTGGCGCAACGCTTCGCGCACCGGCATGCGGCTGACACCGAAAAGGTCGGCCAGATCCTGCTGGCGCAGCGCCGTGCCACAGGGCAGACGACCGTCGAGGATTGCCGAGCGCAGGGTTTCTTCGATCACCGAACGGGCCAGATGAGCAGGAATCGGTCCATCGACTTTAATGCTGTGCAACGGTTTGGGCTTCTGTGTCACGACTACGCACCCTGTATGTCGGCCTGGTTTGGATCCAAATGACACTAGTGATTGCTCTACGGGTTGTCAAACCTTGTAAAACATCGCTGTGCCAACTGAAGTTTAGCGTGCCGAGTATGATCTCATGGTGCCATTGTTTTTTGTCGGGCTAAGCTTCACCATCAAACGCTTTCCTTCCTGCCCCCTGGAAACCTGCTGTGGCGGTACGTTTCGCGATCCCCCGGACTCTGCGCTGGCTAGGCTGCGCACTGCTGCTGGCCGGCGTCATGCTGGGCGGTCTGCATGCCGATTGGGATTTTTCCACGATCAGCCGCAAAGCCACGGCACTCTACGGGCCGCTGGGTGCCGGGCAGCAGCGCATTGATGCCTGGCAGAATCTGTTGGCCACGCAGAAACAAGTCAGCGAGATGGAAAAGCTCAAAGTGGTGAACCTGTTCTTCAACAAACAGGTGCGCTACGTCGAGGACATCGATCTGTGGCACGAGGTCGATTACTGGGAAACGCCGATCGAGGCGCTGTGGAAGGGCGCCGGCGACTGCGAAGACTATGCGATCGCCAAGTATTTCAGCTTGCGTCATCTTGGGGTTTCCAGTGACAAGCTGCGTATCACCTACGTCAAGGCGTTGCGTCAGAACCGCGCGCACATGGTCCTGACTTACTATGCCACCCCCGATGCCATGCCGCTGGTGCTCGACAGCCTGATCGATCCGATCCAGCCGGCGTCGCAGCGAACCGATTTGCTGCCGGTCTACTCTTTTAATGCTGAAGGGTTGTACCTGCCGGGCGCCAAGGGCAACAAGAAGGTCGGTGACACCAAACGCCTGTCACGCTGGCAGGATGTGTTGAAGAAAATGCAGGCCGAAGGTTTCCCGGTCGAAACGACTAACTAGGAGCATGCGCTCAGATGTCTTTGTTCAAACAGCTGTTGATCGCTATCTGTCTGTTCCTGGTGGTCGCCTTCACCGGCAGCTTCATGGTCAGTCTGGAAAGCTCGCGCACCCAGTACGTCAACCAGTTGCGTTCCCACGCCCAGGACGCCGCGACGGCGCTGGCGTTGTCGCTGACGCCGAATATCGACGATCCGGCCATGGTCGAGTTGCTGGTCAGCTCGATTTTCGACAGCGGTTATTACGCGAGCATCCGCGTGGTCGATCTGAAGACTGACCAGACGATTGTTGAGCGCAACGGCATTCCGGCCGTCACCAATGTGCCGGACTGGTTCGTCAAGCTGATCGGCCTGGAGCCGGCCGGTGGCGACGCGCTGGTCAGCCGTGGCTGGGAGCAGGCGGCGCGAGTCGAGGTGGTCAGCCATCCGATGTTTGCTGTGGCCAAATTGTGGCAGAGCGCGTTGGGCAGCCTTGGCTGGCTGCTGATCTGCGGGGCGATCAGTGCCGTGCTCGGCGCGCTGCTGCTGCGCCGGCAGTTGAAGCCGCTGGATTACATGGTCAAGCAGTCCCACGCCATCGCCCGTCGCGAATTCCTCAGCCTGCCGGAACTGCCGCGCACACCTGAGTTGCGCCGTGTGGTGCAGGCGATGAACCAGATGGTCGAGAAGCTCAAGGCGCTGTTTCAGGAGCAGGCCGAGCGCAGTGAAAAGCTGCGCGCCGAGTCCTATCAGGACAATCTCACGGGGCTTGCCAACCGGCGCTATTTCGAAATGCAGTTGCACAACCGGGTGAGCAACCCGGAGCAGGCCAGTTCCGGTTATCTGCTGCTGTTGCGGGTCAAGGATCTGGCGGGGCTCAATCAGCGTCTCGGTGGCCAGCGCACCGATGAACTGCTGAAAGCAGTTGGCGAGCAACTGTCCCGCGAATGCGCCAAATACCCGGAAACCCAAAACCTCGTCACCCGCATTCGTGGCGGAGAGTTTGCCGTGCTGGCGCCGGGGCTGGTTCGTGAGGAAGCGCTGCAACTGGCGCAGAACCTCGACAGCGCTTTGAGCAGTCTGCACGCCACCGGGGCGACCGATGTGGCTGCCGTGGCGTCGATCGGCCTGGCGCCGTTCACCCACGGTGATTCACCGCAACAAGTACTGACGCTCGGCGATCAGGCGCTGGCGCAAGCTGAAGGTCAGGGCGAGCAGAATTGGGCGTGCATCGATCAGAGCCTGACGGCGGATGTCGGCGACGATCACCATGCCTGGCATCGCTTGCTCGATCAGGCCTTGAGTCAGCAGCGTTTCGAGCTGTATTTCCAGCCGGTGGTCGCCGCCGCAGACACGCAGCTGGTGCTGCATTACAAAGTGCTCTCGCGCCTGCTCGATGATCAGGGCCAGACCATCCCGGCCGGGCGCTTCCTGCCGTGGCTGGAACGCTTCGGCTGGACTGCACGGCTTGACCGCCTGATGCTCGAACGCGTGCTGGAGCAAATGAAAGAGCACGAAGATTCGCTGGCGCTGAATTTGTCCTCGGCGACTCTGGCTGACCCGCAGGCGTTGAACAAAGTCTTCGAGATTCTGCGTGCGCATTCCAACTTGGGCGAGCGTTTGACCCTGGAAATCGGCGAGGAGCAATTGCCCGAACAAGCGGTGCTGGAGCAGTTGACCCGGCGCCTGCGCGAACTCGGTTTCTCTCTGAGCCTGCAACGCTTTGGTGGGCGCTTCAGCATGATCGGCAACCTGGCGCGGCTGGGGCTGGCGTACTTGAAGATCGATGGCAGTTACATTCGTGCGATTGATCAGGAGAGTGACAAGCGTCTGTTTATCGAGGCGATTCAGCGTGCGGCGCACAGCATTGATCTGCCGCTGATTGCCGAGCGGGTCGAGACGGAAGGGGAGTTGTCGGTGATTCGCGAGATGGGCTTGTATGGGGTTCAGGGGCAGTTGTTTGGTGAGCCTCGGCCTTGGCGGTGAGATTGCAAAAGCCACCCTCACCCTAGCCCTCTCCCAGAGGGAGAGGGGACTGATCGTGGGATATTGATGTAATACGCCGACGTGAAAGAGCTCCGCTGAATCCATAATCGATTCGAATTCTCAGGTCGATGTATAGCGCCAGACACCTCGGTCGGCCCCTCTCCCTCACGGGGACTGATTGGGGGATATTCGGGAAGTACGCCGACGTGAACGATTTGCGCTGAATCCATAAACGACTCGATTTCTCAGGTCGATGTATGGCGCCAGACACCTCGGTCGGCCCCTCCCCCTCACGGGGACTGATTGGGGGATGTTCGGGAAGTACGCTGACGTGAACGATTTGCGCTGAATCCATAATCGACTCGAATTCTCTGGTCGATGTATAGCGCCAGACGCCTCGGTCGGCCCCTCTCCCTCACGGGGACTGATTGGGGGATATTCGGGAAGTACGCCGACGTGAACGATTTGCGCTGAATCCATAATCGACCCGGTTTTTCAGGTCGATGTATGACGCCAGACACCTCGGTCAGCTCCCTCTCCCTCGGGGAGAGGGCTGGCGTGAGGGTAGGCTTTTGATACCGGGTGGATCAGATCAACCCGCCCTCATCCTCATCGATCAACTGGCTCAACCCGCCCAACGCCTCACGCGCCTGGGTCCGGTCCATCAGTTTGGCCTGGGCCGCCGGCGGCAGGTCGGTGACGCGGATCACGCCCTTCTGGGTCAGCACCTGAATCAGGTCGTCGAGTACCCGAATCATTTCGAAGTCGCTCTGCTTGAGCTGTTTCAGGCTGGTTTCCACCACTTCATTGGCGAACCAGGCCTGGATTTCATGGCTGTCGGCCGGCAGCGTTTCCGTGGCCTCGGCGTAGGCCGCGGCTTCCACGCGAATCAACAGACCTTGCGCATCGCGTTGCACGTAAAACATTGAGCATCCCTCAGAAATGAACCAGCGTCATGCTGTCAGCAGCATAGCCAACTGTGCGCGAGTATGCGGTGCGGCGACGCGATCGTCACCGGTCCGGTCAGCACAAACGTGACGGCCGCCCGATCGGGGCGGCCGTTTTGTTCACGATCAGCTGTTGTTGTGGTCGACCTTGATGGTCGGGTCGCTGCCGGCAATCAGGTTGTGAATGTTGGCGCTCGACCAGTTGTTGCCTTCCAGTTTGATCGTCACGTCCGGGGTTGCCGCCGCAGCGTCGCCGGAGTTGAACTTGCCCGCCGAGCTGACTTGCAGCGACGACGTGCCGTCGACCGTAGTGATCTTCAGGAAGTTGTCGATGGTGCTGCCGGTCTCGCCCTGCAACAGATCACGCAAGTCGATGCGGTCACCTTCGCTGGCGTTGAAATCCTTGATCACGTCGTTGCCGGTGTCGCCCGCCTTCCAGACGAAGGTGTCGGCACCCGAACCACCGATGAGGATGTCATTACCCTGACCGCCGATCAGCGTGTCGTTGCCGGTGCCGCCGAGCAGGATGTCATTGCCTTTGCCGCCATCGAGCAGGTCGTTGCCGCCCGAGCCGAACAGGATGTCATTGCCCGCGCCGCCCAGCAGTGTGTCGTTGCCGTCATGCGCACCGGAGACATCGAACGCCTGATAGTGCTCGGTGATGTACTGGTGCACGTTGCTGGTGGTGACTTTGCTGACATCGACCCCGGTTTCCTTGGCAACGAACGCCTGCATCGCTTGATAACCCTCGCCGGCAATGCCGTTGAAGCTCACCAGATCGCCGAACAGGATGTCGTTGCCGTCGCCACCGCTGACGGTGTCGTTGCCCGGCAGCGTCGCCTCGGTGTGGCCGATGATCGAGTTGGCCAGATCCTTCGGATCGATGTTGGTCTGCGGCGTTTTATCCGAATCGTACGGCTTCAGATCGTTGAGGCTGACGCCGCTGTTGAGGCCGATGGCTTCGACGTTCGACAGGCCGCTGAGCAAGGTGAAGCTGCTGTTGGAGTTGGTAGTGGTGTAGTAATCGGTGCTGCTACCACTGCCCGCCAGGCCGGAGAACTCATAGGTGCCGTCGCCCTGGGCGTGCAGCGTACCGAAGTTCTGATACGACCAATTGCCGCCCGATTTGGTCCAGACCGTCACCGAGCCGTTCGCGCTGATATCAATCTGGTGCGAGCTGTCCGGGTACAGGCTGACCGCTGTCCCCAACTTATAGTTGGTGGTGGTGATCAGGCTATCGAGGGTTTTGTTGCCGTACAGGTACGGGTTGGTCGACTCGCCGGTCTGGTAGTAGGTCGGCTGGCCGTCGGTGATGAAGTACGTGAGGTTTTTCGCCCCGGTGTTGGCCACGGCTTCCGCGCTCTGGAAGAAGTTGGCCGTGGTCTTGAACACGTCTTCATAGTTGGTGCCGCCGCCGGACGCCATCGAGTCCAGTACCGCTTTGAGCTTGGTCAGCGCGTTCGGGTCATTGAGGTTCACCGACACCGACTTGTTGACCTGGGTATCGAAGTCCACCAGGAAGATGTTCACCGTACCTGAGTTGCTGCCGCCCAGGCTCTGCTTGAGGGTGTTGAACACCGATGTCAGCGAGTCTTTGGCCGCGTTGAGCGACGACGCGGTCATGCTGCCAGAGCTGTCGACCATGAACGCGATGTTGTAGTTGGTGCCCGGCACCACGGTCAGACCACCGATGTCGGCGACCATGATGTCGTTGCCATCGGTGCCGCTGAAGGTGTCGTCACCCGAAGTCGCGACAATGGCGTTGTAGACCGCCGGCACCACGGTGACCGGAATGGTCGCGGTGCTGCTGGCCGAGCCGCCGACCATCTCGGTGGAGGTCGAGGTCACGGTCAGGTTGAACTGGCCGTTGTAGTACGGCGGCGGGGTCACGGTCAGGCTGCCGAGGTTCYAGCCGGTGACGTTGGCGTCGCCGCTGCTGGCGGTGACGGTGAAGGTATGGCCCGCGCCATCGCTGAGCACCGAGCCGACTGGCGCGCCGCTGATCTTCACGCTCAGGGTTTCCGAGCCGTCGGTATCAGTCAGTGCGGTGGTGATTGCCGACAGTTTCACCGTGGTGCCTTCGGCGCCGGTGTTGAGTTTATAGCCGTCGTAATAGCCTTCGCCGTTGCTGCCGTGCAGATCGGAGACGGTCACGCCCGAATTCACCAGATCCTGCACGCCGGTGTAGATCGGTACGCCAGCGCTGCTCAGGTCGATCGGCGTGCTGCCGTTGACCGACAGGTTGACGTCGTAGCTGCCCGGGCCGCTCTGATTGTGGTGGTAGATATCCAGTGTGTAGTAGCCGCTGGTGGTCGGGGTGAACGAACCGCTGATCGCACCGCCCGCGCCCCAGGTACCCGAAGCCACGCTCTTGCCGCCAATGGTGATCAGCAGGCTGTCGTCGGCAACACCACTGAAGGAATAGGTTTTGCCGGCTTCCAGGTAGATCAGGCCCGAAGTTTTCGAAGCGGTGCCGGCGGCCACACTGCCGTCCGACTGCACGTTAGTCACGTTGCCGCTGCTGTTCGGGGTGCCGGCGCCGTCGATCACGTTTTTCAGGGTGGTCGAGTTCGCACCGCTACCGTCGGTACCCAGACCTGACAGACCGGTCCAGACTTCTTTGATCAAACCGGTCGACTTCACGCTGTTGTCGGCCACGCTCACGGTCGGCGCATCCGCTACCGGGGTGATGTCGATCTTCACGGTGCCGGTGTTGCCCAGCAGTTGACCGTCGGTTGGCTGGAACTTGATCTGCGCGTAGTCCGCCTGATTGTTGCCCAGGCCGCTGCCGCTGTAACCGTTGACGCCCGACTCGTTGGCATCCGGCAGGAAGCGCAGCTTGCCCGCGTCGATGTCAGCCTTGCTGAAGGTCTGGTTGTTGGCGACGTCCTTCCAGGTCGAGCCGTCCAGGTACTGCAGTTTGCCTTCGCCCGGCAGTTGGGTAATTTTGATGCCGAGGCTGTTGGCCGGGCTGTCGACGTCAGTTACGCCGAAAGTCGACCAGCCGAGTACCAGCGGCGTGTCTTCGGTGCCGGTGACATTGCTCGGTGCAGCAACCGGAGCGTCGTTGACCGCCACCACGTTGACCGTGGTGGTCGCGGTGTTGGAGTAATTGCCGCCATCGGTCACGGTCACGGTGATGATCCGCGGCACGGTGCTCGGGTTTTCACTGCTATTGGTGAAGCTGATGTTCTTGATGGCCTGCATGTAATCAGCCAGCGTCGCGTTGCCCGACAAGGTCAGGGTCACGGTGCCGTTGGTGCTGTTGGCATTGATGGTGATGCCGTTGACGCTGTTGCCCAGGTTCAGCGCATCGCCGTCCTGACGGTTGGTCAGGACTACAGTGGCGCCGGTGAGCATGGTGCTGTCCGGGTCGGTGATGCTGATGTCAGTGTCGGCAATCGACACACCCGCGCCCGGGGTGTTTTCGGTGAAAGTCACCTTGTAGTCGGCACCGGTGGCGCCGCTGGAGTTGTTGGCATCCAGGTCGAGCACGGGCGGCGCATCGTTGTCGATGATCGACGTGCTGACGCTGCCATTGGTGCTGCTGACCGCGAGGTTCTCGAAGTTGCCGCCGGTGGCCGAATCGATCTTGACCACGAAGTTCTCGGTGCCTTCGGTGATCTTGTCATCGATGGTCGCGACGTTGAACTGCGCGCTGCTCGCACCGGCCGGGATCTTCACGGTGTACACGCCGGTGAAGTCCGAACCGTCGGCGGCGGTGCCGCTGTAGACGATTTTCAGGGTCACTTCGGTTTGCGCCGGGTGGTTCAGGCTGACCGTGTAGCTGGCGGTCTGGCCTTCGGTCACCGAGCTGCTGCCAGTGATGCTGACCGTGGTGGTATCGACCGTGTCGGTGACGTTGGTCACGGCTGGCGTGTTGTTGGTCACCAGATTTTCGAAGCTGCCGCCGCTGGTGCCGGTGATGGTCGCCTGCACGGTGCCGGCGTCTTTGTAGACGTCATCGGCCGGAGCCGGAACGGTCACGGTGCCAGTGGTTTTGCCGGCGTCGATGGTGATCACCGAACCGTTGCTGAGGGTCACGGTGACTGGCGAGCCAGCGGCGTTGGTCAGGGTCGCGGTGTAGGTGATCTGGCCACCTTCGGCCACGGTGCCGGTCGCGGACAGCGTCAGGTTGGTGGTATCGACGGTGTCAGTGACGGTAGTCGAAACCGGAGTCTTGTCGGCGACCAGGTTCTCGTAGTTGCCGCCCGTGACGTTGGTGATCGAGTTGGTCAGCGGTGCGTGACCAGTCAGTGCGTCGTTTGGCGCGGTAGTGGTCGCGGTGCCAGTGGTCTGGCCGACGCCGATGGTAATGGTCTGACCGTTGGCCAGCGTTACAACCACAGGCGAACCGGTCACCGGAGCACCGACGGTCGCGGTGTAGACGACGTTGCCGCCCTCTGCCGCTGTGCTGGTAGCTGTCAGTTTCACAGTGGTGGTGTCGATGGTGTCGGTGACGCTGGTGATTGCCGGCGTGGTACTTGGCACGAGGTTTTCGAAGTTGCCACCGGTGGCGGTGCTGATGGTCGCCTGCACGGTGCCGGCATCTTTGTAGACGTCGTCAGCCGGGGCTGGAACGGTCACGGTGCCGGTGGTTTTACCGGCGTCGATGGTGATCACGGCGCCGTTGCTCAGCGTCACGGTCACTGGCGAGCCAGCGGCGTTGGTCAGGGTCGCGGTGTAAACAATCGAACCGCCTTCAGCGACCGAATTGGTAGCACTGAGCGACAGATTGGTCGTGTCGACAGTGTCGGTCACGTTGGTGCTGACGGGCGTCTTGTCGGCCACGAGATTTTCGTAGTTTCCGCCGGTCACGTTGGTGATCGAGTTGGTCAGTGGCGCATGACCGGTCAATGCATCGTTTGGCGCTGCGGTGGTCGCGGTGCCGGTGGTCTGTCCCACGCCGATGGTAATGGTCTGACCGTTGGCCAGGGTCACCACAACTGGCGAACCAGTGACCGGAGCACCAACAGTGGCGGTGTACGTGACGTTGCCACCCTCAGCTGTCGACTCTGTTGCTGTCAGTTTGACAGTGGTGGTGTCGATCGTGTCGGTAATGCTGGTCACGGCCGGCGTAGTGCTAGGCACCAGATTTTCGAAGTTGCCACCGGTGGCGGTGCTGATGGTCGCCTGCACGGTGCCCGCATCTTTGTAGACGTCGTCGGCCGGGGCTGGAACGGTCACGGTGCCAGTGGTTTTACCGGCGTCGATGGTGATCACGGCGCCGTTGCTCAGTGTCACGGTGACTGGCGAACCAGCCGCATTGGTCAAGGTCGCGGTGTAAACAATCGAACCGCCTTCAGCGACCGAATTGGTCGCGCTGAGCGACAGATTGGTGGTGTCGACGGTGTCGGTCACGTTGGTGCTGACGGGCGTCTTGTCGGCCACGAGATTTTCGTAGTTTCCGCCGGTCACGTTGGTGATCGAGTTGGTCAGCGGCGCATGACCGGTCAATGCATCGTTTGGCGCAGCGGTGGTTGCGGTGCCCGTAGTCTGGCCAACACCGATGGTGATGGTTTGACCATTGGCCAACGTCACGACAACTGGCGAGCCGGTAACCGGTGCGCCGACAGTCGCGGTGTAGACAACATTGCCGCCTTCAGCCGCCGACTCGGTGGCCGTGAGTTTGACGGTGGTGGTGTCGATGGTGTCGGTGACGCTGGTCACGGCTGGCGTCGTGCTCGGCACCAGATTTTCGAAGTTGCCACCGGTGGCGTTGCTGATCGTCGCCTGCACGGTGCCGGCATCTTTGTAGACGTCGTCGGCCGGGGCTGGAACGGTCACGGTGCCAGTGGTTTTACCGGCGTCGATGGTGATCACGGCGCCGTTGCTCAGTGTCACGGTGACTGGCGAGCCAGCGGCGTTGGTCAGCGTTGCGGTGTAAACAATCGAGCCACCCTCGGCCACGCTACCGGTCGCGCTCAGCGACAGGTTGGTGGTGTCGACAGTGTCGGTGACATTGGTCGAAACCGGGGTCTTGTCGGCCACCAGGTTCTCGTAGTTGCCGCCAGTGACATTGGTGATCGAGTTGGTCAGCGGTGCGTGGCCAGTCAGTGCGTCGTTTGGCGCGGTAGTGGTCGCGGTGCCAGTGGTCTGGCCGACGCCGATGGTAATCGTCTGACCGTTGGCCAGGGTAACGACAACCGGCGAGCCGGTGACTGGCGCGCCGACAGTCGCGGTGTAGGTGACGTTGCCACCTTCAGCTGCCGACTCTGTCGCTGTCAGTTTGACGGTGGTGGTGTCGATGGTATCGGTGACTTCGGTCACGGCCGGCGTCGTGCTCGGCACCAGGTTTTCGAAGTTGCCACCGGTAGCGGTGGAGATCGTCGCTTCAACCTTGCCGGCGTCTTTGTAGACGTCGTCGGCCGGGGCTGGAACGGTCACGGTGCCAGTGGTTTTGCCGGCGTCGATGGTAATCACCGCGCCGTTCGACAGGGTCACGGTCACTGGCGAGCCAGCAGCGTTGGTCAATGTCGCGGTATAGATGATCGAACCGCCTTCGGCCACAGAACCGGTCGCACTGAGCGACAGGTTGGTGGTGTCGACGGTGTCGGTGACCGTGGTCGAAACCGGGGTCTTGTCGGCAACCAGATTTTCGTAGTTGCCGCCAGTGACACCGGTGATCGCGTTGGTGATCGGCGCGTGGCCGGTCAGGGCATCGTTCGGTGCGGTGAAGGTTACGGTGCCGGTGGTTTTGCCGACTTCGATAGTGATGTTCTGACCGTTGGCCAGGGTCACCACAACCGGCGAGCCTGTCACAGGCGCCCCGACTGTCGCGGTGTAAGTGACGGTGCCCCCTTCAGCGGCGGTCTCGGTCGCCGTCAGTTTCACGGTCGAGGTGTCGATGGTGTCAGTCACTTCGGTGACGGCTGGAACAGTGCTCGGCACCAGGTTTTCGAAGTTGCCACCGGTAGCGGTCGAAATCGTCGCTTCGACTTTTCCGGCGTCTTTGTAGACGTCGTCAGCCGGAGCTGGAACTGTCACGGTGCCGCTGGTTTTGCCGGCTTCGATGGTGATTACCGCGCCGTTCGACAGGGTCACCGTGACTGGCGAGCCTGCAGCGTTGGTCAGGGTTGCGGTGTAAACAATCGAACCACCCTCGGCCACAGAACCCGTGGCGCTGAGCGACAGGTTAGTGGTGTCGACAGTGTCGGTGACATTGGTCGAAACCGGTGTCTTGTCGGCAACCAGATTTTCGAAGTTACCACCGCTCACCTCAGTGATCGCATTGGTCAGCGGCGTGTGGCCGGTCAATGCATCGTTCGGTGCGGTGGTGGTCGCGGTGCCGGTGGTCTGGCCAACACCAATGGTGATGGTCTGACCGTTAGCCAGGGTCACGACCACAGGGGAACCGGTCACTGGCGCGCCGACGGTTGCGGTGTAAGTCACGCTGCCACCCTCAGCCGCCGACTCGGTCGCGGTGAGCTTGACGGTGGTGGTGTCGATGGTATCGGTGACGTTGGTCACGGCCGGCACAGTGCTCGGCACCAGATTTTCGAAGTTACCGCCCGTTGCATCCTTGATCGTCACTTCGACCTTGCCGGCGTCTTTGTAGACGTCATCGGCAGGCGCTGGAACGGTTACGGTGCCGGTGGTTTTGCCGGCTTCGATAGTGATCACCGAACCGTTCGACAGGGTCACGGTCACCGGGGTGCCGGCCGGGTTGGTCAGCGTCGCGGTGTAAACGATCGAACCGCCTTCAGCCACCGAATCGGTTGCGGTCAGGTTCAGGTTGGTGGTGTCGGTGGTGTCCGAAACCGCGGTGTCGGCGGACTTGCCGTCGACCGCGAGTTTTTCGTAGTTGCCACCGGTAGCGCCGTCGATGGTTACGCTCAGCGAGCTGCCACCAGCCAGTGGGCTGTTCGGTGCAACGAAGTTCACCGAACCGGTGGTTTCACCGACAGCGATGGTAATGGTCTGGCCGTTGGACAGGGTCAGGACAACCGGTGAGCCAGTCACTGGCGCGGTCACGGTCGCGGTGTAGACCACGGTTTCGCCTTCAGCGACGTTCGCCGTGGCGGTCAGCGACACGGTGGAGGTGTCGATGGTGTCGTTGACGGTGGTGACGGCCGGAGTAGTGCTGGTGACGAGGTTTTCGAAGTCGCCACCGGTCGCGCCCTTGATGGTCGCTTCAACGGTACCGGCATCTTTGTAGACGTCATCTTTCGGCGCGTCGACGGTGACGGTGCCGGTGGTTTTGCCGGCGTCGATGGTGATCACGGCACCGTTCGACAGAGTCACGGTGACTGGCGAACCAGCGGCGTTGGTCAGGGTCGCGGTGTAGGTGATCTGGCCGCCTTCGTTCACCGAACCGGTCGCGGTCAGCGACAGGTTGGTGGTGTCGACGGTGTCGGTGACGGTGGTGCTGACCGGGGTTTTGTCAGCCACGAGGTTTTCGTAATTGCCGCCGGAAACGTCGGTGATCGCGTTGGTCAGTGGAGCGTGGCCAGTCAACGCATCGTTTGGCGCGGTGGTGGTCACGGTGCCGGTGGTTTTACCCACTTCGATGGTGATGTTCTGACCGTTGGCCAGGGTCACCACAACCGGCGAACCGGTCACCGGTGCACCGACCGTGGCGGTGTAGGTGACGGTGCCACCTTCAGCCGCCGACTCGGTGGCGGTCAGTTTGACCGTCGAAGTGTCGATGGTGTCAGAGACGTCGGTAACGGCTGGGTTGGTGCTCGGAACGAGGTTCTCGAAGTTGCCGCCAGTGGCGTCCTTGATCGTGACTTCAACTTTGCCGGCGTCTTTATAGACGTCATCGGCGGGCGCAGCGACGGTGACGGTGCCAGTGGTTTTACCCGCCTCAATGRTGATCACGGCGCCGTTGGACAGGGTAACGGTGACTGGCGTGCCGGCCGGATTGGTCAGTGTTGCGGTGTAAACGATCGAACCGCCTTCAGCCACGGTGTCGGTCGCAGTCAGCGACAGGTTGGTGGTGTCGACAGTGTCAGTAACAGTGGTCGAAACCGGGGTCTTGTCGGCAACGAGGTTCTCGTAGTTACCACCGCTCACATCAGTAATCGCGTTGGTCAGCGGCGTGTGGCCAGTCAGCGCATCGTTTGGTGCAGTGGTAGTCACGGTGCCGGTGGTTTTGCCGACTTCAATAGTGATGTTCTGACCATTGGCCAGAGTCACGACCACCGGCGAACCGGTCACCGGTGCGCCAACAGTGGCGGTGTAAGTGACGGTGCCACCTTCAGCGGCAGTCTCGGTGGCGGTCAGTTTGACCGTCGAGGTGTCGATGGTATCGGTTACGTCAGTGACAGCCGGAACGGTGCTTGGCACCAGGTTCTCGAAGTTGCCGCCAGTCGCGTCCTTGATGGTGACTTCGACTTTGCCGGCGTCTTTGTAGACGTCATCGACGGGCGCCGGAACGGTCACGGTGCCAGTGGTTTTGCCAGTCTCGATGGTGATCACCGAGCCGTTCGACAGGGTCACGGTAACAGGCGAACCTGCGGCATTGGTCAGGGTCGCGGTGTAAGTGATCTGGCCGCCTTCAGTCACGGTGCCCGTCGCGCTCAGGGTCAGGTTGGTGGTGTCAGTGGTGTCGGTGACCGTGGTGCTGACCGGCGTTTTGTCGGCAACGAGATCTTCGTAGTTGCCGCCGCTCACGCCTGTGATCGCGTTGGTGATCGGCGCGTGGCCAGTCAGCGCATCGTTTGGTGCAGTGGTGGTCACGGTGCCGGTGGTTTTGCCGACTTCAATGATGATGTTCTGACCATTGGCCAGAGTCACGACCACAGGCGAACCGGTCACTGGCGCGCCGACAGTGGCGGTATAGGTGACGGTGCCACCTTCAGCGGCCGTCTCGGTGGCGGTCAGTTTCACCGTCGAGGTATCAACGGTATCGGTCACGTCGGTGACGGCAGGAACGGTGCTTGGCACTAGGTTCTCGAAGTTGCCGCCAGTCGCGTCCTTGATCGTGACTTCGACTTTGCCGGCGTCTTTGTAGACGTCATCGGCTGGCGCTGGAACGGTCACGGTGCCAGTGGTTTTGCCGGCCTCGATGGTGATCACCGAGCCGTTCGACAGGGTCACGGTAACAGGCGAACCTGCGGCATTGGTCAGGATCGCGGTGTAAGTGATCTGGCCGCCTTCAGCCACGGTGCCCGTCGCACTCAGCGTCAGGTCGGTGGTGTCAGTGGTGTCGGTGACGGTGGTGCTGACGGGGGTTTTGTCGGCCACGAGGTTTTCGTAATTGCCGCCGGAAACGTCGGTGATCGCGTTGGTCAGCGGAGCCTGGCCAGTCAGTGCATCGTTTGGCGCAGTGGTGGTCACGGTGCCGCTGGTTTTGCCGACTTCAATGGTGATGTTCTGGCCGTTGGCCAGGGTCACGACCACGGGCGAGCCGGTCACCGGCGCGCCGACAGTGGCGGTGTAAGTGACGGTGCCGCCTTCAGCGACCGAGGTGTCAGCCGTCAGCTTTACGGTCGACGTGTCGATGGTATCAGTCACTTCGGTAACGGCTGGCGTGGTGCTCGGGACCAGGTTCTCGAAATTACCGCCAGACACATCCTTGATGGTGACTTCGACTTTGCCGGCGTCTTTGTAAACGTCATCAGCTGGCGCCGGAACAGTCACGGTGCCAGTGGTTTTACCCGCGTCGATGGTGATCACCGAACCGTTGCTCAGGGTCACGGTAACGGGCGTGCCGGCCGGATTGGTCAGCGTCGCGGTGTAAACGATCGAACCACCCTCGGCCACGGAACCGGTGGCGCTCAGCGACAGGTCGGTGGTGTCGGCGACATCGGTAACAGTGGTCGATACCGGGGTCTTGTCGGCAACCAGATCTTCGTAATTACCACCGGAAACACCGGTGATCGAGTTGGTCAGCGGCGCATTGCCGGTCAACGCATCGTTAGGGGCAGTGGTGGTCACGGTGCCGCTGGTTTTGCCGACTTCGATGGTGATGTTCTGACCGTTGGCCAGGGTCACGATCACTGGCGAGCCAGTCACCGGCGCACCGACGGTGGCGGTGTAAGTGACGGTGCCGCCTTCAGCCACCGAGGTGTCAGCCGTCAGTTTCACGGTCGACGTGTCGATGGTGTCGGTCACTTCGGTCACGGCTGGAGCGGTGCTTGGCACCAGGTTCTCGAAGTTGCCGCCGGAAGCGTCCTTGATGGTCACTTCAACTTTGCCGGCGTCTTTRTAGACGTCATCGRCKGGCGCCGGAACGGTCACGGTGCCAGTGGTTTTGCCTGCCTCGATGGTGATCACCGAGCCATTGCTCAGGGTCACGGTGACTGGGGTGCCGGCAGGATTGGTCAGGGTCGCGGTGTAAACAATCGAACCACCTTCGGCCACGGTCCCGGTTGCCGTCAGCGACAGGTTGGTGTCGTCGATCGAGTCGGTAATGGTGGTGGTCGCTGGCGTCGTGTTCGGCACCAGATTTTCGAAGTTGCCGCCGGTAGTACCGGTGATGGTGGTGCTGACGGTGCTGCCATTGTTGTAAACGTCGTTGGCCGCAGTCGGCACGTTGACGGTGCCGGTGGTCTGGCCGGCGTCAATGGTGATGGTCGAGCCGTTCGACAGGGTGATCGTTACCGGAGTCTGCGCAGCATTGGTCAGCGTCGCGGTGTAGGTGATCTGGCCGCCTTCGACGACCGTACCGGTGGCGGTAAGGCTCACGCTGGTGGTGTCGATCGAATCGGTAACGGTGGTGGTCGCAGGCGTAGTGTTCGGCACCAGGCTTTCAAAATTGCCGCCAGTGGCGCCGGTAATGGTGGTGCTGACGGTGCCGCCATTGTTGTAGACGTCATTGGCCGCCGTCGGCACGTTGACGGTGCCGGTGGTCTGCCCAGCCTCAATGGTGATGGTCGAACCGTTCGACAGGGTGACCGTTACCGGGGTTTGCGCCGGGTTGGTCAGAGTCGCGGTGTAGGTGATCTGGCCGCCTTCGACCACTGTGCCGGTGGCGGTCAGGGTCAGATTAGTGGTGTCGATCGAATCGGTGATGGTGGTCACCGCTGGCGTCGGGTTCGGCACCAGGTTTTCGAAGTTGCCGCCAGTCGCACCGGTAATCGTCGTGGTGACAGTGCTGCCGTTGTTATAGACGTCGTTGGCCGGGGTCGGCACGTTGACGGTGCCGCTGGTCTGGCCGGCGCCGATGGTGATGGTCGAGCCGTTCGACAGGGTGACGGTCACCGGGGTTTGCGCCGGGTTGGTCAGGGTCGCGGTGTAAGTGATCTGCCCGCCTTCGGTGACACTCGGCCCAGCCGTCAGGGTGACGGTGGTGGTGTCGATGGTGTCAGTGACCTGGGTTGTGGCCGGAGTGGTCGGCGGGGTCACGGTGATGCCATTGCCGCCGGTGGTGCCGGTGACGGTCACGTCGATCTGGGTCGGGTCGTTGTAAACGGTATCGTTCGGCGCCAGCGGCACATTGACGGTGCCAGTGGTTGCGCCTGCCGGAATCACAATCACCGCGCCGTTGGACAGGGTGATGGTCAGGTCGGTCAGCGGCGCCTGGGTCAGGGTCGCGGTGTACACCAGCACGCCGCCGGCTTCGGTGATGGATGGCGTGGCGCTGAGGCTCAGGGTCGAATCACGCAAGGCGTTGGTGGTGGTGTCTGTGGTCTGGCCGCCGGTGATGTTTTGCGCGGCTTGTCCGCCAGCGTTGATGCCTGCAGTCGGGAAACCAATGGTCGGGTCAACGCGGCCAGCGGTGGCGTCGAGCATGACGAAGCTGTGACCACCACCGGCGGCACCGCCCGTGCCTGCGGCACTCGGGCCGGCAGCAGTGGCGTCCAGCGCGGTGGTCGGGTCGACACCGGCGGCGATGGCTTGCTGCAGTTCGGCTACCGACGGCGCTGCCTGCGCAGTGGCCTCGGCCAGGTCAGTGCTGGAGTCAGGCGCGTTTGCGCTCCACTGAGTCTCACGGCCCAGATCGAGGGTGCGGCCATCAGCCAACTCAAGCGACACGGCGCCGGAGAGGCCGGTGTCGATCTGGTCACCCACGAACAGGCGATCGCCTTCAACGAGTACGCGACGTACACCCTCAGGGGAGACTACAAATACCTGACCGACAATGCTTTTGACGATGGCAACAACACTGCTCATTGAAGACTCTCCGGGGTGTCACGTTCAGTTGACTTCCATAGACCTGATGGCTTTTGGCGCCGACTCAGTCTGGACGTACTTTTAAAATTTGCGAATCAAGTTTGACGCATCTAATCGTCAATAATTTGGCTATATTCTTTCGCTATTAACTTTATGCCAAACTATTGACCTTCTGGGTGCCATCCTAAACAATCGCCCCACTAATGTCACATTGATATTTCCGCGGCGACCTGTCCTTTAGCGTGTGATCCAGTTCCTGTTTTGAACTTTCCGACATACGGTCAATCTGGTTGCCATCATCCGACGCAGCGCCACGTTTTGCTGTGATTCAAGACAAGAAGTTCTGGGAAATTCCTATCATGCGTTCGCCCCTGCTTTTCGCCGTACCCTTCGCCCTCGCCGCCTCTTTTGTACAAGCACAATCCTTACCAGAAGCCATGCAGCAGGCACTGGATGTCCATCCGGAAATCCAGGCAGGGGTCAACAGTCGTTTGGCTGCGGATTATCAATTAAGAGCGGCGAAAGGGGGATACCTGCCGAAGGTCGATCTGCTCGGCGGTTATGGCCGTGAAGGCACCGACAGCGTCACCACCCGCGCCAATGGCGGCGGCAACCACTGGGAAACCCTGAACCGCAGCGAGTCAAGTTTACGTCTCTCGCAAATGGTCTTTGACGGTTTTGCGACGTCCAGCGAAGTCGGGCGTCAACAAGCCACCGTCAACTCCCGCGCCTACTCGTTGCTCGGCACTTCCGAGCGCACCGCGCTGACCGTCGCCCAGGTCTACCTGGATGTGCTGACCCGCCGCGAATTCGTGCGCTTGGCCGAGGACAACCTCAAGAGCCATCAGCGCATCTACGACCAGATCCAGTTGCGCACCCAGCGCGGCGTCGGCAGCGGTGCCGACCTCGATCAAGCCGAAGCGCGGATGGCCCAGGCTCGCAACAACCTGATCACCGAGCAAACCAATCTGGCCGACTCGGAAACCAACTTCCTCAGCGCCGTCGGCCAGATGCCTGATCAACTGGAGCGGCCGGCACCGTTCATGGCGATGATGCCGGCCAACCTCAATGAAGCGCGCCAGCAGATGCTGGAAAATAGCCCGATCCTGCGTTCGGCCGAGTCCGATATCGCCGCTGCCGAGAAACAGTACGAAACCGCCAAGTCGACCTTCTACCCGCGTTTCGACGCCGAACTGGGCCGTACCGCCGACAACGATCTCGATGGTCAGAACGGTCACAACAACGAATGGCAAGCGATGCTGCGCATGCGCTTCAACCTGTATTCCGGTGGCAGCAACAAGGCTGATCTGGAATCCAAGTCGTACCTGTCGAACCAAGCGCTGGACATTCGCAACAACGCCCTGCGCCAGTTGAACGAAGAACTCGGTCTGGCCTGGAACGCCTTGAACAACGCCAACGCGCAGGTGCCGATCGCCCAGCAATATGTCGACCACAGCACCTCGGTGCGCACCGCCTACCAGCGTCAGTTCAGCCTCGGCGAACGGACCCTGCTCGATTTGCTCGACAGCGAAAACGAGTTGTTCACCGCTTCGCGGCGTCTGGCGGAAATCAAAAACATTCAGTTATTTACTCAGTACCGAATCAAGGCGACCATGGGCGAGTTGCTCAGAAGCCAGGGAGTGGTCGCACCGTTGGCATCCGTTGTGCAGAACGACGTGAAGCCCAAGGTCCAGCTGCCTGGGATGAATTGAGTTATCCCTTTTCAACTGTCAAAGAGTGTCGAGCGTGGAATCAGAAGTCAGTCGAGTTCAACTCAGTCATGATCCACGCGCGTTGCACGACGATCCTTTACTGGACGGTCTGCTCGCCCTTTGCATGCTGCACCAGAAGCCCGCCAGCGCGGCGATGCTGACCACCGGCCTGCCGCTGCCCAAACAACGCCTGAGTGTCGAGTTGCTGCCCCGCGCGGCGGCTCGCGCCGGCCTGCAAGGTCGGGTGCTGCAGCGCAAACTGGAAGAAATTCCGGCGATCGCCATGCCGGCCTTGTTGCTGCTCAAGGATGGCCGCAGCGCCGTCCTGCTCGGTTGGCAAGGTGACAATGAAGCACGAGTCCTGCTCAGCGAAACCGACGGCGGCGAGTCCATCGTCAGTCGCGAACTGCTCGCCGACGATTACACCGGTAAAGTCTTCTTCGCTCAGCCGCAACACAAATTCGACGTCAACCACGGCACGCTGATTCCACGTGCCCGCTCGTGGTTCCGCGACACCCTCAAGCGCTCGCGCTGGCTGTACGCCGATGCCATCGCCGCGAGCTTCCTGATCAACATCATCGCCATGGCCGCGCCGCTGTTCGTGATGAACGTCTACGACCGCGTGGTGCCGAACCAGGCCGAAGCGACCCTGTGGGTGCTGGCGCTGGGTATCACCGGCGCCTATATCTTCGACCTGGTCCTCAAAAGCCTGCGCAGCCTGTGCCTGGACCTGGCCGGGAAGAAAACCGACCTGATCATCTCCGCGACGCTGTTCGAGCGCATTGTTGGCATGGCGATGAAATACCGTCCGGCGCGGGTCGGCAGTTTTGCGCAGAACATCCATGAGTTTCAGAGCCTGCGCGACTTCCTCGCCTCGCTGACCCTGACCAGCCTGATCGACCTGCCGTTCACCATCCTCATCTTTATTGTCATCGCCATTCTCGGCGGGCACCTGGTGTGGATTCCGGTGTTGGCCTTCCCGATTGCCTTGCTGATCGGCTACGCGTTGCAGAAACCGCTGGTGGCGACCATGGAGCGCACCATGGCCCTCGGTGCCGAGCGCCAGTCGAGCCTGATCGAAACCCTCGCCGGCCTCGACGCGGTGAAGGTCAACAACGCCGAGAGCGAACGCCAATACCAGTGGGAACAGACCATCGGCACCCTCAGCCGCCTCGAGCTGCGAGTGAAAATGCTCTCCGGTCTGGCGATGAACATCACCCTGCTGATCCAGCAACTGGCCGGGGTGATCATGATCGTCTTCGGCGTCTACCAGATCATCGCCGGCAACCTGAGCATGGGCGGTCTGATTGCCTGCTACATGCTTAGCGGTCGCGCCCTCAGCCCGTTGGCCTCGCTGTCCGGTCTGTTGACGCGTTACCAGCAGGCGCGAGTGACCATGACCTCGGTCGACCAGATGATGGAGCTGCCGCAAGAGCGCAATTTCGAAGAGCGCCCGCTGAGCCGCAAGGTGCTGCAAGGCGCGATCGAGTGCCGCCAGCTCAGCTTCACCTACCCGGAACAACAGAACCCGGCGCTGAAAAACATCAACCTGGTAATTCGCCCCGGCGAGAAAATTGGCATCATCGGCCGCAGCGGCTCGGGCAAAAGCTCCTTGGCGAAACTGCTGGTCGGCCTCTATCAACCGGATGACGGCGCCTTGTTGGTCGACGGTGTGGATATCCGCCAGATCGATGTTAGCGAACTGCGCTACAACATCGGTTACGTGCCGCAAGACATCCAACTGCTGGCCGGCACCCTGCGTGACAACCTCGTCTCCGGCGCGCGTTATGTCGAAGACGAGCTGGTCCTGCAGGCTGCCGAACTGGCTGGCGTACACGAATTCGCCCGTCTGCACCCGCAAGGTTACGAGCTGCAAGTCGGCGAGCGCGGGCAGAACCTCTCCGGCGGTCAACGGCAGAACGTTGCGTTGGCCCGGGCCTTGTTGCTCAATCCGCCGATCCTGCTGATGGATGAGCCGACCAGCGCCATGGACAACACCGGTGAAGAACGCCTCAAGCAACGCCTCGCGGCAGTGATAGAAAACAAGACCGTGGTGCTGGTGACGCACCGGGCGTCGCTGCTGTCGCTGGTGGATCGCCTGCTGGTGGTCGACCGTGGGCAGATTCTCGCCGATGGCCCGAAAGCCGCCGTGATGGAAGCGTTGAAGAAGGGGCAGATCAGTGTTGCTTAAGTCGGGTTTCAAGGATTCGATCCGTCGCTACTTCAAAGGCTCGGCATCACTGCAGGGCCAGCCCCTCCCAGAGGTCAACAAAGCGCTGATCGAAGACGCCCCGCGCGTCGTGCGTCTGACCATCTGGGCGATCATCGGCTTCTTTATCTTCCTGCTGCTGTGGGCCAACTTCGCCGTGATCGACGAAGTGACCAAGGGCGACGGCAAGGCGATTCCGTCGTCGAAGATCCAGAAAATCCAGAACCTCGAAGGCGGGATCATCTCCGAGCTGTTCGTCAAGGAAGGCCAGATCGTCGAAGCCGGTGCACCACTGATTCGCCTCGACGACACACGATTTGCTTCCAACGTCGGCGAAACCGAAGCCGATCGCCTGTCGATGTTGCTGCGCGTAGAGCGTCTTAGCGCTGAAGTTGATGATCGTCCGCTGAATTTCCCCGAGGACGTGCTCAAGGCTGTGCCGGGACAGGCGAAAAGCGAAGAGTCGCTGTACATCAGCCGTCGTCAGCAACTGCACGACGAGATCGGTGGTTTGCAGGAGCAGTTGATCCAGCGTCAGCAAGAGCTGCGCGAATTCGCCTCCAAGCAAGCGCAGTATCGTCAGCAACTCGGCTTGCAGCGTCAGGAAATCAACATGTCCGAGCCGCTGGTGGCGCAGGGCGCGGTGTCCCCGGTGGAAGTGCTACGTCTGAAGCGTGCCGAGGTGGAAACCCGTGGTCAGCTGGATGCAACGACGCTGGCCATCCCGCGTGCCGAATCGGCGATCAAGGAAGTGCAGCGCAAGATCGACGAGACGCGCGGCAAATTCCGCAGCGAAGCGCTGACCCAACTCAATGAGGCGCGCACCGACCTGAACAAGGCCAGCGCGACCGGCAAGGCCCTGGAAGACCGCGTCAGCCGTACGCTGGTGACATCGCCAGTGCGCGGCATCGTCAACAAATTGCTGGTCAACACCATCGGCGGCGTGATCCAACCGGGCAGCGACATGGTCGAAATCGTCCCGCTGGACGATACCTTGCTGGTCGAAGCCAAGATTCGTCCGCAAGACATCGCGTTCTTGCACCCGGGGCAGGAAGCGATCGTGAAATTCACCGCGTACGACTACACCATTTACGGCGGGCTGAAAGCCAAGCTTGAGCAGATCGGCGCTGACACCATCACCGACGAAGACAAGAAAACCACTTACTACATCATCAAGGTGCGCACCGAGCGCAGCCACTTGGGTACCGATGAAAAGCCGTTGCTGATCATTCCGGGGATGGTGGCGTCGGTGGACATCATTACCGGCAAGAAGTCGGTGTTGAGTTATCTGCTCAAGCCGATCATTCGTGCGCGGGCAGAGGCGTTGCACGAGCGTTAGATCTTCAGCGCGGCTGCCGGCCTCTTCGTCGGTTCGCCGCCCGGAGCAGGCTCGCTCCCACATTTGGATTTCTTTTGAACACAGAATTTGTGTCCACTGAAGATCAACTGTGGGAGCGAGCTTGCTCGCGAAGGCGTCAGTCGGATCGCTGCATCTGTCAGGAAGTGACAAAAACCGTCACTCACCATCCAGTCCATTCCGCCATATCGTTATTCATTAACGGTATTTAATTTCCAATTCTTATAGCTATAAAGTCATCCCCCTGCGTACCTGCCGACCAATCGGCGCGCCGCACGACCTGAACCAACACGCAATCCAGCGTGAGTGTCTGATCGACGAGCGCGCCCGTGAGCGTGCCGTGCGTGGGAGATGGAAAGATGTCCGCAGCTACTGCTTCCCCAAGCGCCGCGACCGCCGCGCCGCAAGCCTTCGAAATCCGCCCTTTCAGCGGTGCCGTCGGCGCAGAGATCATTGGCCTCGACCTCACCCGGCCGATCAATGATCAGGACTTTGCGCGCATTCATCGCGCGCACCTGGATCACCACGTCGTGGTATTTCGCGACCAGCAAATCACCCCACAGCAACAGATCGACTTCAGCCGCCGCTTCGGCGTGTTGCAGATCCACGTGCTCAAGCAGTTCCTGCTGGCCAACCACCCGGAAATCCTCATCGTTTCCAACATCATCGAAAACGGCCAGAACATCGGCCTCGGTGATGCTGGCAAGTTCTGGCACTCCGACCTTTCCTATAAAGAGCTGCCAAGTCTCGGCTCGATGCTGCATGCGCAAGAGCTGCCTTCCGAGGGCGGCGATACGTTGTTCGCCGACATGCACAAAGCCTGGGACAGCTTGCCCGAGGCCTTGCGCAAAGCTGTTGAAGGTCGTTCGGCCGCGCATTCCTACACCGCCCGCTATAGCGAAACCAAATTCGAAGGCAACTGGCGCCCGACCCTGACCCCGGAGCAACTGGTTCAGGTCGCGGAAGTGGTGCACCCGGTGGTGCGCACGCATCCGGAGAACGGTCGCAAGGCGCTGTTCGTCAGCGAAGGGTTCACCACGCGCATCGTCGGCCTGCCCGAAGACGAGAGCCAGCAGCTGCTGACCGAGCTCTACGCCCACAGCGTGCTGCCGCAAAACATCTACCGCCATCAGTGGCAGCCCCACGATCTGGTGTTCTGGGACAACCGTTCGCTGATCCATCTCGCCGCCGGCTGCCCCGCGCACCTGCGCCGCAAGCTGTATCGCACGACCATTCAGGGCGACGCGCCTTTCTGATTCGCCGGAGATTGATCAAACCATGAACGCTCCCTTGCCAGGCCACGCGGCCAGCAACCTGATCGCCCGCAGCGACGCGTTGCTGGCGGTCGATCACGTCAGTCTCGAATACCGCACGCCGCAACGCGTAGTGCGCGCCACCCATCAGGTCAGTTTTGAAATCGACCCGGCCGATCGTTACGTGCTGCTCGGTCCGTCCGGTTGCGGCAAATCGACGTTGCTCAAAGCGGTCGCCGGGTTTATTCAACCGTGCGAAGGCGAGATCCGTCTGCAAGGCCAGCGCATCGACGCGCCGGGGCCGGACCGGATCGTGGTGTTTCAGGAGTTCGACCAACTGCCACCGTGGAAAACTGTCAAACAGAACGTGATGTTTCCGCTGCTCGCATCGCGCACGCTGAAGAAAAAAGAAGCCGAAGAACGTGCGCTGCACTATCTGGAAAAGGTCGGTCTGGCGGCGTTTGCCGATGCCTATCCGCACACGTTGTCCGGCGGCATGAAGGCGCGCGTGGCGATTGCCCGGGCGCTGGCGATGCAGCCGAAAATCCTGCTGATGGACGAACCATTCGCCGCACTCGATGCGCTGACTAGACGCAAGATGCAGGAAGAATTGCTGCTGCTCTGGGAAGAGGTGCGCTTCACCCTGCTGTTCGTCACCCACTCGATTGAAGAAGCATTGGTGGTCGGCAATCGCATCCTGCTGCTGTCGCCGCATCCGGGTCGAGTGCGCGCCGAAGTGCACAGCCATCAATACGATCTGCACAGCCTCGGCGGCGTGGCGTTTCAGGAGTCGGCGCGGCGCATTCATCGGCTGCTGTTCGACGAAGGTCAGCCGCCGGAAACCGAGCGTGACCACGACTTCAACGACATTCGCATCGCTTATTGAGCGGCCAGGAGGACTACCCGATGAGCCATTCATCATCTGTGCGTGAAGAGTTCGAAATTGTGCTGGAACCGTTGACGCAGGTGCCGGTTGAGCGAGAGCTGTCGCTCGGCACGCGACTGTGGCAACAGGGCTGGCTGCGTAAAAGCCTGATCCTGATTGTGCTGGCGGTGCTGTGGGAAGTGGTCGCGCGGATTCAGAACAACGACCTGATGCTGCCGAGTTTCCTGCAGACCAGCCATGCGTTGTTCGACGGGCTGCTCAGTGGTGAGTTATTGGCCAAAGTGTGGATATCGCTGGTGGTGCTGATCAAGGGTTATCTGATCGGCATCGTTTTGGCATTCGCTCTGACCACGTTGGCCGTATCGACGCAGTTGGGCCGCGATCTGCTGAGCACGATGACCTCGATGTTCAATCCACTGCCAGCGATTGCCCTGTTGCCGTTGGCGCTGCTGTGGTTTGGCCTGGGGCAGAACAGCCTGATTTTCGTCCTGGTGCATTCGGTGTTGTGGGCGCTGGCGCTGAATACCTATGCCGGGTTTCTCGGTGTCTCGGAAACCTTGCGCATGGCTGGGCGCAATTATGGTTTGAAGGGCTTGCGGCTGGTGCTGTTCATTTTGATTCCGGCAGCGCTGCCGTCGATTCTGGCCGGGTTGAAGATTGGCTGGGCGTTTGCCTGGCGCACGTTGATCGCGGCGGAATTGGTGTTTGGCGCGACCAGTGGCAAGGGCGGTCTGGGTTGGTACATTTTTCAGAATCGTAATGAGCTGTACACCGACAAGGTGTTTGCCGGGCTGGCGGTGGTGATCCTGATCGGGTTGCTGGTGGAGAATCTGGTGTTCGATACGCTGGAGCGGGTGACCGTTAAGCGGTGGGGGATGCAGCGGTAACTCTGTGGCGTTGCGTCTGGCCCCTTCGCGAGCAAGCTCGCTCCCACAGGAGAATGCATTCCAAATGTGGGAGCGAGCTTGCTCGCGAAGGCGGCAGTAAGATCAACGCCTACTCTGAAAGATGTTTGCTAGCATTGCGCCCAGATCAATCCCGATCGGCCAAGAGTGCTCAGCATGCAACTTCCGGACATGAACCTTCTGGTAGCCCTCGACGCCTTGCTCGACGAGGGCAGTGTGGTCGGCGCCGCGCGGCGGATGAACCTCAGTCCGGCCGCCATGAGCCGAACCCTGACGCGAATCCGCGAAGCCATCGGCGACCCGATTCTGGTGCGAGCCGGTCGGGGTCTGGTGCCAACGCCCAAAGCCCTGGAATTACGCGAACAGGTGCGCGATGTGGTCGAGCAGGCGGCGCTGTTGTTCCGTTCCGCCGACACCGTGGAACTGGGCACGTTACGCCGTCGTTTCAGCATCCGCGCGAATGACTTTTTCATCGGTGTTTACGGCGGCAAGCTGTTCGACACCCTAGATCAACTGGCGCCGCACTGCGAATTGCGTTTCGTCCCGGAAGGCGATGGCGACGATGAGGCACTGCGCGAGGGCCGCATCGATCTGAGCGTCAGCAACACCCGCCCCGTCACCCCTGAAGTCAAAGTGCAGAACCTGTTTTCCACGCACTTCGTGGGACTGGTGCGCGAAGATCATCCACTGCTCGACGGTGAAATCACCGCCGAGCGCTACGCCGGGTTTTCCCATATCAGCATGTCGCGCCGTGGCATCGCGCGCGGCCCGATCGATACGGCGCTGAATGCGCTAGGCCTGGAGCGGCGCGTGGCGGTGATCGCGCCGAGTTTCCATGCGGCGATGTTTGCCTTGCCGGATTCCGATCTGATCTTGCCGGTGCCCAAAGAAGCGCTGCTCAGCGTGCGCCGGCTGGGTTTGAAACTGCGCTCATTCGACCTGCCTATCCCGTTGCCGACGCTGATGCTGACCCAGGCCTGGCACCCGCGTTTCGACAAGGATCCGGCACATCGCTGGCTGCGTGAAACCCTCAAGACTTGCTGCGACGAAACGTGGCTGGCGGCCCAGCCCTGACCTTCGAATCAACACAAAACCCTGTGGGAGCGAGCTTGCTCGCGAAAGCGGTGGGTCATTCCCCCATGATGTTGGCTGACCTGACGCATTCGCGAGCAAGCTCGCTCCCACAGGAGGGGTTAATTGTTGCGTCTGGCGCACTTATAACCTGCCAATAAGTCAATTTTGGTCATTGCCAAGCCCGACTAAGATGCTCCGGTATTTTTCCCTCCGGAGTGTGTACTCATGACATCCCTGACGGCCGCGATGCCCATCGCTGCGGCCAGCCCGGCGAAGGCGGCGACGCCACCGGTGTTCGGGGCGCGGATCATCATTGGCCTGGTCGGCGTGCTGCTGGCGGTGCTGGTGTCGGGTCTCAACGAGATGGTCACCAAGGTGGCCCTGGCCGACATCCGTGGCGCGCTGAGCATCGGTTACGACGAAGGCACCTGGCTGGTCGCCAGTTACACCGCCACTTCGGTCGCGGCCATGGCCTTCGCGCCGTGGTGTTCGGTGACCTTCTCGTTGCGCCGCTTCACCCTTTGCGCGATCGGTCTGTTCACGTTGCTCGGCGTGTTGTGTCCATTCGCGCCGAACTACGAAAGTCTGCTGCTGATGCGCATCCTGCAAGGGCTGGCAGGCGGTGCGCTGCCACCGATGCTGATGACCGTCGCCCTGCGCTTTTTGCCGGCGAACATCAAGCTTTACGGTCTGGCCGGATACGCACTGACGGCGACATTCGGCCCCGGCCTCGGCACGCCGCTGGCCGGTTTGTGGACGGAATACGTCGGCTGGCAGTGGACGTTCTGGCAAATCATCGTGCCTTGTCTGATCGCCATGGCGATGGTCGCGTGGGGTATTCCGCAGGACCCGCTACGCCTGGAGCGCCTCAAATCGTTCAACTGGAAAGGCCTGCTGCTGGGCTTTCCGGCGATCTGCATGTTGGTGATCGGTTTGCTGCAGGGCAATCGGCTGGACTGGTTCGAGTCGAGCCTGATCTGTGGATTGCTCGGCGCCGGCTCGCTGCTGCTGGTGGCGTTCCTGATCAACGAGTGGTCGCAGCCGATCCCGTTTTTCAAATTGCAGATGCTCGGTATTCGTAACCTGTCGTTCGCCTTGATGACCTTGGCCGGTGTGCTGATAGTTCTGCAGGCGGTGGTGTTGATTCCGTCGAGTTATCTGGCGCAGGTGCAGGGTTATCGCCCGGCGCAGACCGCACCGATCATGCTGATCGCCGCATTGCCGCAACTGATTGCGCTGCCGTTGGTGGCAGCGTTGTGCAACCTGCGCTGGGTCGATTGCCGCTGGGTGCTTGGCATGGGTTTGAGCATGTTGACGCTGTCCTGCCTGGGCGGATCGCTGCTGACTTCAGAATGGATTCGCGACAACTTCTACGTTCTGCAATGGCTGCAGATCTTCGGCCAGCCGATGTCGGTGCTGCCGCTGTTGATGCTCTCGACCGGCAGCATCCAGCCAACGGACGGTCCGTTTGCCTCGGCGTGGTTCAACACCGTGAAAGGTCTGGCGGCGGTGGTCGCCACCGGGGTGCTTGAGGCGCTGACTACGGCGCGTCTGCATTTCCACTCGACCATGTTGGTCGACAGCCTCGGCAATTCGCCGCTTGCCGATCGCAGCGATCCGGGCCTTGCCCATCGCCTGCACGAACAAGCCGTGGTGCTGACTTCTTCCGATCTCTATGTGTGCATGGCCGGCGTCGCGGTGGCGTTGATCCTGCTGATTTTCTGGCTGCCGACGCGGATCTTTCCGCCCCGCGCGTCGACCTGATTGCTGCACTGAACAATGAAGGTTTTTATGACGACTCAAGCAAAGCAAAAACTCGCGGTGGCCATCGCGGCCGCGCTGGCCGTCGGCGTGCTGGTGTATCTGGCGCTGCCCGGCGTGTTTGGCAAACGCACCCAGCAAAACACCAACGACGCCTTTGTCTCTGCCGACTACACCCTGGTGGTGCCGCGTGTGGCCGGTTTCATCAAGGAAGTGCTGGTGGAAGACAACCAGCAAGTGAAGGCCGGGCAATTGCTGGCGCTGATTGATGATCGCGATTTGCGCGCGTCAGCCGAAGCGGCGGACGCGCAGACCCTGGTCGCGCGGGCGCAATTGCAGAACGCCAAAGCGACGCTGGAACGCCAGACTTCGGTGATCGCCCAGGCGCAGGCCTCGGTGGTGTCGGCCAAAGCTGAAATGGCTTTCGCCCAGCAGGAGTTGAATCGCTACAACCATTTGGCCGGCGTTGGTGCCGGTACGGTGCAGAACGCGCAACAGGCGCGTACTCGCATCGATCAAGCCACGGCGCATCTCGACACCGCCACGGCGAAACTGGCGGCAGAGCGCAAGCAGGTCGACATTCTCACGGCTCAGCGGGATGCCGCCGAAGGCAGTTTGAAGCACGCACAAGCGGCGCTGGAAATCGCCAGTTTTGAACTCTCTTACACGCGTATCACTGCACCGCAGGACGGCATGATCGGCGAGCGTGCGGTGCGTGTTGGTGCCTATGTGACGCCGGGCAGCAAGCTGCTGGCGGTGGTTCCTTTGAAGCAGGCATATGTCGTGGCGAACTTTCAGGAGACGCAACTGACTGACGTGCAGCCAGGGCAAGAGGTGCAAGTACGCGTCGACAGCCTGGGTGGTGAAGCGCTGACCGGTCGTGTCGAGAGTATCGCCCCGGCGACGGGCGTGACCTTTGCGGCGGTGAAACCGGACAACGCCACCGGCAACTTTACCAAGGTGGTGCAGCGGATTCCGGTGAAGATCATGCTGGAACCGGGGCAGCCGTTGGCCGAACGGTTGCGGGTGGGCATGTCGGTGGAGGCGAGCATTGATACCAGAAGCTCGGCGACGTCGGTGCGTGAGGTGACTCAGCGATGAGCCGTGTTGATCGAACCGACGCCTTCGCGAGCAGGCTCGCTCCCACATTGGACCTCGGCAACACCGCAGCCCCCCTGTGGGAGCGAGCTTGCTCGCGAAGAGGCCAGTGGCAGCCACTCACTTTAAGTATCTTGCTTGCAGTAAGCCTCAGCGCCTGCACCGTAGGCCCTGATTTCCAGAAACCCGAAGCCACACAAATCGCCGACTGGGCCAAACCTGCCAATTCCGCCCCCAGCCAAGCCATCAGCGAACCCCTGAACGAACGCTGGTGGGAAGTCTTCCACGACCCGCAACTCTCCGCGCTCACTCAACGTGCGGTGCAGAGCAACCTCGACCTGCAACTGGCCAGCAGCCGTCTGCAACAAAGCCGCGCCGCTCGCCAGGTGATCACCGCTGATCGTTATCCGAACACCGCCGCCAGTGGCAGTTACGCGCGCGAACGCAACAGCGGCAAAGGCCTGAACGATCCGTCCGGACACAACGGCGATTCCGCTTTCAACCTGTGGGACGCCGGTTTTTCCGCATCGTGGGAACTGGATTTCTGGGGTCGCGTGCGCCGCGAAACCGAAGCCGCCGACGCCAACCTCGAAGTCGCCGAAAACGACCGTCGTGGGGTGTTGCTGGCGGTGCTTGCCGACACCGCACAAAACTACATTCAACTGCGCGGCGTGCAAAACACCCGCGCCGTCACCGAGCGGAACCTCGACGTCGCCCGGCACAGCCTGAAACTCTCGCAACTGCGCCTGGCCGACGGCGTGGCGACTGACCTCGACGTTGCCGAAGCCGCCGCGCAAGTCGCCGCGATCGAGTCGCGCCTGCCCGCGCTGGAACAGCGCCAATCGCAACTGATCAATGCGATCAGCCTGTTGATGGGCGAACCGCCACAGGCATTGGCCAAGGAGTTATCTACAGACGCCGCCGTACCGCAGTCGCCGCTGCAAGTCGCCATCGGCCTGCCGTCACAACTGGCCGAACGCCGCCCGGACATCCGCCAGGCCGAAGCGCGTCTGCACGCCGCCACTGCCAATATCGGCGTGGCCAAGGGTGATTTCTATCCGCGTATCACCTTGTCCGGCAACCTCGGCTCGCAAGCCATGCAACTCAGCGACTTTGGCTCGTGGGGCTCACGCGCGTTCGGCATCGGCCCGCAATTCAGCCTGCCGCTGTTCGACGGCGGACGCCTGCGCGGCATGCTGCAACTGCGCGAAGCCCAGCAGCAGGAAGCGGCCGTCGCCTACCAGCAAACCGTACTGCGCGCATGGCACGAAATCGATGATCAACTGACCGCCTACAACGCCAGTCAACGCCGCCGTGACAGCCTCGCCGAAGCCGTCCGCCAGAACCAGATCGCCCTGCGCACCGCGCAACAGCAATACGTCGAAGGCGTGGTCGATTTCGTCAACGTCCTCACCGTGCAAAGCGCGCTGCTGGCGACGCAGGAGCAGTGGGTTGAGAGTTCGACCGGTGTTTCGTTGGCGATGGTGGGTTTGTACAAGGCGTTGGGTGGGGGATGGGAGTCGGTGTATCCGGCAGAAGTACCTACCAATAATCCGGTTTGAACGCTGGTTTTTTGTGCGTGGCTACTCGGCCTGGAAACTGATTAATGAGCAATTCTTCCTCTGTGATCACGCGGCGCAGCCAGTGAGAGTGATCTTTCAGAGAACCCGGGGTGGGCCGATTCAAACCTGCCCTGTGAGGAAGAATGACGCCGATGGTTAGGTGAGGAAAGTCCGCACGTATTGCTCTCAATGCGGGGGTGATATCAGTGTCACTCGAAACCAGTACGAGTTGTTCGACGCGATCTTGCGTTGCGAACATTGCCTGCTGGCAGGCAGTGCGATACATGCTGATCGCGATATGAACGTCGGTTTCCTTTTCTTCAAGCTTCCAGATGTCGACCTTGTCCTGACGTGAGGCCTTGGTGTTTTTGTCGATGAATCGAGGCGCTTTAGCCTGCTCAAGATGATGCCGACCAAAATGCACTCTGACATTGGTCGTGCGCAGTGCCCTTATGTAAGTGTCTTGGGCCTCTTTTGAAATTCGGCCCAGCGTCGCGAGTTCTGGTTTTATTGATGAGGTGAAATAGTCAATCGAGACAACGGCGTTCTGCGGGTTTTCGATGTGTGCGACATGAATCAGCAAACCTTCGAGATTGAGCCATTTATAGGGGGGGCCCGCGAGCAGCCCATAGAACAAGTTGTAGCCATCAACAAAGAAAGCAGTACGCACAAATTATTCCTCAGAAACGAAAAAACCGGCCTAGGCCGGTTTCTTCACCCCAACTGCCAGCGAACTGAATCGCTACGTACGGGGTTGAGTAAGGCAATCCTAGATTGAGCGCGTCATGCAGGTCAACCACCAAATAATTGCACGCTCACTTCGCTGGTTTAGCTCCAGCACCGGCTTGTCAGTTTTGGTTGCTGGTATCCGCCATGGTCAAGCCATTTAAGGGCTTGTGTATTAGAGGTTGTTGCAGAGAGAGGTAAATTCGCTCCGCGCCTATTTGCATAGGTAGCCTGTCTATCGCCGTTTTCGCAGTGAGCAATCAGCAGTATCCCCAACTCGTGTAGGACGCCGGAATTTGCCTACATCTCTTAAACGGTCATTGAGCGGCTTTCTCTTTTGAAACATTACATTTCCGAAGAGTGATGGCCTTTCGCTTGACGCTAACCCCCGCTGTCGTAGACTCCGCACATCCGTCAGGGAGTAGCGGTTATGCAGCGTTTTCGCGGTTGGGTTATCGGATTGACCTTAGTTACGTGTGCAGTTCAGGCGCAAACGCCCGGGCCAGACGATCCGCTGCTGGATAATCCGGGGACGGCGGCGGCCACCGCGAGCAGTGAGGCGCGGGGGGTGTTGCGGGCGCGCGATCAGGCGACGCTGGCCAGTGAGCTTTCCGGGCGGATTGTCGAACTGCCGTTCAGTGAGGGCGAGTCGTTCAAGAAGGGCGATACGCTGGCGAAGTTCGATTGCTCTGCTTATCAAGCACAGCTCAATGCCGCACAAGCGGCCAGCCGGGGTGCCGGTGAAGAGCTGGCGCACAACAAACAGTTGGCTGCACTCAACTCTGTCGGGCGTTTCGAAGTGGCGCGGGCCGAGGCCAAGGTCAGCGAAACCCAGGCGCAATCCCAGGTGTATCAAGTGCAGGTCAAGCGCTGCAGCGTCGTCGCGCCGTTCGACGGGCAAGTGGTTGAGCGCAAGGTGCAGCGCTATGAAAGCGTGCCGGCCGGTGCACCGCTGCTCGATGTCGTCGATAACCGTACCCTCGAGATTCATTTGCTGGTGCCGTCGCGCTGGATGGCCAGACTCAAGCCCGGCCAGACCTTCAGCTTCGTTCCCGATGAAACCGGCCAGGCCATCGACGCCACGGTCAAACGCCTCGGCGCGCGAATCGATGAGGGCAGTCAGACCCTGTTGCTGGTCGCAACACTTCCCGAAGCCAAAGGTTTGCTCGCCGGCATGAGCGGCACCGCGCGTTTCCCGGAGCTTAAGTGAACGCCCCGGTGAGCGGCGGCGCTGAACAGGTGTTCGCACGGTTTCTCGACCTTGAACGGCAGACTCGCGCTGCCCGTGATGCCGCGCAACTGGCCTACAGCCTGGTCAATGACGGCCAGTCGTTGTTTGGCTTTCGCCATGCCGCGTTATTGATCGCCGGCAAGGTACAAGCCGTGACGGGCGTCAGTGCGGTTGAGCCGAATGCGCCGTTCGTGGCGTTCGTCGAGCAGGCCGTGGCGCAGTTGTTCAAGCAGGATGTGCTGAAGCAAGCGCGGGTGATCGCGCCGGAACTGCTCAGCGAATCGATCCAGGCCGACTGGCGCAGTCTGTCCGCTGCGCAGGTGTTCTGGTTACCGCTGGTGGATCGCGACGCGCAGGTGTTCGGCGGCTTGTGGCTGGCGCGCGATGTGCCGTGGAATCCTTCCGAACAAGTCTTGCTGTCGCAACTCGGTGACACCTACAGCCACGCCTGGCTGGCGCTGCAACCGCGCAAACCGTGGCGGCTGCGCTGGACCCGCAAGCGTCAGGTGGCGTTGCTCGCGGTGCTGTTGCTCGGGCTGTTGCTTCCGGTGCGTCAATCGGTGCTGGCCCCGGCCGAAGTGGTACCGCTGGGTGGCCGCGTGGTGGCGGCGCCGCTGGACGGAGTAATCGCCGAGTTTCTGGTCAAACCCAATCAAACTGTAAAAAACGGCGATGTGCTGGTGCGTTTCGAAAGCACCACGCTCAAGGCGCAGGCCGACGTCGCTGAGCGTGCGCTGGGTGTGGCCGAAGCTGAACTGAAATCCAATTCCCAGCGCTCGTTTGCTGATGCCGAGTCGAGCGCAAAAGTCGACTTGCTCGCCGCTCGGGTTGAGCAGAAGCGCGCCGAACGTGACTACGCCCGTGAGCTGCTCAAGCGCAGCGAAGTGCGTGCCGAACGTGATGGCATCGCGGTGTTCGCCGACGCCGAGCGCTTGACCGGCAAACCGGTGCAGACTGGCGAACGCCTGATGGAAATTGCCGACCCCAATCAGGCCGAACTACGTATCGAACTGGCGGTGGGCGACGCGATCTCGTTGGAGCCTGGTGCCGAAGTGGCGTTGTTTCTCGACAGCGATCCGCTGAAGCGCCATCTCGCCACACTGGAACGCTCGGCGTACGAGGCGCAGCCGACGGCGGGCGGGCAACTGGCCTATCGGCTCGACGCCAATTTTACCGAGGCACCGCCACGCATCGGCCTGCGCGGCACGGCGAAAATCTTCGGCGACCGCGCGCCGCTGGCGCTGTACTTGCTGCGCCGGCCACTGGCCGGTTTGCGCCAGAGTGTGGGTCTGTAGATGAATCTGCCGAGCCTGCGTGCCGACCTGCAACTGTCGCCCGCGGCGCCGGCCTTGGACGGTTCGCCGCGCTGGACCCTCGCCGATCCGGTGCGCGGGCGTTATTTCAAACTGGGCACGGCGGCGATGCGCTTGTTGCGCCATTGGTCGTTGGGCGACGCCGAGCAAGTCTTGCGCGCGGCCAATCGCGAGCCGGGTTTACCGTTGGCCGGCACCGAGCTTGAGCAGTTGCTGGAGTTCTTGCGCGGACACGATTTGATCAGTGCGCTCGACGATCAACAGCGCGCCAGCTACCGCCTCAAGGCCTTGGCGCAGAAGCAAAGCCTGTGGCAAATCCTCCTGCATCAATATCTGTTTTTCCGTATTCCGCTGTGGCGCCCGGACGCGTTTCTCAATCGCGCGTGGCCGTGGCTTGCGCGCTTCGGCCCGCGCCTGCTGCGTTACGGTTTACCGGCGACGCTGGCGTTGGGTGTGTTTCTGGTGGCGCGCGACTGGCAGCGTTTTATCGGCACGTTTCCACACCTGTTCAGCCTCGGCGGCGCATTGGCGTTTGGCGTGGCGTTGTTCTTTGCCAAGCTCTGTCACGAATTCGGCCATGCGTTCATGGCCAAGCGCGCCGGGTGTCGAGTGCAGAGCATGGGCGTGGCGTTCATGGTCTTGCTGCCGATGTTCTACACCGATGTCAGCGACGCCTGGCGGGTCAATGATCGCCGTGCGCGATTGCTGATCGGTGCCGGCGGTGTGCTCGCGGAATTGCTGTTGGCGTGTATTGCGCTACTCGCATGGTCGTTGCTGCCGGATGGACCGGGGCGCACAGCGGCGTTCATGCTCGCCAGCGCCACGTGGATCACCACGCTGGTGGTCAACCTCAATCCGTTCATGCGTTTTGATGGTTATTTTCTGATCAGTGATTTCTGGGAAGTCGACAACTTGCAGGGGCGCGCATTTGCCCTGTGCCGTTGGCGTCTGCGCGAGTTTTTGTTCGGTTATGGCGCCCCGGCGCCGGAGCCTTGGTCGCCGAAGATGCAACGGCGTTTGCTGATCTGGGGGTATGGCTCATGGTTGTGGCGTGCGGCGTTGTTTTTCGGGATCGCACTGGCGGTCTATCACCTGTTTTTCAAGGTGTTGGGGATCTTCCTGATGCTGGTGGAACTGGTGTGGTTCATTTTTCTGCCGATCATGCGTGAGTGGCGCCAGTGGTGGAGCCGCCGCGAACAGGCGCACGGCCCGCGCGTGCTGCTCAGTGGGTTGGCGCTGCTCGGATTGTTGCTGGTGCTGATCGTGCCGTGGCGCAGTTCGGTGGAGTTGCCGACCATGCTCGAGGCCGGGCGCGCCAGTGCCCTGCACGCGCCGACGGCGGCGCGGGTCAAAGCGGTGAAGGTGACGGACGGGCAGAAAGTCGCGCAGGGCGATGTGCTGATCGAACTGGAGTCACCGGATCTAGAATCGCGGCTGGCGATCGTGCGCCGGGAAATCCAGATCCAGCAGCTGTTGATGCGTCGTCAGGCCAGTCGCAGCGAAACCGCCGCCGACGCTGGCATTGTCGAGCAGCGATTGGCCGAAGCGGTCGCCGAATACCGCGGGCTGACGGCGCAACGCGAACGCTTGCTGCTGCGCGCACCGCAGGCCGGCAGCGTGCGTGATCTGCTGCCGAACATGACGGTCGGGCGCTGGTTGTCGAGCAAGGATGCACTGGCACGGGTCGTCGAAGACGGCGCGCGCCTGCGCGGTTATCTCGCCGAAGCCGAATTGTGGCGAGTCAAGCCCGGGGCCAGTGGCCGCTTCATCGCCGATGACCCGATGCACCCGGCGCTCGCCGTGCAATTGAATGAAATCGACACCAATGGCGTGGCCTACGTCGATCAGGAGGCGCTGACCTCCGATCACCACGGGCCGATTGCCGTGCGCCGCGATCAACAGCAGCGGGCCGAACCGGTGCAGGCGCAATACGGCGCACGGCTCAGCGTGCTCGATACCGCGCCGACACCGCCGCAACCGTTGCGCGGTGTTGTGATTTTGCAGGGTAGCGGTGAATCGTTGCTCGGCGTAGCCTGGCGCCGAATGGCGGCGCTGGGGGTCAGGGAAAGCGGTTTCTAACGGAGAGCACGATGGCGGACAACGCAGCAGTGGCGGCAGACGGATTGGTGGTGCGACCTTCGCGGGCAACCGACGCGCCATTTTTGCAGGGCCTGTATCAGACGGCGCGGCCGGACCTGCAATGGGTCGACGGCGAGCAGGAACAGGTGCAGCAACTGGTCGCGCAGCAGTTTCAGGTGCAGGAGCAGGGCATGGCCGACAACTACCCCAACGCCATGCACTACGTGGTAGAAAAACTCGGCACGGCGATTGGCGCGTTGAGTACTGATTTCGGCGCCAACGAGATTCGCGTGTTGTACCTGGCGTTCATTCCGCAGGCGCGTGGCCAGGGTTTTGGGCGGGCGGTGCTGCAAGGCGTGCAGAAAGCCGCGCAGCAGATTCGCTGCCCGGTGGCGACGGTGGTCTGGACCAGCAATCCCCATGCGCGACGGCATTACCTCGCGCTCGGGTTTGCGGTTGAAGAAAGCAACCCGGCGGCGGAGCGACTGGTCTGGTATCCCCAGTAATCTCCGTGCAGGAGCCGCCGAAGGCTGCTCCTTGGGTTCGGGTCAGTTGAAGGTGATGTGGAAGTAAGCCAGCTCTGGCGGCCGCCCCATCGGTGGTACGCGCGACACGAAGATGCCGTCCACTCGCCCCAGTTCAGGCAACTCCAGTGTACATAAACCATCGACGAATTCAGTCGCTTCCAGGCTGCTCAGTTCGACGCTGAATGGCATGCGCTCGCTGTAACGCATTTGCGCCAGCGGTTTCTCTGCGAGTTCGCCGATATGGATTTGCAATGCGCTGCCATCGGGCAGATACAGGGTGCCGATCCGCCCGAGAAGGGCCTGGAAATGTTGGCTTTTAACCGATTGCAGCATGGTCTCGCTCCGGCAAAGAGGGGAGCCGGGGGAGGGTGATCCCCCGGTGGTCGATCAGTTACGCGAAGGGAAAATACCGTTCAGCGCGATGCTGAAGTTCATCACCAGATACGGGTTCATGATGGGCAGCGGTAAGCCGTTGCCAGTTGGCGAGATTGTGCCGCTGATAGTGGTCGCAGCACCTTTGAGAGGAATGGCTGAGGTGCCCTGGGCATCGGAAAAGATATTCGCCAGACCCGGCCCGGTCCCCGAAGCGCCGATGTAGGCATTGGTCGCCGTCGGAGCGCCCACCGGGTTGCTGGCCGGGTTGGCCAGTTGCACGGTGGTGGTGGCGGTGAGGCCGGCGAGGGTGTGAGTGTGGTTCGGCAGGTTGTTGAGGGTGGCGGTGACTTGTTCGGCGCCGGAGATTTCGCCCATGACTCTCGGCGTCAGGCCCCCGCCATTGCCTTGGCAGATCGGCATGCGGCTCTGCAGGTTGGGCAGGCCGAAGTTGACGGTACCGTTGCCGCCGTAGGTGGTGCCCAGCAATGCAAACAACGCCTGGTTCTGGTTGATGCCGATGATCTGACCGTTGCACAAGGCCCAGCCGCTGGGCGCGTAGTTGAAGGCAAACGTCAGAACAGTGCCCATGTAAACGTCCATAAAGTCCTTATCCTTCTGATTGGTTGTCGGCGGGCCGCTAGTGGGATCAGGCTGGTGCTATTGCCTTGGCACTCCGTGGCCAGGTCACGCCACGCCAGAGCGTAGACGCGGATTGGCAAGGTTGCCGGGTGTCGTGAAGTCGCAAATCGGCATCGACGGGTCTCCTGCGCCTGACCTAGAGTGACTGGCAGGTTCGGGCTCATACAGGCGTGGTGTCGTGGCACGGCAAGAGGAAGCGATGGAGGTCAACAGAGTGACACCGGTGGGCGACACACAGGATCCGCATGCGACGCCGGGTTCGTGGTTTGTCCGCTTGCCCTTGATCCGTTGGGCGAGGGAGCACTGGCTGCTGCCGATCCTGCTCTTGGCCGCCGCTGTGCGTTTTTACGACCTGACTGCGGCGGCGATCTGGGGCGACGAAGGTTCCAGCCTGCTACTGGCGCGCTACTCGCTGGGCGATATCTGGCGCCACGCGGCGTTCGATGTGCATCCGCCGCTGTACTTCATGCTGCTGCATGGCTGGATCGAACTGTTCGGCGACGGGATTTTTGCCATTCGCTGTCTTAGCGCTCTGGCCGGCCTCGCCGCAGTCGGAATGGGCGTCTGGCTGGTGGATCGCTTGGCCACGCGCCGCGCTGCGATCCTCGCCGGCCTGCTGCTGGCGCTGTTGCCGACGGCGGTGCGCTACAGCCAGGAAGTGCGCATGTATTCGCTGCTCGGCCTGTTGTTGATCGCCGCGACGCTGGCGTTGGTCTACTGGATCCGCCGGCCGCAGCGTCATCGCTATCTGGTGGTTTATGCGCTGTTGATGACGGCGGCGTTCTATACCCATTACTTCGCGGTGCTGGCGGCGCTGTGTCACTGGGTTTATCTGGGAGTGATCCGGTTCCAGCGCGGCTATCGCTTGCGGCATATCCAGCGCCCGGGCTGGTGGCTGGCGAATCTGGCCATCGCGGCGTTGTACCTGCCGTGGCTGCCCAACCTGCTCGATCTGACGCAGCACATGGAACAACTCAAGGTCGGTGGCGATGTCGGCTGGGAAGACCCGGTGACGCTGGCGTCGTTGCCGTCGATGATCTGGACATGGCTGATCCAGGATGACGGCGAACATCTGCCGTTGCTGGTGTTCGGCGCGTTGCCGCTGGCATTGCTGCTGCTGACGGCGGTGGCGGTCATTCGTGATCGCAGCGTGTCGCGCGGCAGTGTCCTGCTGGCGTTGTACACCGGCTTACCGCTGTTGCTGGTGTTTGCGGTGTCGTTCATCACGCCGGTATTCATCGAGCGCTATCTGACCGCCTACGCCTTGGGTTTGCCGCTGCTGGCGGCGCTGGCCATCGACCGTTTGTACAGCCGCGTGCGGGTCCTCGCGTTGGCGGTGCTGGTGGTATTGCTCGGGGTGGAAATGGTTGGTCTGAACAACAACGCCGCGGTCGACAGCAGTGATCAGTTCGATCGCGTGGTGAACTACGTCAATCAGCATTTCCAGCCCGGAGATCGCATCATCACCAGCGACATGCTCTGGTACTTGAGTTACGTCTACTACGATCGCACCGACGCACAGGTGCGGCTGTACACGCCGCCGGCTGCAGACGGCCGCTCGACGCGGCCGAATCAATATGGTTTCGGTACGCTGGTCAGCGACGATGTCTACCTCGACAGCCTTGCCGAGGTTTCTGGCAACGCGCGGATATGGCTGGTCGGCACCCAGGATGACCCGACAGAGTTTGCAGCGCTGCCCGCCACTTGGCAGATCAGCGCGCAAGTCCATGCGGGCGGGGCACAAGTGCGCTTGATCACGCCGAAATCCGCAGCCGAATAGCGACTGTTCAGACTAAAACGTTTCACCTTTAAATCCGCGATAAAAAATTAACTGGTTAGTTCTTTTTGCTCTGAATTGATATCAAAACACTACTAGTCGCAGGGGGGTTGTTGGACTACGCTTTGTCGGACAAAAGGACTTTAGATCAGGGTGAAGGGATTGCAGCAGTTCCACTTTATCTCCGGCTTGCCGCGCTCAGGCTCCACCCTGCTTTCTGCGATTCTTTTGCAGAACCCGCGCTTTCACGCCGGCATGACCAGCCCGGTCGGATCGCTGTTCGCCAGTGTCCTCGAGCAATGCAGCGCCGGCAGTGAATACGGCGCGGTAATTGACACCGACATGCGCCGTCGCCTGTTGCGTGGTCTGTTCGACTCCTACTATGCCGACAAGGCCGACAAACCGGTGGTGTTCGACACCAATCGGCAGTGGAGCTCGCGTCTGCCGGCACTCAACGATCTGTTTCCGCAAGCCAAAGTCATCGCCTGCGTACGCAACGTCGCTTGGGTCATGGACAGTCTTGAACGCTTGTACCGCGCCAATCCCTTTGAAAACACCAAGCTGTTTGGCGATGCCGTCGAGCGCAACACGGTGTACAGCCGCTGCGAAACCCTGGCTCAGCGCAATCGCCTGGTAGGTTTTGCCTGGGCTGCGCTCAAGGAAGCCTATTACGGCGAACACGCTGACTCACTGCTGATCATCGATTACGACTTGTTGACCCAGGCACCGGAGCGCGTGCTGCGGCTGGTCTATGAATTTATCGGTGAGCCCTGGTTCGAGCACGATTTCGAACATCTGGCCTATGACGCGCCGGCGTTCGACCAAGGCCTTGGCCTGGCTGGCCTGCACAAGGTCAAACCGAAAGTGGCCTTGCAGTCACGGCGCACCATTCTGCCGCCCGACCTGTTCAAGCAATACGCAGATTTGTCCTTTTGGCTCGATGGCTCAGCCAGCGCCGCCAATGTCATTCGTATGAAATCCGACGCCGCGATCAGTTGATCGCGGCGTTTTTCATTGATGCCTTACGTATCTTCGTTCGAGTTCGGGTGAGCAACATGTGGTGGAGCATTTTTGGCGGTGCAAAAGTCAGGTCTCGGGCAACCGCAGGTCAGCGTTCGCTGGCCTCGCCGATGATCATGTCGCTGGAGCCGCGCATGCTGTTCGACGGCGCGGTGGCCGCCACCGTGGCCGATACCGCTGCGCAAGCCGACAACCATGCACCCACCGCTGCCGATGCGGCCAAGGCGCCGGCAGCCGATCATCCCGTAGCGAGTAAAGACACCCACGGCCAGGCTGATGCCACGCCGGCGGCCAGCCCGGTCGCGGTGCCCGGTCAGAGTGTGGTGTTCGTCGATTCGCGGGTGAAGGATGCCGACAGCCTGCTGCAAGGGATTGCTCCCGGCACGCAGGTAGTAAAACTCGACGCGACCAAGGACGGTTTGCAGCAGATCGCCGATTTTCTCGATCAACATCACGGCGTCAGCTCGGTGCAGATCATTGCCCACGGTAACGCCGGTGACTTGTGGCTGGGCAACAGTTATCTCTCGGCAGACAACGTCGCCCAGCGCAGCGCGGTCCTCGCGGAAATCGGCAAGGACATGAATGCTGGCGGCGACATCCTGATTTACGGCTGCTACACCGCCGAAGGTGATCGTGGCTTGAGTTTCGTCGATTCGCTGGCGCAGTTGACCGGACGTGATGTGGCCGCTTCGAACAATCGCACCGGTGTCGGCGGCGACTGGGATCTGGAGATCGCCACCGGCACCATCGAAAGCGCCAACGTGCTGTCGAGCAAAGCCATGAGCGAGTACCAGTGGGGCCTGGCCACCTGGACGGCGACCAACAACCTCAACTCGGGTGTCGGCTCCCTGCGCGCGGCGCTGGCTTCGGCGCAGAACGGCGACATTGTCACGTTCAGTTCCGGCATGACCGTTCAGCTCACGTCGGAATTGCTGATCAACAAGAACATCACCGTCGATGGCGACCTGAACAACGACGGCGTCGCCGACGTGACCCTCGATGGTCAGTACAAAACCCGCGTGGTGGAAGTCACCTCCGGCAGCACCGTGACTCTCGACGGCCTGGTGATCACCAAAGGTCTGGTGGCGGGCAACGGCGGTAATGGCGGCTCGGCGGCGGCGGGCGCCATGGGCGGCGGCATTTTCAACGCCGGCACTCTTACCCTGAACAACGTCACCGTGACCGCGAACGCCGCTTCCGGCGGTGGCGGCGGCGGGGGGGTGACCGGCGGTTATGTCGGCGGTGGCGGTGGCGGTGGCGCGGGTATCGGTGGCCAGACCGGTGGCCATGGTGGTTCGTCCGGCCCAGCCACTGGCACTTATGCCGGCGGCGCAGGCAGTGCCAATGCCGGCGGTTATGGCGGTGGTTACAGCCCGACCGACATGGGCGGCCGAGGCGGCACCAGCACCGGTGGCGTGGGCGGCAATGGCGGCAGCGCCGGTGCCGGTTACAGTCATGGCGGCAATGGCGGTTCGGCGAGCAACGGCAGCCTGTCGATTGGCGGCGGCGGCGGTGGTTCCGGCTGGGACAAAGTCGGCGGCGTCGGCGGCAATGCGGCGGGCGGTATCTACAACGCTTCGAGCGGCACCCTGAAAGTCATCGGCACCTCGGTCATCAGCAACAACATTGCTGCCGGCGGCGGCGGTGGTGGTGGCGGTGGGGTCGGCAGCAACGGTGCCGATGGCGGTGCCGGCGGTCGCGGCGTCGGAGCGATCTGGAACAACGGCGGTGTGGTGCTGATCACCGCGAGTAACTTCGCGGCGATCAGCGGCAACGGCGCCGCCAGCGGTGGCGGGGGTCTTTCCAACGGCGGTTCGACCGGCACGACGCCGAGCGCACTGGTGGGGATCTACAACAACGGCGGTACGCTCAACACCGCTTACGTGGAACCACCCACCGCCACCGTCGTGGTCGCCGATACCGCGCTGAGAATCGGCGAAACGTCGCTGGTGACCATCACCTTCAGTCGTGCGGTCAGCGGTTTCACCAACGCCGACCTGACCATTGCCAACGGCACGCTGACCAGTGTTTCCAGCGCCGACGGCGGAATTACCTGGACGGCGACCTTCACGCCGACCAACAACATTACCGACACCACCAACCTCATCACCCTCGACAACACCGGGGTGGCGGCAGTGTCCGACAGCGTGGCCGGTGTTGGCACCACCAACTCGAACAATTACGCGATCGATACCCAGCGCCCGACCGCGACCATCGTCATGGCCGACACCGCGCTGAAAATTGGCGATACATCTCTGGTGACCATTACCTTCAGCGAAGCGGTATCCGGTTTCACCAACGCCGACCTGACAATTGCCAACGGTACGCTGACCAACGTCAGCAGCGCCGACGGCGGCATCACCTGGACAGCGACGTTCACCCCGAACGCGAGCATTAGCGATGCCACCAACCTGATTACCCTGGACAACACCGGGGTGGCGGATCTGGCCGGCAACGCCGGCAGCGGCACCACCGATTCAGCCAATTACGCCATCGACACCGTGCGTCCGACAGCGACCATTGTCGTTGCCGACACCAATCTCGCGGCAGGCGAAACCTCTGTGGTGACCATCACCTTCAGCGAAGCGGTGAGCGGCTTCACCGCCGCCGACCTGACGGTGGCCAACGGCACCTTGAGCGGACTGAGCAGCAGCGACGGCGGCATCACCTGGACCGCCACGCTGACGCCAACCACGAGCGTCACCGACACCACCAACCTGATCACTCTGGACAATACCGGTGTCAATGACCTGTCCGGCAACGCCGGCACTGGCAGCACCAACTCCAACAACTACGCGATCGACACCGCGCGGCCGACGGCGACCATCGTGGTCGCCGACAACGCGCTGAAAATCGGTGAAACCTCTCTGGTGACCATCACCTTCAGTGAGGCGGTCAGCGGTTTCACCAACGCCGATCTGAGCATTGCCAACGGTACGTTGAGCGCAGTCAGCAGCGCGGATGGCGGCATCACCTGGACGGCCACTTTCACGCCGACCAGCAGCATCACTGACGCCACCAACCTCATCACGCTGAATAACAGCGGGGTCACCGATCTGGCGGGCAATACCGGCGTCGGCACCACCGATTCCAACAATTACGCGATCGACACCGTGCGGCCGACCGCCACCGTGGTGTTCGCGCAAAATACTTTGAAAATCGGCGATACCTCGCTGGTGACCATCACCTTCAGTGAAGCGGTGAGCGGTTTCACCAACGCCGACCTGACCATCGCCAACGGCACTCTGACGGCGGTCAGCAGTGCGGACGGCGGGATTACCTGGACGGCGACGTTTACGCCGAGTGCGAACATCACCGATGCCACCAACCTGGTGACGCTGGACAACACCGGTGTTGCCGACCTGGCCGGTAACGCTGGCAGCGGCACCACCGATTCGAACAATTACAGCATCGACACCCAGCGGCCGACCGCGACCATCGTGATCGCCGATCCTGCCCTGAGCGCCGGCGAAACCTCACTGGTGACCATCACCTTCAGCGAAGCGATCAGCGGTTTCAGCAACGCCGACCTCGCCGTGCCCAACGGCACGCTCACGGCGGTCAGTAGCGCGGATGGCGGCATCACCTGGACAGCGACGTTCACGCCGACCGTGGGGGTCAACGACACCAGCAATATCATCACCCTGGCCAACACCGGGATCGCTGACCTGGCCGGGAACACCGGCACGGGCACGACCAACTCGGGCAACTTCACCATCAACACCGTGGCACCGACCGCGACCATCGTCGTCGCTGACAACAGCCTGACGATTGGTGAGACGACGACGGTGACCATCACCTTCAGCGAAGCCGTCAGCGGTTTCAACAATGCCGACCTGACGATTGCCAACGGTACGCTGACGGCGGTGAGCAGCAGCGATGGCGGCATCACCTGGACGGCGACGTTCACGCCAACCAGCAACATCACCGACGCCTCCAACCTGATCAGCCTCGACAACAGCGGCGTGCAAAACGCCTCCGGCAACGCGGGCAATGGCACCACCAACTCCAACAACTACGCCATCGACACCCAACGCCCAACGGCAACCATTGCACTCGCCGACTCGGCACTGGGCGTCGGCCAGACCACCACTGTGACCATCACCTTCAGCGAGGCGGTGAGCGGTTTGACTCTGGCCGATCTGACCGTGGCCAACGGCACGCTCTCCGGATTGAGTACGTCGGACAACATCACCTACACGGCGACGTTTACGCCGTCGGCGGGCATCACGGACACCAGCAACATCATCACCCTGGACAACACCGGCATTACTGACGTGGCGGGCAACACCGGCAGCGGCACCACCGACTCGGGCAACTATGTGATCGACAGCCAGCGCCCTACCGCCACCATCGTTATCAGTGATACCGACTTGCGCCCGGGCGAAACCGCGCTCGTCACAATTACCTTCAGCGAGGCGGTCACGGGCTTCGACAATTCCGACCTGAGCGTCGCCAACGGCACGCTGAGCAACGTCTCTTCGAGCGACGGCGGCATCACCTGGACCGCCACGTTTACCCCGACCATTGGCCTCAGCGATGCTACCAACCTGATCGTGCTGAATAACGCTGGCATCAGCGATCTGGCGGGCAATGCCGGCACCGGCACCACCAACTCGGCGAACTATGCGGTACAGACCGAAGTGCCGACGGCGACCATTGTCGTTGCGGACAGCTCGCTCAAGGCCGGCGAAAGCTCGACGGTGACCATCACCTTCAGTGAAGCGGTCAGCGGTTTCAGCAACGCTGACCTGACCATCGCCAACGGCACCTTGAGCAATGTGGCCTCCAGCGACGGCGGCATTACCTGGACCGCTACGCTGACGCCGACCGCCAACATCACCGACACCAGCAACCTGATCACCCTCGACAACAGTGGGGTGACCAACGCTTCTGGCAACAGTGGCGTCGGCACCACCGATTCGAACAATTTCGCCATCGACACGGCGTTGCCGACTGCAACCATCGTGGTCGCCGACAATCGCCTGGGCATCGGTGAAACCACCACAGTGACCATCACGTTCAGTGAAGCAGTCAGCGGTTTTGACCTGTCGGACATCAGTGTTGCCAACGGCACATTGGCGAACCTGACCAGCAGCGATGGCGGCGTCACCTGGACCGCCACGCTGACGCCAACCGCCAATGTCAACGATGCAACCAACCTGATCATCGTCGACACCGCCGGCGTGCAGGATCTGGCCGGCAACCTTGGCGCCAGCATCGCCATTTCCAACAATTACGCGCTGGATGCGACCCGGCCAACGGTGGACATCGTGGTCGCCAATTCGCACTTGGGCATCGGCCAGACCACCACGGTGACCTTCACTTTCAGCGAGGCGGTGAGCAATTTCGACTTATCCGACCTGAGCGTGACCAACGGTGATCTGAGCAACCTCAGCAGCAGTGATGGCGGCAAGACCTGGACCGCGACCTTCACGCCGACCGCCAACGTCAGCGATCCGAGCAACTTCATCGCGCTGGACACCAGCAACGTCACGGATCTGGCCGGTAACGTCGGCAGCACGGTGGCGGTGTCGAACAACTACGCACTCGACAGCGAACGGCCCACGGCGACGGTGGTGATTGCCAATCCGAATCTCGGTCTCGGCCAGACCTCACAGGTAACCATCACTTTCAATGAGGCGGTCAGTGGTTTTGATCTGGCGGACATCAATGTTGGCAATGGCACCTTGTCCAACCTGAGCAGCAGCGACGGCGGCAAAACCTGGACCGCGACCCTGACGCCGAATGCCAACGTCAACAGCGCCAGCAATGCCATCAGCGTCAACAGCGCCGGGGTCAGTGATCTGTCCGGCAACAGCGGCAGCGGTGTCAGCAGCTCGAACAATTACGCGATCAACACCGTGCCGGCGGTCGTTCCTCCCACTACGCCAACCAGTGTGGTGATTCCCGATCCACTGATTCGCAGCAGCGATCCGGTGGCGCCGCCACCGCCGCCAAACGTGCCGTTGCAACCGATCATTTTCACCGCGCCGACCGGCGACCTCGGCTCCCCGCTGACCTTCGCGCCGCTTTTCGAGCAACGGGTGATCGGCAATGGCATCCGTCCGCTGGGCGATATTTTCATGAATCACGGAGCCCTCAGCCCGAGCTTCATCGCGCAAGTGTTCAGCAGCAGCGACAGCGGCGCTGATGGATCCGGTCACGGCTTCCTCGGTTTTGGCGGGGGTGACGGCGGCGTGTTCGGCAGCAGCACACTGGCGAGCCTGTTCAATCAGGACAGTGCCGCCGAGCGCGATTCATTGAATGCGTTCGGCAGTCAGTCACTCAAGGCGGGTGATGTTTCTCAAGGCCTGCGCGGCGTATTTGGCGCGCCGACGCTGGGCCAGCAACTGCAACAACTCAAAGACAACGAACAGCACCGGGTCGACAACCTGGCGGCAGCACTGCAACAGGTCGGCATCAGCGAAATATCGGCCTGAAAAAACCATAACTCAACACTGTGCGGGACCTAGGGGCGATCCAGGGATGAAGAGAAGTCAGAAGTTGTTCGGCGCCAGCCTGCTGGCGCTGGCGATCAGCGGATGTGCAGTGACCAGTGAACCGATTGAGCGCAGCGTCAGTGAACAGCGTGCCAAAAGCGATCTGCAAGGCATGTACAAGGATCAGGAACCGCTGCGCGGTCCGTTGACCCTGCACCAGGCCATGGCCCGCGCCGTGAAGTACAACCTCGAAGGCCGCTTGAAGATCATGGAGGAAGCGCTGGCCAAGCGGCAGCTCGACCTCGCCAGTTTCGACATGCTACCGCGCATGGCGCTGGATGCCGGCTACGTCGGGCGCAACAACGTCAACGCCTCCAGCAGCCAGAGCGTACGCACCGGCACCCAGTCTCTGGAACCGTCGACCTCGCAGGATCGTGACCGCGAAGTTGCCGACCTGACCATGGTCTGGAACGTCCTCGACTTCGGCGTCAGCTACATCAGCGCCAAGCAGCAGGGCGATCAGCGCCTGATCGTCCAGGAACGGCGCCGCAAGGTGATCAACACCATCGTTCAGGACGTGCGCTCGGCCTATTGGCGGGCGATGGCCGCTGAACGTCTGCTCAAGCAGATCGACAGCCTGATGGCACGAGTGCAGACCGCCCGCGACAACAGTCAGACCCTGAGCGATCAACGCATTGGTGATCCGGTGCAGTCGCTCGGTTACCAGCGCTCGCTGATCGAAGCGACCCGGCAACTGGAAGAACAACGCCGCGCCTTGTCGCTGGCGAAAACCGAACTGGCGACGCTGATCAACTTGCCGCTGGGCACCCCTTTAACTTTGGCCACCGATGACGGTTATCAGATTCCCGAACTCAAGGTCGATCTGGCCAAACTCGAACAGGAAGCCCTGACCAGCCGCCCGGAACTGCGCGAGCAGGATTACCAGACGCGCATCAGCGCCGCTGAAACCCGCAAGGCCATGCTGCGCTTGCTGCCGGGCCTGGAGTTTTCTGCTGGCGGGCATTACGACAGCAACTCCTTCCTTGTCGAGCAGGGCTGGGCCGACTATGGCGTGAAAGTCACCTGGAACCTGTTCAACGTGATCTCCGCTCCGGCGGCGATCAACGTCGCCAAGGCCGGCGAAGAAGTGGCCACTGCGCGGCGACAAGCAATGTCGATAGCGGTGCTCGCGCAACTGTATGTGGCGAATGCCAACTATCAAGAAGCCTTGCGCCAGTTCAAGACCAACCAACAGTTGTCGGACATCGACGGGCAAATCGTTGGCCAGTTACGCAACCGTCATCAGGCTGCCGGGATTGGTGAGCTGGAGTTGATTCAGGGCGAGTTGAACAACCTGCAAGCCGACTTGCGCCGTGATTTGTCGTACGCCGATTTGCGCAATGCCTACGGCCAGATCTTCGCCAGTGCCGGCCTCGATCCGCTGCCGGATCAGGTGCAGTCGACCGAAGTGCAGTCGATCGCTACCGCGCTGGCCAACCGCGAGTCGGCGTGGGCGTCGGGGGATATCTCGGTGCCGGTGGTGGCGCATGCCCCAGCGCAGTGATGTGCTGGCGCCCGTTGCCAGCGTCAGCCGCACGCAACGCGAGGTTCGTAATGGGCATCGCGGTGCAGCGATTCTGTTGACCGGTTTGCCGGCGGCGGGCAAGTCGACACTTGCCCAGGCGCTGCACGCCGAGTTGTTCGGGCGAGGTTTGCAAAGCGTGGTACTGGATGGCGACGGTTTGCGCACCGGGCTCAATCGGGATCTGCGATTCACCGACGCTGATCGCCAGGAAAATATTCGTCGCGCCAGCGAGCTCGCCGCGTTGCTGGTGGAAAACGGGCAAATCGTGATTTTGGCGATGATTGCGCCACTGGCCGAACTGCGTGAGGTGTTTGCGCAACGCTTGGGGGACGACTATCGCGAAGTCTGGTGCAGCGCTTCGCTGGCGGTGTGCGAGCAGCGTGATCCGAAAGGGCATTACGCCCGTGCGCGACGCGGTGACCTCGCTGGATTTACCGGAGTGTCGGCACCGTATGAGCCGCCAACGCAGGCGTCGCTGGTGCTCGACACCGGTGCGCAAACGGTCGAAGCCTGCCTTGATCGATTGCTGACCTGGCTCGGCGAGTGCGCGGTGTTGCCCAGGACATGAGCCGGCCGGCGTTCTCGCGTTTGCCGGTGACGGTGGATTTGCCGCTGTTGCTGCAAGCGCTGGCGGCGATTGCCGACGACGCCTGGCGCAGTCACTTCAACACCGAGTATTTCTCGGGTGACTGGAGTGGCGTCGCGCTGATTTCGGCAGCCGATGCGTTGACCGAACTGTCGCCCGGTCGCGGTGAGCCGTTGCTACGCGAACCGTGGTTGCGTGATGAGCGCTGGCGCCACGGCTTGCGCAATCTGTCGCTGAATATCGTCAGCGCTCGACTGCTGCGCCTGGGCCCTGGCGCGCGCATTCACGAACATCGCGATTACGATCTGAATGGCCCGGACGCCGATCGCCGTTTGCACATTCCGTTGCTCAGTCCGCCCAATGTCGACTTCTGGCTCGACGGCCAACGCGTGCCGATGGCTGCTGGGGAATGCTGGTTTCTCGATCTCGCCCGTCCGCACCGAGTGGATAACCGCGATACCTCTGCGCGTATTCATCTGGTCATCGATTGCAAACCCGATGCCTGGCTTGAACAGATGATCTTCGAAGGATTGCCCGACACACCAGCGCCGGGTTTGGCCGATACCGACTTGCAGCGCTTTCAAAGGCTGGTGACTGAGGATGGCTCGCTGTCACTGGTCTTGCGCACGCTGCATGACCCTGAGGTATTTATCGCTCGAACGCTGGAACTCGCGACGGAACGCGGCTTGGTATTTTCTCGCGAAGAACTGCGTACCGCGATGCGCAATGGTCGGCGGCAATGGAACGAACAATGGAGCTGTTGAGTTTCGACGGTTGGCTGCCCATTCGTGTCTGGCCGGTCGACGGGCAGTGGCGGGTCGATTGGTGCTGGTTCGGTGAGACACCGCTGCATCAGCCGTTTTTCCGTGAGGCGGTGGACGATGCACTGCGGCTGCCCTTCAATCAGGCGTTTCGACGGCAGACGCCGCTGTCGGCGCTGACCGAATGGCAAGCGCAAAGCCCCGGCCTCGCACCAAGCGCTTTTATTCTGCACGCCTCGCGCTGTGGCTCGACGTTGATCAGTCAGATGCTCGCGCAACTCGACGATCACATCGTTGTGTCCGAACCGCCACCGCTGGACGCACTGTTGCGCAACGAATTGCCTGCCATCGAACGCCGGGCGGTGATCACTGGATTGCTCTCGGCTTATGGTCAGCGCCGGCGCGGTATTGAACAGCGTTTAGTGATCAAACTCGACGCTTGGAACATCGGTGAATGGCCGCTGCTGCAGGACTGTTTCGCAGATACGCCGTGGCTGTTTCTCTATCGCGATCCTTTGGAAATTGCCGTTTCTCATCTGCGCCGGCCGGGGATGCACATGGTGCCGGGGATGCTCGGTGATTGCGTATTGGAGGATGGTTTGCCGTTTGAAGGACGTGAAGATTTTATCGCGCGGCGTTTGGGGCGCTTGCTTGAAGCCGGGTGGCTGCATTGCCGTGATTCCGGCGGTTTGGCGGTGAATTACAGTGAGTTGCCTGATGCGATGGCAGGGCGTTTGGCGCGGTTCTTTCGATTGAATGATGTGCAGCGTCAGCAGGTGTTTGCCGCTGCCGCGCAGCATGCGAAACAGCCTTCGCAAGTGTTTGTTGCCGATGGTGAAGACAAGCGCCGCGAGGCTTCGGCGCTGTTGCAGGAACGTGTGCGCACTTTTGCGCTAGCACCATTTGAAGCCCTGGAAGAATTGCGCGGCATTCAAAAGATCGCAGCCTTCGGCAGCTCCTGCATTGAAATGTGATCCCCTGTAGATGCCGCAGGCTGCGATCTTTTGCTCTTCAGGACTTGCCGGACAAATCCGCCATGCCCTTGAGCAATTCGATCGGCAACGGAAAGACAATCGTCGAACTCTTGTCTCCGGCAATCGAACTCAAGGTCTGCATATAGCGCAACTGCATCGCCCCGGGCTGGCGTCCGAGCATTTCCGCCGCTTGCATGAGTTTTTCCGAGGCCTGCAATTGGCCTTCGGCGTGAATCACTTTCGCGCGCCGCTCGCGTTCGGCTTCTGCCTGTTTGGCGATGGCGCGGACCATCGATTCGTTGAGATCGACATGCTTGATCTCGACGTTGGCGACCTTGATCCCCCAGGCATCGGTCTGCGCATCGAGCACCTGCTGAATGTCGATGTTCAACTGCTCGCGCTCGGCCAGCAGCTCATCCAGTTCATGCTTGCCAAGCACCGCGCGCAGGGTGGTTTGCGCCAGTTGGCTGGTGGCAGAAAGATAATCCTCAACCTGAATAATCGCCTTCTGCGGATCGAGCACGCGGAAATACAGCACGGCGTTGACCTTGACCGAGACGTTGTCGCGGGTGATCACGTCCTGCGGCGGCACGTCGAGGACGACCGTGCGCAGGTCGACCCTGACCATTTGCTGGACCACCGGGATCAGCAGGATCAAACCGGGGCCTTTGACCTGCCAAAAACGGCCGAGCTGAAACACCACGCCGCGTTCGTATTCGCGCAGGATGCGAAACGTCGAGCCGGCCAGGGCAATGACCAGTAACAGCAGCGCAACAAAACCGATTTGCAGACCCATGATCACTCTCCGAGCGGTGCCGCGTCAGTCGCGGCCACTTGCAGCAACAATCCCTTGCGCGCCACCACGCGCACCGGTTGCCCGGTGTGCAGTGGTGTGGCGCTGAGCACTTGCCAGCGTTCACCTTGCAGTTGCACCCAGCCGTTGCGGGCATCGCCCGGTTGCACCGTGGTGATCTCGGTCACACTGCCGAGCAGGCCGGCGTCGCCACTGACGGCATGGCGCGGGCGGGTTTTCAGGGCGCGAATCAGCAGCGCGAGCAACAGCAGCGCGCTGATCAGACCGAGGCCGATCATCATCGGCGCCGGCAATTCGGCGTTGCTCAGAATCAGCGCGCCGATGACGAACATGATGATTCCGGCCAAGCCGATCACCCCGTAATTGGGCAGCGCCGCTTCGGCGATCAGAAACACGATGCCCAAGGTAATCAGCCACAAACCGGCCGGACTCATGGCCGGTAACTGGCTGTCGGCAGCCAGGGCTGAACCGCTGATCAGCAGGAGCAAGGCAAATGCACAACATCGGCTGTTCACGTGACCCTCCGCGAGCGTCATGTCTGGTTCTTACAGTCTAGTTGAGGGTTGTCCTGTATGAATTTTGATCAATGTGCAGATATGTCCGGTGAGCGGATTTCCCTGCGCCAGACACCCGCCGAACTAGACTCAAAGACACGGCAATCACCGTTCAGCGCAACACCGAGGTGCATCATGCGTATGGCAAGAAAGGTGCAGAGCAGCCTGAACCGGGCGCACTGCGAATACGACATCGTCGCCCATCGACACTCGTCCAGCAGCCTGGAAACCGCACGGGTCGCCGGGGTACCCGCCGAGCGCGTGGCCAAATCGATCATCCTTGACGACCACCACGGGCATTACCTGATGGCCGTATTGCCGGCCAGTCGTCACCTGGACCTGAGCAAGGTACGCACCAGCGGCGAATGGCAACTGACCCGCGAAAGCAATCTGGCGCATATTTTCGACGACTGCGAACGCGGGGCAGTGCCGCCGCTGGGTGACTCCTATGGCCTGGACATGGTCATCGACCCGTTGCTGACGCGGCAGAAGGATATTTATCTGGAGGCGGGCAACCACAACTACCTGCTGCACATGAGCATGCCCGAATTTCTGAAAATGGTACCGCATGCCGAGGTGCGGGAGTTGAGTGATTAGGATTTGTGGCGCCGGCACTGACGCCTTCGCGAGCAGGCTCGCTCCCACAGGTTGATCGCATTCCCCTGTGGGAGCGAGCCTGCTCGCGAATAATCTTCCACACACCCCGTTTTTGAAGGAACTCAGCAATGGAGCAACCAACCCACACTCTCCCATCCCTGTTCAAACAACTCGGCCTGGACAACGATCCGACCAGCATTGACCAATTCATTGCTACCCATTCCCCGCTCAAACCCGAGCTGCATTTGGCTGACGCGTTTTTCTGGTCGAAGAGTCAGTCGCAGTTTTTACGGGACGAGATTCTGGATGACGCCGACTGGGCGGAGGTGGTGGATCAGTTGGATGTGTTGTTGCGTAAGGGCAGGAGTGTGTAAAAAAAATTGTAGGAAAAGGCTGAAATGTAAAAAAAACATGCGCGATGTAAAAAAAACTGGGCTTTAATCGTCGCAGTGAATTTTTTACGTGGACGATGACGATGCCAACTGTTGGATATGCCCACCTGCGTGATGCGCTGAAGCTTAATGCATTTGCCCCCAAGCGCATTGCGATGATCAAACCGGTTACCCGGATTACCTTGATCGGTGAGTGTCTAGCGGTTCCAAACGGTGTCGCGCCGGCACAGGGTTCGACACTTGAGCACATCTTGTTTGCTCTGAAGCATGAGGGAATAAACCTGTGCATTCTTGCTCAGGCGCTTGAAACCGTTGAAGCGGACGAGTTGCTAGGTGAGTTGAGCCGATCACCTAACGGGGTATTTATCCGCAAGGCCTGTTTTCTTTGGGAAAGTTTCACGGGCAAACAGCTGGAATATTCCGTACCGGTTCGGGGCAACGTTGTCGCTTTGTTTGATCCCAAGCGTTATGTCACCGGGCCTGCAATTCGAAATAGTCGTTGGCGGGTAGATTTTAACGGGTTGGGGTCAATGCGTTACTGCGCCACAGTCGAGCGTACGACGGAGCTGCAGGCGCTGCTTGATCTGGACATCCTTGGTCGAGCCCAGGCTTTTATGGCGACGTTGCCGCCGGAAATGATGGATCGGGCAATCAATTGGGCCTATCTGCATGAGACCCGCGATTCTTTCGCCATTGAGAAAGAAGAGCCCAACGAAGAAAAGTCGCGCCGTTTTGTTCGGCTTCTGCGCCAAGCCCATGAGCGAACAGAGTTGAGCGAAGACTATTTGGTCGAGTTGCAGAACAGTACGGTTTCCAATCCTTTCGATAAAGCTGTGCTTTTCCGTCATGAACAGAACCATTTACACAACGGCTTGAGAGGCGCAGCTGGCGTCAGCTATGTCCCGCCTCCGCCGCAATTGTGCAGGGAGTTGATGGACGAGTTGATGAGTTTTGCCAATCACTCAGCCAAGCAGGTTGATCCGTTGATAGCTGCAGCGGTTGTGGCTTTCGGGTTTGTCTTTCTTCACCCGTTCATGGATGGCAATGGTCGACTTTCACGTTTCCTGATTCACCAGACGCTTTGCCACTCTGACGCTCTAAAAAATGGTTTGTTGTTACCGGTTTCCGTAGCGATGAAACACGAAGAGTCTGGCTATCTCGAAGCGTTAAAGGAGTTCTCGAAACCAGCAAGAGAGTTCTGGAATGTCACTTGGCTGGACGCTGATCAGATGGCTTTCGATTTTATTGGGCACGACTCAATCTATCGATTCTGGGACGGGACTCAATGTGCAGAATTTACCTTGCAGATGGCCTTGCGAGCATTGGAAGTGGAGCTGCGCGAGGAGACCGAGTTTCTTGAAAAATACGACTACGTCATCAAAGAGGTGAATGGGCGTTTTGACGTACGGGGGAGCGACCTCTCGAAACTGGTAATGATGTGTCTGGATAACGGTAACAAAGTTTCAAAGCATCGACGTAAGCAGTTCCAGTTCAGCGTGCCGGAGGAGGTTTTCGATTTCATTGAGCAGATAGCGGGTGATTTCGATTCGGTAGGCTAACCCTGAACAGGCAATTTGTTTCAAAACTTGACTGAAATTCCCCTCCAATGCGATATTGATAGTTAGCAAACTAACAGTGTGCATTTCCTCGTGCCGAACGAACTCGACGCTCTTCAGATGAACATCAGCAGTGCCATGGTGGTGGCCGCCAGGCATTGGCGGAAGATCTGCCAGACCACGCTGGTCAACTACGGAATCTCCGAAGCCTGCGCCGTGCCGCTGTTGATGATCGGCCGCTTGGGCGAGGGCGTGCGCCAGGTGCGGGTGGCGCAGGCCGCCGGGATGGAGAGTCCGTCGCTGGTGCGTCTGCTCGATCAGTTGTGCCATTCCGGCTACGTCTGCCGCACCGAAGATGCCCAGGATCGCCGGGCCAAATGCCTGAGCCTGACCGACACCGGTCGTGAACTGGTGCAAGCGGTGGAGATCGAACTGGTGCGCTTGCGTCACGAGGTGCTCGAAGGCATCGAGCAAAGCGATCTGGAAGCTACGCTTCGGGTACTCAGAGCTTTTGAGGCGGCCAGTCCGCCTTTGGTGGTCAATTCTTGAACGGTTTTTTCTCCGGCATTCCGCCGGCCCGTGACTGGTTCTACGGGGTCCGTACGTTTGCAGCGTCGATGATCGCGCTGTACATCGCCTTGCTCATGCAAATGCCGCGTCCGTATTGGGCGATGGCCACGGTGTATATCGTCTCCAGCCCGTTTCTCGGGCCGACCAGTTCCAAGGCCTTGTACCGTGCCATCGGGACTTTTCTCGGTGCCGCGGCGGCGGTTTTTTTCGTGCCGATGTTCGTGCAGAGTCCGTTTGTGCTGGTGGTGGTCATCGCGCTGTGGACGGGTATTTTGCTGTTCCTGTCCCTGCAACTGCGCACGGCCAACAACTATGCATTGATGCTCGCCGGTTACACCCTGCCGCTGATTGCCTTGCCGGTGGTGGATAACCCGCTGGCGGTGTGGGACGTAGCAGAGGCGCGCACCGAAGAGATTTTCCTCGGCATCGCCGTTGCCGCCGTGGTCGGCGCGATGTTCTGGCCGCGTCGTCTGGCGCCGGTGTTCAACGATGCCGTGAGCAAGTGGTTCGCCGACGCAACGACCTACAGCCTGAAATTCCTCAGCCGCGACGTGCAGCCCGAAGAAGTCACTGCGCTGCGCATGGCCATGGTTGCCAACTTCAACAGCCTCGAATTAATGATTGGCCAGTTGCCTCACGAAGGTGCGCGACCGCAAACCGTGCGCAACACCAAAGAATTGCGCGGGCGGATGATTCATCTATTACCGGTGATCGATGCGCTGGAAGATTCGCTCTACGCCCTCGAACGGCGCACGCCGGAACTGGTGGAAAAATTCGCACCGCTGCTTACCGCGACCCGTGAATGGCTTGGTCACCCGGACGCCGATCTCGACCGTTGGCAAACGCTGAAAGATCAGCTCGAAGCCCTGCAGCCGAGCGTCGAGGCGCTTGAGGATCGTAGGCAATTGCTGTTCTCAAATTCGATTTATCGTCTCGGCGAATTCATCGATCTGTGGCAAGACTGCCGCAGTCTGCAGGACGCGATTCTTTGCGAACGCCAGGACAGCTGGCGCGCGGTGTATCGCCACTGGCGACTGGGTCGACTGACACCGTTTATTGATCGTGGACTGATGCTCTACTCGGTGGCCTCGACCGTTCTGGCGATCATCACCGCCTCGGTGCTGTGGATTCTGCTCGGCTGGCCGGACGGCGGCAGCGCGGTGATTCTCGCCGCGGTGGCCTGTAGCTTTTTCGCCTCGATGGACGACCCGGCACCGCAGATTTACCGGTTCTTTTTCTGGACCGGCATGTCGGTGCTGTTCGCCAGCCTTTATCTGTTTCTGATTCTGCCCAACCTGCATGACTTCCCGATGCTGGTGCTGGCGTTTTCCATCCCGTTCATCTGCGTCGGCACGTTGACGGTACAGCCGCGGTTCTTCCTCGGCATGCTGCTGACGCTGGTTAACACCTCGTCGTTCATCAGCATTCAGGGCGCTTACGATGCGGATTTTTTCGCCTTCGTGAACTCCAACCTCGCTGGACCGATCGGCCTGCTTTTCGCTTTCATCTGGACGCTGGTCGCACGCCCGTTCGGCGCCGAACTGGCAGCCAAACGCCTGACCCGTTTCAGCTGGAAAGACATCGTCCACATGACCGAGCCGGCCAACCTTGCCGAACACCGCAAATTGGGCGTGCAGTTGCTCGATCGACTGATGCAGCACCTGCCGCGTCTGGCCCTCACCGGCCAAGACACCGGCATCGCCATGCGCGAAGTCCGCGTCGGCCTGAACCTGCTCGATTTACTCGCCTATACCCCACGGGTGACGGGCGCGCCGAACGCGCTGTTGCAGCAAGTGGTCAGTGAAGTCGGTGAGTATTTCCGCGCTTGTCTCAAGGCTGGCGAACGCTTGCCGGCGCCAGCGCCGTTGTTGATGACCCTCGATCGCACTCGTCGCGCACTCAATGGCCAGGGCGACGATGAAACCCGGCTAAACCTGTTGCACGCCTTGAGCGGTTTGCGTCTGGCGCTGTTGCCCGGCGTCGAATTCGTCGCCAGTGCCGACTCCGAAGAACCGCTGCCCGATGGAGCGCCCCTATGATCGGTGATCTGGACATCAGCGGCATTTTCCTGCCGACCCTGCTGGTGTTGATGGGCATTACTTATGTGCTGTTTTTGTTGGTGCATGGCGTACTTCAGCGCGTGCACTTTTACCGTCTGGTCTGGCACCGGGCATTGTTCAACGTGGCTCTCTACGCGGTACTGCTGTACGGCGTGGACTCACTCAGTCGATACCTGATGACATGAAAAAACCGTTTTTGACCATCGGTCGCGTGGTACTGACCCTGCTGATCGTGACTTTTGCCGTTGTCCTCGTCTGGCGCATGGTGATGTATTACATGTTCGCGCCGTGGACCCGTGACGGCCACATTCGCGCCGACATCATCCAGATCGCCCCGGACGTTTCCGGGTTGATCCAGCAGGTTGAAGTGAAAGACAACCAGTTGATCAAGCGTGGCCAGGTGCTGTTCAGCATCGACCAGGATCGCTTCAAACTGGCCCTGCGTCAGGCCAAGGCGGCCGTCGCTGATCGCGAAGAAACCCTCGCTCAAGCCCAGCGCGAGGCCAAGCGTAACCGTGGCCTCGGTAACCTGGTGCCGGCCGAGCAACTGGAAGAAAGCCAGTCGAAGGTCGCCCGCGCGCAATCGGCACTGGCCGAAGCCATGGTCACCGTGGACAGCGCTCAGCTCAACCTCGACCGCTCAGTGATCCGCAGCCCGGTGGACGGCTACGTCAACGACCGTGCGCCGCGTCCGCAGGAATTCGTTACCGCCGGGCGTCCGGTGTTGTCGGTGGTCGACAGCAATTCGTTTCACATCGACGGCTATTTCGAAGAGACCAAACTCGACGGCATTCATGTTGGCCAGTCGGTGGATATTCGTGTGATCGGCGACCGCGCCAAACTGCGCGGGCATGTTGAAAGCATCGTCGCCGGTATCGAAGACCGCGACCGTACCAGCGGCAGCAATCTGTTGCCGAACGTCAACCCGGCGTTCAGCTGGGTGCGGCTGGCGCAGCGGATTCCGGTGCGGATTGCCTTTGATGACGTGCCGGCAGATTTCCGCATGATCGCCGGACGCACTGCCACCGTTTCGATCATCGACGATCAGCCACGCGACGAGCGGAAACAGGAGCCTGCGCAATGAGCAGGGCGCTGATGATCGCCGGGTTGGGCGTGATGCTCTCGGCCTGTCAGATGGTCGGGCCGGATTATCACGTGCCTGAGGATGCAGCGGTGCAGCGCAAGGATTTTCAGGGCGAACTGGCGGTGGCCGGCAAACCGGTAGTTTCGGCGCCGGTGCCGGCGGATTGGTGGCGTCTTTATAAGGATGCGCGGCTGGATCAACTGGTGCAGCAGGCCATGGCTTCCAATACCGATCTGCGCGTAGCGGCGGCGAACCTGCAGCGGGCTCGCGCTCAGGTCGATGAGGCCGAAGCAGCGGGCGGCTGGAGCGCAGGTGTGAAGATGGGTGCGCAGCGTTTGCAAGAGTCTGGTCAGGCATTCTTGCTGCCGGAAAAAGTCCCGGTCGATAACGTCGGCGACATCGGCATCAGCGCTTCTTATCAGTTCGATCTGTGGGGCACTTTGCAACGCGGCATCGAAGGCGCAAAGGCCAATGCCGACGCGACCCAGGCAGCGGCAGACACGGCGCGGATCACCTTGGTGGCAGACGTCGTGCGTGCTTACACCCAAGTCTGCGCGGCCAACGAAGAACGGGAAATTGCCCAGCACTCCCTCGACCTGCAATCGCAAGGCACCACGCTGATTCAACGTCTGCGCGATGCCGGCCGTGGCGACGAAACTCAGGTGACTCGCTCGCAAACCCAATTCAAATCCCTGCGCGCCGAACTGCCGCGCTATGAAGCGGCCCGTCAAGCTGGGTTGTACCGTCTGTCGATGCTGCTGGCCAAACCGGTCGATCAATTGCCGGCCGGCACCGCCACCTGCGCCGAACTGCCGAAAATCGCCCAACTGGTGCCGGTTGGCGATGGCGCTGCGCTGCTCAAACGTCGCCCAGACATACGTCAGGCCGAACGTCGTCTGGCCGCTTCGACCGCCGGCATCGGCGTCGCCACGGGCGAGTTGTATCCGGACATCAGTATCGGCGCGACCATCGGCACTGTTGGTCTCATCGATGACTTGGGTGATCCGTCGACCAACCGCTGGGGTTTCGGCCCGTCGCTGAGCTGGAAAGTGCCGACCAACGGCGCTCGTGCGCGAATCCGCGAGGCAGAAGCGGCGACCCAAGGCGCACTGGCGCACTTCGACGGCGTGGTGCTCAACGCCATTCGCGAAACCCAGACCGGTCTGGCTCAGTACAGCGCCTTGCTGCAACGCCGCGATGCGCTGGCCGATGCCGAGCAGTCAGCGAAACTGGCCGCCGACCAGACCCACCGCTTCTTCCAGGCCGGCCGTGAGTCGTTTCTCGCCGACCTGCAAGCGACCCGTACCTACACGGATGTCACCGCGCAACTGGCCGCCGCCAACACCCAGGTTGCGATGAGCCAGATCGATTTGTTCCTCGCCTTGGGCGGCGGTTGGGAAAGCGGACGAACGCACGCTCCAGACGCCAGCAAACCCTGAGGCCGTTGCTATGCTTTGAAGTGTTGGAAGGGCGCCCCGAGCAAGGCGCCCTTTCAGCGCACATTGCTAGCGCTGGTCTAGGGGAAACCAATAATGAAAAACCCTTACGCTCTCGGCTTCTGGTGCGCCCTCGCAGCGCTGGTGCTGCTCTCGGCGACCTATTTCTACGGCATCATGCTGGCCCATCAGATCGACAAGGCCATGGTTTTCCTCGACAGCGCCGTCGCGCTGATTGCGGTCATGGCCATCGTCGTGGTCGCCTGGGCGTCGGTTCAGGTGCAGCGCGTGAAGAAGCGGCAGCTTGAACAGGGCAAGACCCTGGTGCTGATCTGGGACACCAAAGTCGCCCTGCGCCGGGTCGAAACCGTGTTCGACCGGTATTTCTGGGGCAGTTACTGGCAACCGGGGCGGACATTCGCCGAAGTCATGGGCGAACTCACCGGCACGCCGTTGGAAAAGAGCCTCGAAGCGCTGAAAAAGCAGTGTCTTGAACTAGACAAGCAGATCGATGACGAGGGCTGGCATTGGTTGAACAACGCCCGCGAATTGTCCGATGTCGCCACGGCCATGGCCCGCGAGCGCTATCAACTGGATTTCTGTGATCCGCGCGCCGACGGGCCGGGTGGGGCGGTGATCGATCGGGACTTCGAAGTGCTGGTGTATACGTGGACCGCGCGGCTGAAAAGCTTTGATCATCAACTGGATGAGATTGAGGTTCAGTATTCCTGATTCTCTGCTGAATCATCTGGCCCCTTCGCGAGCAAGCTCGCTCCCACAGTGGATTTGTGTTGAGCACAGATCCACTGTGGGAGCGAGCTTGCTCGCGAAGGCGGACTGAAAAACAGCGAAACTCTCACTGCCCGCCCACTGTCCACTCTCCCCAAAGACACTCTTTAACCTTTAAACATTGGGCCGTCTTGCGCGCCCGGTGCTAATCTCCACCGCTGAATTCAGCGCAGTCGAGCCGCGACCCGGTCACGGGTTCAGGGAAGACGACCACACTCACAGCCACGGAAATCGATCAGGTCATTCATGAATAAATCAGCAGGCGTGCTTCTCGGAATTGTTGTTGCCATCGGCGCGATCAGCGCGGGCGGGGCCTGGTACACCGGGACCAAGATCGAAGGCGTGTTGAACAACGCCGTCAGCAATGCCAACAAAGAGCTGCAAACCGCGATGGCCGGCTCCAACGGCACCGCATCGCTGGAGCTGGTGTCGCTGGAACGCCACACTTTCACCAGTACCGCGCACTATCGCCTCAAGGGTGAAGGCGAGATGTTTGGCGACAAGCCGGTCGAACTGTTGTTTGTCGACCACATCGAACACGGTCCGCTGCCGTTCTCGCGTCTGGTTTCGCTGAAATGGCTGCCGGTCATGGCCACCAGCAACTACGAACTGGAAAAGAATCCGGCCACCGAGAAATGGTTCGCCGCCACCAAGGGCGCCGCGCCGCTCAAAGGCGTAACCAGCATCGGCTACGACGAGTCCACCACCAGCACTCTCGACCTGCTGCCGTTCGAAACTGCGCTGGATGAGCAATCGAGTCTGAAATTTTCCGGCCTGACCATGAACATCTCCGCTAACGCCAAAGCGCAGAAGGTCAAGGCAGACGGTTACATGGACAACCTGAAGCTGGTCACCGTGGCTGAAGATCAGGCGCCGGTGCAGGTCGAACTCAACGGTCTGACCCTGGCCAGCAACCTCGCCAAAAGCAGCTACGGCTACTACACCGGGGAAAACACCCTGGAGCTGACCAACAGCAAAACCACCTTCGGCACCAAGCAATCGGTGCTCGGTGTGAAGAACTTCGAAATGAAGAACCTCACCGAAGAAAACGGCAGCAATGCCTCGGGTCGTGCTGATTACAAGATTGGCGAAGTCAGCATCAACGACAAGAAAGTCGGTTCGGCGAACATGGCCATGAGCCTGAAAAACCTCGACATCCCGTCGACCATGTCGCTGATGCAGATCTACCAGACCAAATTGCAGCCGTATGAAAAAGCCGCGGCCGAGGCTGCAGCCCAGGGCTTGCCAGCGCCGGAGCTGAACCTCACCGAAGCTGAAAACGCCCAGGTCAAAGCCGACCTGCAGAAATTGCTGGCCGCCGGCCCACAGATTGCGCTGGAAAACCTCTCGTTCAACACCGCCAACGGCGAGAGCAAGGCCAATCTGGTGATCGACCTGACCAAGCCGCAATCGATGGATTTGCCGCCGGATCAACTGGGCAAACAACTGATTGCGTTGCTTGATCTGAATATCCAGGTGTCCAAGCCGATGCTGGTCGATCTGCTTAGCGTACAGGCGCAACTGGATGGTCAGACCGATGCCAAAGCCATCGTTGATCAGTCCAAGGAAGCGGCTGACATGTTCGCCGGCATGGCGGTCGGTTCGCAGTTGGCCGTCGTCGACGGCACCAACGTCGTGACCAAGCTGCACTACGCCGCCAATCAGGTCGAATTCAACGGCCAGAAGATGACCGTTGAGCAGTTCGTCGGCTTCCTGATGAGCAAGTTCGCAGGCGTCACGCAAGTGCAGTAATTCTGCGTTCTTAATAGCAGCGCCCGGCCTCTGTATCGCACAGACGCCGGGCGTTTTGCTGTCTGGCGTTCGGGTTTCGGCTGAACCGCCAGCACGATTCTGAACAATTATTGTGTTCTGGATGTTGCTCTACGCTTGCGTGCAAAACTGCCTGACTAAGCTTGGCCGTTGCATGTGCATTGGCGGCCACCGTTACGAATGGGCAAGGAGGGCATTGCGACCCGGCTGGCCATGTAAGGATGCTGACGAATGCCGCGTATTGATGTTCCTGTATTACATCGTGGTTTACGCCCTTTGTTCCGAGTCGCGCTGTGCAGCCAGTTGCTCTGGCCGGCGCTGGCGTTTGCCGACACACCCTACGATCAGATGGTGCGCGACGCTCGCGCCGGGCAGTACACGCCGACGCTGACGGTTTTGCGTCAGGTGCCACCCGGTCAGTCGACGACCGGGCAGATCAGCGATCACCTGCAAATCGCCAGTTGGGCCGGCCTCGATGCCGAGGTGGTGCAGGTTTATGAAACCCAGGGCCGCGACCGCGTCCTGCCGGTTCAGGCGCTGACCGCCACCGCCCGTGCCTATCGCAACCTCAAGCGCTGGGACCAGGCGACTCAGGTCTACAACAAGGCCCTGGCGCTGGAGCCGGATAACGCCGATCTGCAACTGGGCCTGGCCCTGACCCAGGCTGACGCCGGTAAACCCGACGAAGCGGTGACCCGCGCCAAAGCGCTGGTGGCGGCCAAGCCCGATGATCCGTCGCGCCGTCTCGCCTTGGGCTATGCCCTGACCCGTGACAACAAACCTTACGATGCCCTGTTCGAATACGATCAGGCCTTCAAGCGCGCCGGCAGCAAGCCGGAAGTCGCTCGCGAATACGTGGTTGCTCTGCAAAAGGCGCGTTTGCCGGAACCGGCGCTGCGTCTGGCCAATCAGCGTCCGGGGTTGATCGATCCGGTCACGTTGCGTCGCCTCGAAGGTGATCTGGCCGCCGAGCGCGTGCGTCTCGCCGAACTCGCCACCCGCAGCGAAAAAGAACGCTACGTCATCGCCGACCGTGCGCTGGTCGATTACGACAAACTGCTCGCCACCTGGACACCTGACGCCACAGCTCACGACGACGTCATTCGCTGGCGCATCGACCGCATGGGCGCACTCAAGGCCAGGGTACGCACGGCCGACGTCATCACTGAGTACCAGAAGCTGCAAGCCGAAGGTGTGAAGATTCCGACTTACGCCTTGCGCTGGGTAGCGGCGTCGTATCTGGATCAACGTGAACCGGAAATCGCCGCGGACTTGTATCGCCAGGTGCTGTCGGCGCCGGACGCTGATGTCGGTGATCGCCTCGAAGACACCACCGCGCTGTATTACGCATTGCTGGAAAGCGACCGTGCCGATGAAGCGCGCAAAGTCGCCGAGGACGCTGCCAAGTCCCAGCGTCCGCGTGTCGAACTCAAAGGTTTGCCCATCGGCAATCCCAACCATGAATGGATGGACGCCCAGCAGTTGGCCGCGCAGGCCGGGACCTATGGTTCCGACTTGCCCCACAGCGAAGAACGCTTGCAGACGCTGGTCGATCAGGCCCCCGGCAATGTCGGCCTGCGTCTGGCCCAGGCTGACCTGTATCTGGCGCGGCAATGGCCGCGCCGTGCGGAAATCCAGCTCAAGGAAACCGAGAGCATGGTGCCGCGCGGCATGGGCCTGGAAGTCGCGCAGGCGCGCACGGCGATGACGCTGCAGGAATGGCGGCAGATGGATGCGCTGACCGATGACGTGGTCGCGCGTTTCCCTGATAACCGTCAGGTCCAGCGTGCAGCGCGCGAGCGCGAAGTGCATGACATGTCCGAACTGCGCGTTGAAGCCTACGGCGGCAAGGCCAATGGCGGCGGCAGTGGCGATGCCGGAGCCGTCAGTGGCAGCCGCGATTTTGGTATCCAGACCACCCTGTACAGCCCGCCGATCGATGAAGACTGGCGCGTGTTCGCCGGGGCCGGGTATGCCACCGGCGACTTCGCCGAAGGCACCGGGCACCACCGCTTTCAGCGTGTCGGCCTGGAGCGCCGCACTCGTGACATGACCCTTGAAGCCGAGGTGTCCAATCACGATTACGGTTTCGGCGACAAACAGGGCGCGCGTCTGGCGATCGCCCGCGACTTCAATGACCACTGGCAGTACGGCGGCAGCCTCGAATACCTGTCGGCCGAGACGCCATTGCGCGCGCTCAACAGTGACATCAAGGCCAATGGCGGCAGCGGTTTCATCCGCTGGCGCGCCAACGAAAGCCGCGAGTGGCGCCTGTCGGTAAGCCCGTCGCACTTCAGCGACGGCAACAACCGCGTTGAAGCCTTGCTCACCGGCCGCGAGGGCGTCTACAGCGCGCCGAACGTGCAGGTCGATGCGGGGCTGGAAGTTGGCACCAGCCATAACTCCAAGTCCGATGACGTGCCGTACTTCAACCCCAAAAGCGACTTCAGCGTGATGCCGCTGGTCAACGTCAATCACGTTCTCTACCACCGCTACGAAACCTCCTGGAGCCAGCAGTTCCAGGCCGGCGCGGGCACGTACAGCCAGCGTGAGCACGGCACCGGCGGCATGGCCTTGCTCGGTTACGGCCAGCGTTATGCCTGGAACGACGTGTTCGAGGTGGGCGGTTTGTTCAGTGTGATCAACCGGCCTTACGACGGTGATCGGGAGACCGATCTGCGTCTGCTCGTCGACCTCACTTTCCGCTTCTAGAAGAGTTTGAAGATGCCTTTGATTTCGCGTTTCATCCTTCTGCTGGGAGCGCTGCTGGTCAGCGCCTGCGCCCAGCAAGCTCCGGCCTTTGCGCCGCCGTCCGAGCGTCCGTTGGCGGCCAGCGAAAAACCGTGGCCGAAAAATCACGTGCTCGGCATTGCCTATCACGATGTTGAAGACCGCGATCCCGATCAGGCTGTGGTGGCGGTGCGCACCGAGCGCATGATCGAGCAGCTCGCGTGGCTGCGCGAGAACGGCTACAAACCGGTGACGGTCGACCAGATCATGGCCGCGCGCAAGGGCGGCCCGGAGCTGCCGGCGAAAGCGATCCTGCTCAGTTTCGACGACGGTTATGCGAGTTTCTACACCCGCGTGCTGCCGGTGCTGCGTGCCTACAACTGGCACGCCTTGCTGGCCCCGGTCGGCGTCTGGATCGACACGCCGCTCAATCAACCGGTGGATTTTGCCGGTGCGCCGCGTGCGCGTTCCGACTTCCTGACCTGGGAACAGGTGCGCGAAATCTCGCAATCCGGCCTGGTGGAAATTGCCGCGCACACCGACGCCAACCACAAAGGGATCCTGGCCAACCCGCAGGGCAACCTGCAGCCTGCTGCTGCGACCCGGCGCTATGACCCGGTGACCAAACGTTATGAGTCCGAGGCCGATTTCCAGGCACGGATTCGCATCGACGTGAACAACATCTCGGAAAAAATCCGCAAGGTCACCGGCAAGAAACCACGCGTCTGGGTCTGGCCGTATGGTGCGGCGGATGGCACGTCGCTGACCGTGGTCGGTGAGGAGGGCTACGAAATGGCCCTGACGCTGGACGACGGTCTCGACGCCCTCGACAACCTGATGAGTAGTCCGCGCTTCCTGGTTTCCTCCGATCCCGACGGCGAGGTTTTCTCCAATAGCATCGTCGACGTGCAGTCGGATTTCGTCATGCGTGTGGTGCACGTTGATCTGGACAACGTCTACGACCCGGATCCGGCACAACAGGACATCAACCTCGGCAAACTGGTGCAGCGCATGGCCGACATGGGCGCCAACACGGTGTTCCTGCAAGCCTTTGCCGATCCGCAGGGCGATGGTCTGGTGCACTCGCTGTACTTTCCCAACCGTCACTTGCCGGTACGTGCGGATATTTTCGACCGCGTGGCCTGGCAACTGCGTACTCGCGCCAATGTGAAGGTGTTTGCGTGGATGCCGGTGCTGAGTTTCGGCCTTGATGCGAAGCTGCCGCGTGTCACGCGCTGGGATCCGAAAACCGGCACCACCGCAATCGATCCGGATCAGTACCAACGCCTGTCGCCGTTCGATCCGGAGGTGCGGCGGATCATCGGCGAAATCTACGAGGACGTGGCGCGGCTGACCTCGGTCGACGGCATCCTCTATCACGACGATGCGATTCTGTCGGACTTCGAGGACGCCGGCCCCGAAGCGTTGAAAGCCTACGTCGCCCACGGTTTGCCAGGTTCAATTGCCGCCCTGCGCGATGATCCGGCGGCCCTGCAGCGATGGACGCGGTTCAAGAGCCGCTACCTGATCGACTTCACCAACGAGCTGACCGCTAAAGTCCGCGCCATTCGGGGCCCGCAGGTGCTGACCGCACGCAATATTTTCGCCGAGCCGATGCTCAATCCCGGCAGCGAAGCCTGGTACGCACAGAACCTCGACGATTTCCTGCAGACCTATGACTGGACCGCGCCGATGGCCATGCCGCTCATGGAAAAACAGACCCAGGCCGAGTCCGGCCCGTGGCTGGAAACCCTGGTGCAAACCGTCAGCGAGCGCCCCGGAGCCCTGAACCGCACGGTGTTCGAATTGCAGGCCCGCGACTGGACGAAAAAGGATCAGGCCGACATCGACGGCGCACATCTGGCGGACTGGATGGGCCGTCTCAAGCGTCAGGGCGCGACCAGTTTCGGTTACTACCCGGACAACTTCCTCGACAACCTGCCGGACCTGAAAACCGTAAGGCCTGCACTCTCCAACAAATGGAATCCATAACATGCTGGATAGACTGTTAGCCCTGCTTGTTCTGGCGCTCGTCCTCGGCGTGCCGCTGGGGCTGATCTTCCTGGTCACCGGGCAGTTCCTGATGGACTTCGTGTTCTTCTACCCGCTGTTCATGTCCGGGTTGTGGATTGCCGGCGGCCTGTACTTCTGGCTGCACTGGGAACGCCACTGGCCGTGGCAGGACGACACCCTGCCACCGCCACTGGAAGGCGAGCCGCTGATCTCGATCCTGATCCCTTGCTACAACGAAGGCGACAATGCCGCCGATACGATCCACGCGGCGCTGGCCCAGCATTATCCGAACATCGAAGTTATCGCGATCAACGACGGCTCGAAGGACAACACCGCGCAAGTGCTGGATGCGCTGGCCAAGGAAGATCCGCGCCTGCGCGTGCTGCACCTGGCGGAAAACCAGGGCAAAGCCGTCGCCTTGCGCATGGGCGCTATCGCAGCGCGCAGTGAGTATCTGGTATGCATCGACGGTGATGCGCTGCTGGCGCCGAACACCGCAGCCTATCTGGTCGCACCGATGCTGGATAACGCACGCCTTGGCGCGGTGACCGGTAACCCGCGGATCCGAACGCGCTCGACGCTGGTCGGGCGGGTGCAGGTCGGTGAGTTCTCATCCATCATCGGCTTGATCAAGCGCACGCAACGGGTATTCGGGCGGATTTTTACCGTCTCCGGGGTGATCGTCGCGTTCCGCCGTACCGCGTTGAACCGCGTCGGTTACTGGAGCCCGGACATGATCACCGAAGACATCGATATCAGCTGGAAGCTGCAACTCGACCACTGGAGCATCTTCTACGAGCCGCGCGCGCTGTGCTGGATCCTCATGCCGGAAACCCTCGGCGGTCTGTGGAAGCAACGACTGCGCTGGGCGCAGGGCGGTGCCGAAGTGCTGTTCAAAAACATTCGTGGTATCTGGCAGTACCGTCACCGTTACCTGTGGCCGCTGCTGTTCGAATACTGCCTGTCGACCGGTTGGGCGTTCACCTTCTTGTTGTCGGTAATCTTCTGGGGCGTCGGCAAGTTTGTGGTCATGCCCGAGGCGATCGCAGTGGATCACCTGATGCCACCGGCATTTACCGGTTTGTTGCTGGCGTTCGTCTGTCTGGTGCAGTTCGCGGTAAGCATCGTCATCGATCGGCGCTATGAGCCGGGATTGGGCCGCACGATGTTCTGGGTGGTCTGGTATCCGTTGGTGTTCTGGCTTATCAGCCTGCTGACCACGTTGGTCAGCTTCCCCAAAGTGCTGTTCGGTCAACATCAGAAACGTGCGCGTTGGGTCAGTCCTGATCGGGGCATCAAACCGATCGGCGACGACGAAGAGGAGGTCATCAAATGAAAATCATCCGGACCCGCCAGCGGCCCTTTCTGGTCGTGATCGACGTGATCCTTACGGTCATTGCCTGGGTTGGCCTGCTGTTTCTGCTGATCCGTGGCTTGTGGCCGCTTATTGAAACTCACGCGGGCGGGCCGCTGCTTGATAAATCGGCGTTCGACGCGCTGGGCACCTTGCAGATTTATCTGTGGATTGCCTTGGTCAACGCGGTGATTCTGATTTCCTGGGCGCGCTATCAGCAGCGCAAAAGCCGCAGCTTCGCCCAGCGCCGCTTGCCATCGCCGGTGATTGACGATGAAGGGCTGAGCAAGAGTTTCAAACTCTGCGATGAGCGCTTTCAGAAACTGCGCACGCCTGGGGTGATGACCATTCATAACGATCAGGAGGGTGACATCAGCCATGTGGTGACACATTTCTGGCCGGTTCATCCGCAGGAATTGCCACCGCCGCTGGCACCACTGGAGCATCCGCGGGTGATCTTTCTGCATGCTGAAGATGACGATAATCGCGAACCCCTTCCCCGTTAATTAATCGTTCCCACGCTCCGCGTGGAAATGCCTCTAGGGACGCTCTGCGTCCAGTGACGCGGAGCGTCACGGGCTGCATTCCCACGCAGAGCGTGGGAACGATCAAGCGTAATCGCGGATCAATGTCCAGGCCTCTTCCATTGCCAGCGGTTGCTTCATCCGTTCGGCCAACAGCGCCATTGCACGTTCTTTTTCGCAGGCGACTGCAGCGACCAGCACACCGTTTCTGCCGAACAGACCGATAAAGGGCGGATTTTCGGGTTCGCCGAGAAACTCCACTTCATCCCAGTGTTCGGCGTGGCCGAGGTAGTCGTAATTCTTGCCGAAGTGCCAGGTCCAGAAAAACGGCACATCGAGATAATGTTCTTCGCCACCGAGCATATTGGCCGCGGCGATGCGTGCGTGTTGCTGGGCCAGGCGCCAGTGTTCGATACGCTGCAACTGGCCGTTCAGCGGGAAGGTGGCGATGTCGCCGATCGCCCACAGGCCGTCCGTAACGCGCATGCCGTCATCGACGCGCAGTGACTGATCTTTTTCCCTCGGCAGTGACGCAAAGGCTTCGGTAGCCGGGTGCACGCCGACACCGGCCAGCACCAGATCTGCCGAAAGACGCAGACCATTGTCCAGCAATACGGCCTCGACTTTGCCTTCGCCGATGATCTCGGTGGCTGCGTGTTCGGTGATGAACTTCACCCCGTTCTGTTCGTGCAGCGCGCGAATCGCTTTGCCCACGGCTTCACCGAATTGCGCAGCGAAGGGAATCGCGTGGCGAGCCAGCACCGTGACATCGAGACCATACTGGCGCAGGGCCGACGCGCATTCGAGGGCGATGAAGCTGTCGCCGATGATCACCGCACGTTGCTCCCCTCTGGCAGCGTGCATGATCCGTTCTGCCTGAGCTTTTGAGCGCAGCACGAATACCTGCGGAAGATCTGCGCCGGGTAAATCCAGCGGATTGGGCTCGCCGCCAGTGGCGAGCACCGCCGCGTCATAGCGCTGCGTCTGGCCATTGTTGAGGTGAAGGATTTTGTTCAGTGCGTCGATTGCGCTGATTTCGCCTTGTTGGCGTTCAATGCGCTGGTCTTTATAGAAGTCATCTTCACGCAGCGGCGGTATTTCTTGCGGTGGCATCTCCCCGGCAAGGACAAATTTGCTCAGCACCGTACGGTCGTACCCCGCCCCCGGCTCGTGATCAATCATCACAATCCGGCCACCGAAACCCTTTTCCCGCAACGCCGCCGCGCACGCTGTACCTGCCGCGCCGGCACCGACAATCACGAAAGTGCGCGAATCGTCCGCCGGCGGCGTATGCGGGTCGGGCAACGGCTGATCATCGACCCAAACCTCGTCGCCACGCAGCTCCAGCGGATAGCGCTTGAGGCTGTCGAGCGCCGGGGGCTCGCACAACGCACCATCCTCGGCGCGAAACGCAGCCTTGTGCCAAGGGCAAATCAGCCGTCCGTGACACAACGCACCGTCAGCCAGCGGTGCGCCGGCATGTGGGCATTCGCCCTGATAGGCACGTAATTGCCCACCGGCGCGCAGCAGCACGATCTTGCACGCGCCGATTTCAACTTGCAGGCCACGGTCTTCTGGGACATCGGCGATACGGGCGACACGGTGCACTGGCATGATCGGCTTCCTCACGGGCATTTCTCTTGTGAGTTTGCGCGGTAGTGCGAGGTTCAGCCATTTGCTACTGCCACGGCGCGAACGGTACAGCTATAGTTTGCAAGCCGACGACGGCCCAACTGCACAAGGTGCTCCCGGAATGACCCGATTGACCTCTCTCAACCCATGGCTGGCGGCTCTCGCCGTCACCCTTTGCGTGCAGTTTCCGGCGCAGGCCCAGGAGCGTTTCACCCTGAACATCCCGGGTGTTTCCGATAACCGCCTGTTTACCTCGGCCGCGGCCAGCGATGCACCCGGTTGCGGCGGCAAGAACCAGTCGCCAGCGCTGAGCTGGAACGCTGGACCTGTCGGCACCCAGAGCTACGCGATTGTCATGCACGACCCGGATGGCCAGAAAGGCCTGGGCGTCGATCACTGGATTCATTACGGCATCAAAGCCACCACGCACCAGATTGCAGCGGGCGTCGGTGCCAAATCCGCGCTCGAAGGTCTCGGCGGCACCAACAGCAAGGGCAACACCCATTACATGGGACCGTGCCCGCCAGTTGGCGACAGTGCGCACCACTACATCATCCAGATCTACGCGCTGGATCTGGCCCCGGACGCCTTGCCGGCCGGTCTGACCCGCGCCGAGCTGATGGAAAAAATCAAAGGCCATGTGCTGCGCAACAGCAGTGCGGTGCGCCGTTATCACCGCTGAAAATATTTTTAGCGGCGTTTAACCCGAACTGAAAGGGCTGCCCGTCTCAGGAGATGAATGATCAAATTCATCCCGAGGTCAGCCCCCATGTCTCATTCTCTTTTGCGTCCTGTTGCGGTTGGTGTGCTGCTGGCGCTCGCCGGTTGCGGTGCTTCGTCCACACCCGATTCTGCTGCTGTGCCAGCGCCGGCGCAGCCTGAGGTGCTGGTTCATCAGGAAGCCGTGATGGCTGACAGCTCAATGGCCAAACGCGCGCTGTACAGGATGCCCAATGCGGGCAGCGCGCCGATGCCGTTGAGTGAAAGTTATCCACAGAGCTATCGCGACGAGCAGCGCGAGCAGTATCAGACGTTGGCCGATAACCCGATCCACAGCGTCGCCGAGACGCCGGTTTCGACTTTCAGTGCCGACGTCGATACGGGCGCTTATGCCAACGTCCGCCGCTTGCTCAATCAAGGTCGACTGCCACCGGAAGGTGCGGTGCGGCTGGAGGAACTGGTCAATTACTTCCCCTACGACTACGCGCTGCCCAGTGATGGCTCGCCCTTCGGCGTGACCACCGAGCTGGCCGCTTCACCGTGGAACCCGCACACGCGCTTGCTGCGTATCGGCATCAAGGCCTCCGACCGCGCCGTGGCGGAACTGGCCCCGGCCAATCTGGTATTTCTGGTCGACGTGTCCGGCTCGATGGATCGCCGCGAAGGCCTGCCGATGGTCAAAAGCACGCTGAAATTGCTGGTCGATCAGTTACGCGATCAGGATCGCGTTTCGTTAGTGGTGTATGCCGGCGAATCGAGAGTGGTACTGGAGCCGACCTCCGGACGCGAGAAAGCGAAAATTCGTACAGCCATCGTGCAATTGACCGCCGGTGGCTCGACCGCTGGCGCCTCGGGTATCGAACTGGCCTACCAAATGGCGCAGCAGGCCTTCATCCCCAAAGGCATCAACCGCATCCTCCTGGCCACTGATGGTGACTTCAATGTCGGCGTCAGCGACTTCGACAGCCTCAAACAAATGGCTGTGGATAAACGCAGAACCGGGATTTCGCTGACGACCCTGGGTTTCGGTGTGGATAACTACAATGAGCACTTGATGGAACAACTGGCCGACGCAGGCGACGGTAACTACGCCTACATCGACAATCTGCGCGAGGCACGCAAAGTATTGGTGGATCAGTTGAGCTCGACCCTCGCCGTGGTGGCGCAAAACGTCAAATTGCAGGTGGAATTCAACCCGGCGCAGGTCAGCGAATATCGCCTGCTCGGCTACGAGAACCGTGCGTTGAAGCGTGAGGATTTCAGCAATGACAAAGTCGATGCCGGCGAAATCGGCGCAGGACACACGGTGACCGCGTTGTACGAAATTGTTCCGGCGGGCGAGCAGGGCTGGCTGGAGCCGCTGCGTTACGGCAAATCCGACGCTGTTGTTTCGGCAAAGAGCGGAGAATTAGCAATGCTGCGTGTGCGTTATCAGCGTGCCGAAGGTGGGAAAAGTCTGCTGATCGAACGGCCCATCGCCAATCAGGTTGCAACTGCCAGCGAGGATCTGCGTTTTGCCGCCGCCGTGGCCGCGTTCTCCCAGCAGCTCAAAGACGGCCGTTATACCGGCGACTTCAGCTTGAAGGACACCGAGGCATTGGCCCGTGGCGCTCGCGGCGATGATCGCTTCGGTCTGCGCAACGAGTTCGTGCAACTGGTCGAACTGGCGCAGAGCTTGCGCAGCTCAACCGCATCGAACGCGTTGGCCACTGAACAACGGATCGAATAAGTGAGTCGTCTGAAAGGCTTCATCAGTCAGCTGTTTGCCTCGGCAGACAGCTCAACCACCAGCAGCGATGAATCGCTGCTGGCGCGTTATCGCGAGGGCGACGGAGCCGCGTTCGAGATCTTGTACGCGCGCCATCGCCAAGGCCTGTACCGGTTTCTGCTCGGTTTGAGCGGCAAACCGGAACTGGCCGATGAGGTGTTTCAGGAAACCTGGTTGAGCCTGATCCGCAGTAGCAGTCAGCCACAAGGCCGGGCGACATTTCGGACGTGGTTGTTCCAGATTGCCCGTAATCGCCTGATCGACCACTGGCGCAAACACGGCGCCCGGCAACCGTTGCACGACAGCTACGACGAGCAAAATCACGCGGTCAGCGATGAGGCAAATGATCCCGAACAGCTGCTCAGCCTCAGTCGCGACAGCCAGCGCCTGGAAAGCGCCCTGCAAACCCTGCCTGCCGACCAGCGCGAGGTGTTTTTGCTGCGCGCCCACGGCGACCTCGACCTGGCACAAATCGCCAGCCTCACCGAAACACCGCTGGAAACCGTCAAAAGCCGCTTGCGCTACGCCCAGCAAAAACTGCGTCGGCTGCTGGCCGAGGAGGTACTGACATGACTGACGCCCGCCAGACACCGGAAGATCCGCTGATCAAACATGTGCGCGAACAGCACAACGCCGAACCGCCAGCGCACCTTGATGCGTTCATCCTCAACGCTGCGCAGCGTCAAACCCCTGCGCCGAAACCAAGCCTGTGGCAACGCTGGGCGGATTTATGTCGCAAACCACGCTGGCAGGTTGCATTCGCCAGCCTCGTCGGCGTGGCATTGATGTTGTCACTGGTACAGCGCGCTCCTGAGCCGCTGCGTCATTACGACTACGCCCCAGCCCCCAAACTTGCCGTACCGATGACCGACACGGATTCAGCGCAACTGCACCGATTGTCCGCTCCGGCCGGCGCCATGCCGGCACCTGCGCCGATGATGGAAATGGCCGCGCCGATGCAAGATCAAGCCATCAGCGCCGATGAAGCCAAATTCAGCAAACGCGCCACCGCCCCGGCCAACGGCCTCGACGCACAACTGCGTGAAGTCCTGCGCCTACGCGAATCCGGCCAATCGCAAGCCGCCGACAGCCTGTTCAACAACCTGCACAAACGCTACCCGAACGCCGATCTCGACGCCCGACTCCAACAGCTGCAGAAAAAATGACCGCCTGCCCCCTCAGCCATTTGGCATTGCCCCGCAAAAACGCGCACTATCGGGGCATTGCCGATACGCTGGAGGACAACGTGGCAGCAAAAATTGACCGCATCGCCCAACTGCTCAACTGCCCGGAGAAGGGCGAAGAGATGCGGCGAGCGATTACCGAGACGCGTAAGGAATTTCTGCTGAATCAGCCGGAAGAGGATGTCGTTGATGAAGACGACGCTTTTGAAGAGGTTGAGGAGGAAGAGGATGACGATGACGATGATTACGACGAGTTCGACTGGACGACGGAGTAACGTCGTTCCGGTCCATTTACTTCACCCACAAAAAAGCCCCGGACCATCACAGTCCGGGGCTTTCTCGTTTAAATCAATGGTGCACCAGGCGGGATTCGAACCCACGACCCCTGCCTTCGGAGGGCAGTACTCTATCCAGCTGAGCTACTGGTGCAGCGGGCGACATCATACCTAGGTCGGCTCGGGGCGTCCATGCTGGGTTTGAGCGGGTATTGTCAGTGCACGTGTCGGCGCAAATCGCTGCATTCCATAAAACGGTAACGTCCTGCAAAACCCTCGCTTGGCGCTTTCGTGGGACTGTTCTATGGTTTTGCTGCGGCTGAGGCTTTTGGCTCGTTGATCTGAAAAATTCCACAAACGCGGCGTTTTTGTTCTTTTTTTCGAACGACCTATTGTCCTTTACCCCCTTTGATCCTACGATCCGTTTGAGATTTCAAACGCTCGTTGACCGGGCGTTGAAGCGCCGGTGTTTCGAATCGTGCACGGTTGATGCGCCACGCCCGGTCACTGATTTCCCTGACGGCAGCCTTGCGAGGCGCCTTTCTACAATCATAATTTGCTCCGCGCAGGCCGCGGTGCTGTTAAGGAAAGCCGACATGCAGCTTAAAGATACCCTGTTGTTCCGCCAGCAAGCCTTCATTGATGGCGCTTGGGTCGATGCGGACAACGGTCAGACGATCAAGGTCAACAACCCGGCCACCGGCGAAATCCTCGGTACCGTGCCAAAAATGGGCGCTGCCGAAACCCGCCGTGCCATCGAAGCTGCTGACAAGGCGCTGCCGGCCTGGCGTGCCCTGACCGCCAAAGAGCGTGCCGGCAAGCTGCGTCGCTGGTTCGAACTGATGATCGAGAACCAGGACGACCTCGCACGCCTGATGACCCTCGAACAGGGCAAGCCGCTGGCCGAAGCCAAGGGCGAAATCGTTTACGCCGCTTCGTTCATCGAGTGGTTCGCCGAAGAAGCCAAGCGCATCTACGGTGACGTGATTCCGGGCCACCAGCCAGACAAACGCCTGATCGTGATCAAGCAGCCAATCGGCGTGACCGCCGCGATCACCCCGTGGAACTTCCCGGCGGCGATGATCACCCGTAAGGCCGGTCCAGCACTGGCTGCCGGTTGCACCATGGTGCTCAAGCCTGCTTCGCAAACTCCATTTTCCGCTTTCGCGTTGGCCGAACTGGCCCAGCGCGCGGGTATTCCTGCGGGCGTGTTCAGCGTGGTCTCCGGCAGCGCTGGCGACATCGGCAGCGAGCTGACCAGCAACCCGATCGTGCGTAAATTGTCCTTCACCGGTTCGACCGAAATCGGTCGTCAGCTGATGTCGGAATGCGCCAAGGACATCAAGAAAGTCTCGCTGGAACTGGGCGGCAACGCGCCGTTCATCGTGTTCGACGACGCGGACCTGGATAAGGCCGTCGAAGGCGCGATCATTTCCAAGTACCGCAACAACGGCCAGACCTGCGTCTGCGCCAACCGTCTGTACATTCAGGATTCGGTCTACGACGCGTTCGCCGAGAAGCTGAAAGTGGCGGTGGCGAAACTGAAGATCGGCAATGGTCTGGAAGACGGCACCACCACGGGTCCGCTGATTGACGAAAAAGCCGTGGCCAAGGTGCAAGAACACATTGCTGACGCCGTAGCCAAAGGCGCCACCGTGCTGGCTGGCGGCAAGGCGATGGAAGGTAACTTCTTCGAGCCGACCATCCTCACCAACGTGCCGAAAAACGCCGCTGTGGCCAAGGAAGAAACCTTCGGTCCACTGGCGCCGCTGTTCCGCTTCAAAGATGAAGCCGAAGTGATCGCGATGTCCAACGACACCGAGTTCGGCCTGGCCTCCTACTTCTACGCTCGCGACCTCGGTCGTGTGTTCCGCGTCGCGGAAGCGCTGGAATACGGCATGGTTGGCGTCAACACCGGGCTGATCTCCAACGAAGTCGCGCCGTTCGGCGGCATCAAGGCCTCGGGCCTGGGCCGTGAAGGCTCCAAGTACGGCATCGAAGATTACCTGGAAATCAAATACCTCTGCCTGGGCATCTAAGCCCTGTAAGAGACCGCTGCAAACGCAAAGGGCACGAGAGCGCTGTCCCTTTGCGTCGTTTCAAACCGGAATTTTCTCTGCGGCCAGGAACGCCGTGGCAGTCGATCATCGCATGCTGCCACCGTCGATTTCTCCCGCTAATCCTTGAACCACGCCGCCCGATGAGCGGCGAATGAGGACTGTAATGAGCAAGACTAACGCTGAACTGATGGCCCGTCGTACCGCAGCTGTTCCACGTGGTGTCGGCCAGATTCACCCGATCTTCGCTGAATCGGCGAAGAACGCCACCGTGACTGACGTTGAAGGTCGTGAATTCATCGACTTCGCCGGCGGTATCGCGGTACTGAACACCGGCCACGTGCACCCAAAAATCATCGCCGCCGTGACCGAACAGCTGAACAAGCTGACTCACACTTGCTTCCAGGTACTGGCTTACGAGCCGTACGTTGAGCTGTGCGAGAAAATCAACGCCAAGGTGCCAGGTGATTTCGCCAAGAAAACCCTGCTGGTCACCACCGGTTCCGAAGCCGTTGAAAACGCCGTGAAAATCGCCCGTGCCGCCACTGGCCGCGCTGGCGTGATCGCCTTCACCGGCGCTTACCACGGTCGCACCATGATGACCCTGGGCCTGACCGGTAAAGTCGTGCCGTACTCGGCCGGCATGGGCCTGATGCCAGGCGGCATCTTCCGCGCGCTGTACCCGAACGAACTGCACGGCGTGAGCATCGATGATTCGATCGCTTCCATCGAACGCATCTTCAAGAACGACGCTGAGCCGAAAGACATCGCCGCGATCATCATCGAACCTGTGCAGGGTGAAGGTGGTTTCTACGTTGCGCCGAAAGAGTTCATGAAGCGTCTGCGTGCCCTGTGCGACCAGCACGGCATCCTGCTGATTGCTGACGAAGTACAGACTGGCGCTGGCCGTACCGGCACCTTCTTCGCCATGGAGCAGATGGGCGTTGCTGCCGACCTGACCACTTTCGCCAAATCCATCGCAGGCGGCTTCCCGCTGGCCGGTGTGTGCGGCAAGGCCGAATACATGGACGCCATCGCCCCGGGTGGCCTGGGCGGCACTTACGCCGGTAGCCCGATCGCTTGCGCCGCTGCGCTGGCGGTGATGGAAGTGTTCGAAGAAGAACAACTGTTGGACCGCTGCAAGGCTGTCGGCGAGCGTCTGGTTACTGGCCTGAAAGCTATCCAGGCCAAGTATCCGGTGATCGGCGAAGTCCGTGCGCTGGGCGCGATGATTGCGGTCGAGCTGTTCGAAAACGGCGACAGCCACAAGCCGAACGCCGCCGCTGTAGCGTCCGTTGTGGCCAAGGCGCGCGACAAGGGCCTGATCCTGCTGTCCTGCGGCACCTACGGCAACGTTCTGCGCGTCCTCGTACCGCTGACCTCGCCGGACGAGCAACTGGACAAAGGTCTGGCGATCATCGAAGAGTGCTTCTCGGAGCTGTAAGCCGCGCACTGTGTGATCGGATAGACAAAAAAACCCGCTTCGGCGGGTTTTTTTTCGCCCTGTGAACATATCAATTGCTTTAGCGCTGTATCGAATGGCCAGCATTGGCTAAGGTTCAGGCATTGCAAGGGAGAGCGCGCATGACTGCCGTTGATTTACCCGCCGTACCCCGAGTGCTGATTGCCGAGGCTGATCCGTGGTCCCGGGACCTGCTCAAACAAGTGCTCCTGAACGTGCGTTGCGATGCGCGGATAGACTTGTGCGCCGACGGGCAGCAAGCCCTGTCATTGCTCAGTGAAGTGCCGTATGACCTGGCGATCGTTGATTGGGAGTTGCCCGGCATCGATGGTTTGAGCGTGCTGCGCAGCGTGCGCCAGCGCAAACGCAATCCGCCGCTGCCGTTCATCCTGATGAGCAGCCGCAACGACAGCGCCAGTGTGCGCGAAGCGCTTCCGTTGGCACCAACGGCCTATCTGACCAAACCACTGAACATGGAAAGCCTGACCGAGCGTTTGCAGGGCTTGCTGCTGAATGCCGGTGAAGAGGTTTTCTGTGAAGTACCGGCATTGGCGCCGGGCATGACCTTGTCGGTGTTTCTCGAGCGACGTCGTGAGCAGGCTGACGGTGCGCCGTTGATGACCGATGTGCAGGTGGCGGTGAAGCGCAGCCTCAATCCCAATGGCCTCGATCTGAAGCTGTTGGAAGATGAGATCAAGACCGACCCACAAATCACGGCGGTGCTGATCGCTGCGGCCAACAGCGCGGCGCAGCACCATGGCGCGCCGGTGCAGACACTGGCGCAGGCCCTGCATCGGCTGGGCACCGGGCAGAGCATGAACCTGATTCTGGGGCTGGCACTCAAGCGTAGCGCCAGGCTCAGCGATCCATGTTTGGCGGACTATGCTGAACGTTACTGGGGGTTGTCGCTGCACACCGCTGAATATGCGCGCACCCTCGCGCGGCTGCTCGATCTCGATCAGGAACGCTGTTACTGCGCGGGCATGCTGCATCGCCTGGGTGATCTGGCGTTGTTGCGTTGTCTGCAGGAGTGGAAACAGGCCGGTGGAGAGCTGGATGAGTGGGAGGAGGTGGGCGACGCGCTGGCCGAGTTTGGTGCGGCTTATGGTTCGGCGTTGCGTACCCGATGGCGCCTGCCGCTGGAATTGCGGGAGCTGATTGCGTCGGTCTACCAACTCGGTGGCGGGGTGTATTCCCGTGAGGCGTTGGTGATGAACATGGCAGCGCAGATGGCGCATCTGACCGAGCATGAAGGCGTTGAGGAACTGGCGAAGAGTCGCACGGCGCGGTTGCTGAAGATTGGCTTGCCGGAATTGATGCGGATGCGCAAATAACCTGACTTACGCAAACCCCTGTAGGAGTGAGCCTGCTCGCGATGCTGAGTGTCAGACACCAACGGTTCGTTTGACACTCCGCTATCGCGAGCAGGCTCACTCCTACAATGGATCTCTGTGTAGCTGAGATACGGGTCAGGCAGAAATGATGCGGTTCTTGCCCTGTCGCTTGGCCTCATACATCGCCGCATCCGCGCGGGCGAACAGGCTGTCGAGGCTGTCGTCGGTCTCGGTCAGACTGGTCAACCCCTGGCTGACGGTGATACCGAACGTCTGGCCATCATGGCTGAAACTCAACCGTTGAATCTCCTGCTGCAGCCGTTCCGCCACTTGCATGGCCATGTCCGGCGCACAACCGGGAAATACCGCTGCAAACTCTTCGCCGCCAATCCGCCCGAACAGATCTCCTCGACGTAATGACCCGCGCCCGCACTCGGCAATCCGCTGCAACACGTTGTCGCCTTCGGGATGACCGTAGGTGTCATTGATCATTTTGAAGTCATCGATATCCAGCAGCAGAAAGGCCATTTGCGCGCCCTGCACCCGCGCTACTTCGAACTCGCGATTGGCGCACTCGAAGAAGTGCCGGCGATTGCTGCTTTGCGTCAGCACATCGGTAGTCGCCAAACGGTGCAGCTCGGTTTCCATCTGCTTCTTGTCAGTAATGTCTTCGGCGATGCCGACGATGATCACCGGCTGACCGGGTTCGTCCTGACGGTTGATGAAGCATTTGTCGCTGAGCCAGCGCACCTGGCCGTCGGCGGCGATGATCCGGTATTCGCGATCTTCCACCGCGCCTTTGTGCAGGACTTCGGCGAGGCTGCGTTCGGCGTAGTCGAGATCGTCGGGGTAGATGCTGTCGCGCCACTGGTTGTAGTCGGCGAGCAGCAGGCCGGCGGAACGGCCGAAAATCCGTTCATAGGCGGGGCTGACGTACAGCACCTGCCGGGTTTCCCAGTTGAAGGCCCAGAGCACGGCGTTGACGCTGACCAGCAAGGAGCTGAACAGCTGCTCGCGTTCGCTCAGTCGAGCGACTTCACCTTGGGCGTGCATCAACGCCATGAGGGTTTGCGCGGCTTCGGGCCACTGCGGGAAGGATGAGTCTTTTTGATTGTTGTTGACCATCGGCACAGATCTCAAAGGACGTGCCGCAATTCGACAACGGCCACAGTACAGCCCGCCGGGATGGCGAAGTGTCTTTGAGATAGGCGATTTTTGGCGAAGTTCCGAAGGGTGCACCCGGGAGCCGGGTGCACCGATCAACGGTCTCAGACCGCTGCAGGACGCAACGAGTAGGTTTTCAACTGATCAGCAAATTCGCGCAGGGACTGGATGCCGCTGGCTTCTGCCTCGTGAATCCACTCTTTGATGGCCGCGAGCATGTCGTGGCCATTTGCACTGGTCTTGACCCAGATCTGCTGCAGGGCCAGGCGTTTTTCGTAAATTACCTTCAGTGCCTGGCTGTGCTCGAGCATGGTCTGGATGCGCAAGTGATGACGATCTTCCAGCAGGCTGGTTTCCCGCGACAGCAGGCGTTTGGCACGGTGGAACTGGTGACGCACCGAATGATCGACCTTGGCCAGCTCTTGCTTGACCAGCGGGCCGATTACCAGCTTGCGGTACTGGGCCATGATCTGGAAGCGGTTGTTGAGGATGGCCATCGCGGTGTCCATGTCCAGATTGCCCTTGCCTTCGACACGGTGGGCAATTGGCGCGACACGCTGGACCTTGGCCAGACGCAGGAAGCAGAAGACTTTGATCCATGCCCAGCCGAGGTCGAACTCCCACTTTTTCACCGACAGCTTGGCCGAGTTAGGGTAGGTGTGGTGGTTGTTGTGCAGTTCTTCACCGCCGATCAGGATGCCCCAAGGCACCAGATTGGTCGCCGCGTCGCGGCATTCGAAGTTGCGATAGCCGACGGCATGGCCCAGGCCATTGATCACGCCAGCGGCCCACACCGGGATCCACATCATCTGGATCGCCCAGATGGTGATACCGATGGTGCCGAACAGCAGGAGGTCGATAACGCCCATGATCGCCACGCCCAGCAGCGGGTAGCGGCTGTAGACGTTGCGTTCGATCCAGTCTTCGGGGCAGTTCTTGCCGTAGATGCGCAGGGTTTCCGGGTTCTGCGCTTCGGCACGATACAGCTCTGCGCCGGTGCGCAGCACGGTGGAAAGGCCTTTGATGACCGGACTGTGCGGGTCATCTTCGGTTTCGCACTTGGCGTGATGCTTACGGTGGATGGCGGTCCACTCGCGGGTGTTCTGCGCCGTGGTCAGCCACAGCCAGAAACGGAAAAAGTGCTTCAGGCCGGCATTCAGCTCCAGCGAGCGATGGGCCGAGTAGCGGTGCAGATAGACCGTGACGGCGACAATTGTCACGTGGGTCATCAGCAGGGTGACTGCGACCAGAGACCAGGCCGACAAGCCAAGAAAACCTTCGTACCACATAGGCTATAGGGCCCTCGATAAAGATAAAAACAGCCGTTGCATTATCACCAAGCACACAGATAAAACCAGTCGCCCTTTCAGATAAGAGTCGCTGGATGTTTCTTGACCTATAATTCCAACCTTTTTGTAGGGACATGGACAGCCGAATGCGTGCCACTTACCGCGATGCTTTGCGTGCAGCGCTGCTCTATCTCGTACTTGCGGTTGTCTGGCTGCAGGGAACTGATCATTTATTAAACAATTTCTTCGATAACTCCGTCGATCTTGCCCGATGGCAACTGATCAACGGTTACGTGTTTGCGGCGCTCAGCGCCGGGCTGATCTTTCTGGCGCGGGCGCGCTTGTGCGAGTTTCTCGGCATCGGTGCGCGGTTGCGCGAGCGCCACGCTGATCGCGAACGCCTGCGTCAAGCGGCGGCCGTTTTCGATTGCACCCGCGAAGGGGTGTTGGTCACCAACCACCAAGGGCTGATCGTGCACGTCAATCGGGCGTTTATCGAGATCACCGGTTATCAGCGTGAAGAAGTCCTCGGGCAGCAGCCGAGCCTGTTCAAGTCCGGCCATCATCCGCCGGGTTTCTACCAAGCGATGTTCGCCACCCTGGAGTCGCAGGGCGAGTGGAGTGGCGAGATCTGGAACCGGCGTAAAAGCGGCGAGATTTATCCACAGTGGCAAACCATCCGGGTCATTCACGATGATCAGGGCCGGCTCAGCCATTACGTTGCGGTGTTTTCCGATATCAGCGCCATCAAGGATTCCGAGCATGAACTCAAACACCTGGCGCACCACGATCCGCTGACCGATCTGCCCAATCGCCTGCTGTTCAGCGACCGCGCCGAACAGGCGCTGGCTTCGGCGCAGATCCACAAGCGCGGCTGCGCGTTACTGATGCTCGATCTCGATCATTTCAAAATGATCAACGACAGCCTTGGCCATAACGTCGGCGATCGCTTGCTCAAGGCAGTCGCGGCGCGCCTGCAAGAACTGTTTGGCCCCGGTATTACCCTGGCACGCCTGGGTGGCGACGAGTTCGCGGTGTTGGCAGAGAGTTGTCCACAGCCGGTGCAGGCAGCGGCGCTGGCGCAACGGATTCTCGATGCGCTGAAGGAGCCGTTCAGCATTGATGGCAATCAGTTGTTCATCAACGCCAGCCTCGGCATCAGCCTGTTCCCCAGCGACGCGCTAAGCGCCGAGCAACTGTTGCGCAATGCCGATGCGGCGCTGTTCAAGGCCAAGAGCAGCGGCCGCAACGGTTATGCCTTGTATACCGAAGAACTCACCGCCCACGCCCAGCAACGTGTGGAGATCGCATTCGAGTTGCGCCGGGCGCTGGAGCAGCAGGAACTGCGGGTTTATTACCAACCGGTGCATGACTTGAAAACCAGTCGCTTGATTGGCGTTGAAGCGTTGGTGCGCTGGCAGCATCCGCAACGCGGTCTGGTCTCGCCTGCGGAGTTCATTCCGATTGCCGAACGCACCGGTTTGATCGCTGAAATCGACGCCTGGGTCATGCAGCAGGCGTGTCGGCAAATGTGCCAATGGCGGCAGGCCGGAGTGGTGTTGTCGTTTGTCGCAGTGAATGTCTCGTCGCGCCTGTTTGCCCGGCGCGAGTTGTACCAGCAGGTGGCGCAGGTGCTGCACGACACCGGACTGGATCCGGCATATCTGGAGCTGGAAGTCACTGAAAGTGCAGTGATGGATGATCCGGAAGTGGCGCTGGAGCAGATGCACCGTTTGCGCGAATTGGGTATTCGCCTGGCCATCGATGATTTCGGCACGGGTTACTCGTCACTGCTGCGGCTCAAGCGCTTGCCGGTGCAGAAGCTGAAGATCGATCAGGGTTTCGTTGCCGGGTTGCCGTGGGATGAGGATGACGTGGCGATTGTCCGGGTGATCATCGCGCTGGCCCGAAGCATGGGCATGCAGGTGCATGCCGAGGGCATCGAGCAGGTTGAGCAGGCGGCGTTTCTGCTTGAGCAGGAATGTGATCTGGGGCAGGGCTACTGGTTTGGGCGACCGACTCCGGCGCAGGAGATTGATTGGGCGAGAACTCCGGTGGTTAGCTAAGACAGGGGCAAACTTGTTCCTGCGCTCAGCAAAGGGGCGCTCTGCGTCGGCCCAAAATCGCGGCGCAGAGCGCCGCTGGCTGCATTCCTTTGCTGCGCGTGGGAACGATCAGTTTTTTCAGTTATATAAACATTCTTAAATAGTCTTTTTAAGAATATCTGCGCCTCTCTTATATTGCTCCCACGCCGAACGCAGTGCCGCCCACTGCCAGGCAAATCCCATTCAAAGGAGCAGCACCATGAGCGCATCCCTTCGCAGCGTTGACGGTCAGGACGAAACCACCATCTTGCGTGAAATCCAGAGCGCTCTGCGCGATCTGCGTTTCGGCGCGGTGGAGATCACTGTGCACAACGCCCAGGTCGTGCAGATCGAACGCAAAGAGAAATTCCGTTTGCAGCAACCGGGCAAACAACCGGGCTAAAAGATCGCAGCCTGCGGCAGCTCCTGCAGGGGGCTGTGCGTAGGAGCTGTCGAAGGCTGCGATCTTTGAACCGACAACACGATTCCCGAAATACATAAGAAAAAGCCACCACCCAGAATTCCAGGAGCTTTCACCATGTCGTCGATTCGCCGTTACGCTTTGGCCGCCCTGGCCAGTGCTGTGTTTGCCGGTTCCGCCGTTGCCAAGGATTACGAGCTGCTCAACGTGTCGTATGACCCGACGCGCGAGCTGTATCAGGACTACAACGCTGAATTCATCAAGTTCTGGCAGAAAGATCACGCCGGCGACACCGTGAAAATCCAGCAATCCCACGGCGGTTCGGGCAAGCAGGGCCGTGCGGTGATCGACGGTCTGCGTGCCGACGTAGTGACCCTGGCGCTGGCCGGCGACATCGACGAAATCGCCAAACTCGGCAAGACCCTGCCCGCCGACTGGCAGAAGCGTCTGCCGGAAGCGAGCACGCCGTACACCTCGACCATCGTCTTCCTGGTGCGCAAGGGCAACCCGAAAGGCATCAAGGACTGGGGCGATCTGGTCAAGAACGACGTCTCGGTGATCACCCCGAACCCGAAAACCTCCGGCGGTGCGCGCTGGAACTTCCTCGCCGCATGGGCCTACGGCCTGAAAGCCAACGGCGGTGACGAAGCCAAAGCCAAAGAATATGTGCAGACCCTGTTCAAGCACGTGCCGATTCTCGACACCGGTGCACGCGGTTCGACCATTACCTTCGTCAACAACGGTCAGGGTGACGTGTTGCTGGCCTGGGAAAACGAAGCGTTCCTGGCACTGAAAGAAGATGGCGGCGCCGACAAGTTCGACATCGTCGTGCCTTCGCTGTCGATCCTCGCCGAGCCGCCGGTTGCCGTGGTCGACAAGAACGCCGAGAAAAAAGGCAACGAGCAGATCGCCGAAGCCTACCTGAAGCACCTGTACAGCCCGGCCGGTCAGGAAATTGCCGCGAAGAACTTCTACCGTCCGCGTGATAAGGACGTGGCTGCCAAGTACGCTCAGCAGTTCCCGAAACTGGAACTGGTGACCATCGACAAGGACTTCGGCGGCTGGAAAACCGCGCAGCCGAAATTCTTCAACGACGGTGGCGTGTTCGACCAGATTTATCAGGCGCAGTAATCTGACTTCAGCCACACATCAAGCCTTTAGCCAGGCGCAGAAAATGTGGGAGCGAGCTTGCTCGCGAAAGCGCAGTGTCAGACGACGTGGAGTTGGCTGATACTCCTTCTTCGCGAGCAAGCTCGCTCCCACATGGGTGCGTTCAGCGGATCGCTTTTTAACCAAGGACTTTTATGTCGCGTCGTATCTCCCCCGTCATACCCGGCTTCGGGCTGACGCTGGGCTACACCTTGGTGTACCTCAGTCTGATTGTGCTTATCCCGCTGGCGGCGATGTTCGTCCACGCCGCGCAACTCACCTGGGATCAGTTCTGGACGATCATCTCCGCACCGCGCGTGCTGGCCGCCCTGAAGCTGAGCTTCGGCACCGCGCTGTGTGCCGCGATCATCAACGGCATCATTGGCACGCTGCTCGCTTGGGTGCTGGTGCGCTACACCTTCCCGGGGCGCAAGGTGATCGACGCGATGATCGATCTGCCGTTCGCCCTACCGACAGCGGTGGCCGGTATCGCGCTGACCGCGCTGTATGCGCCGGCCGGTCTGGTCGGGCAATTCGCCGCTGACCTCGGTTTCAAGATTGCCTATACCCCGCTGGGTATCACGTTGGCGCTGACCTTCGTCACTCTGCCGTTTGTGGTGCGTACCGTGCAGCCGGTGCTGGCCGACATTCCCCGTGAAGTCGAGGAAGCCGCCGCGTGCCTAGGTGCTAAACCCTTGCAGGTGTTCCGCCACATCCTCGTTCCCGCATTGTTGCCCGCTTGGCTGACCGGTTTTGCCCTGGCCTTCGCCCGTGGCGTCGGCGAGTACGGTTCGGTGATTTTCATCGCCGGCAACATGCCGATGAAAACGGAGATCCTGCCGCTGCTGATCATGGTCAAACTCGACCAATACGATTACACCGGCGCTACCGCCATCGGCGTTTTGATGCTGGTGGTTTCCTTCGTCCTGTTGCTGCTGATCAACTTGCTGCAGCGGCGCATCGAAACCCCATAAGGAGGCGCGAACCATGTCCCAATCGTCTATTGCGGCCGCCTCTTCGGCCAATGCGGCACGCCGTGGCAGCGCCACTTCGCGCAGGGTCCTGATCGGCCTTGGCTGGCTGGTTTTTTTCCTGTTTCTGCTGCTGCCGTTGTTTATCGTCGTATCGCAGGGTTTGAAGAATGGCCTCGGTGCATTCTTCACCGCGATCTTTGAACCGGATGCTCTGTCGGCATTGAAACTCACCGTGTTCGCCGTGCTGATTTCGGTGCCGTTGAACCTGGTGTTCGGCGTCAGCGCCGCGTGGTGCGTGAGTAAATACTCGTTCCGCGGCAAGAGCATGCTGGTGACGCTGATCGACCTTCCGTTCTCGGTGTCGCCGGTGATCGCCGGTCTGGTCTACGTGCTGATGTTCGGCGCACAAGGCTTGTTCGGGCCGTGGCTGCAGGATCACGACATCCAGATCGTCTTCGCCCTGCCGGGCATCGTGCTGGCGACGATCTTCGTCACCGTGCCGTTCGTGGCCCGTGAGCTGATTCCGTTGATGCAGGAACAAGGCACGCAGGAAGAGGAGGCCGCGCGCCTGCTCGGCGCCAACGGCTGGCAGATGTTCTGGCATGTCACCGTGCCGAACATCAAGTGGGGCCTGATCTATGGCGTGGTGCTGTGTACCGCGCGGGCCATGGGTGAATTCGGTGCGGTGTCGGTGGTCTCCGGGCACATTCGCGGGGTGACCAACACCTTGCCGCTGCACGTCGAGATCCTCTACAACGAATACAACCACGTGGCCGCGTTCGCCGTGGCGAGCCTGTTGCTGATCCTGGCGCTCTTCATCCTGCTGCTCAAGCAGTGGAGCGAAAACCGTATCAACCGCCTGCGCGCCAGCGCCGCGGAGGAATAATTCATGTCGATCGAAGTGCGTAACGTCAGCAAGAATTTCAATGCGTTCAAGGCGCTGGACAACATCAGCCTGGATATCCACAGCGGCGAACTGGTCGCGCTGCTCGGCCCCTCGGGCTGCGGCAAGACCACCCTGCTGCGGATTATCGCCGGCCTGGAAACCCCGGATAACGGCAACATCGTCTTCCACGGTGAAGACGTCTCCGGCCACGACGTGCGTGATCGCAATGTCGGTTTCGTGTTCCAGCACTACGCGTTGTTCCGCCACATGACCGTGTTCGACAACGTCGCGTTCGGCCTGCGCATGAAACCGAAAAACCAGCGCCCGAGCGAAAGCCAGATTGCGGTCAAGGTTCATGAGTTGCTGAACATGGTGCAGCTGGATTGGTTGTCGGATCGTTATCCGGAGCAGTTGTCCGGCGGTCAGCGTCAGCGGATTGCTCTGGCACGCGCCTTGGCGGTCGAGCCGAAAGTACTGCTGCTCGACGAACCGTTTGGGGCCCTGGATGCCAAGGTGCGTAAAGAACTGCGCCGCTGGCTGGCGCGTCTGCACGAAGATATCAACCTGACCTCGGTGTTCGTGACCCACGATCAGGAAGAAGCGATGGAAGTGGCCGACCGTATCGTGGTGATGAACAAAGGCGTGATCGAGCAGATCGGCTCACCGGGCGACGTCTACGAAAACCCGGCCAGCGATTTCGTTTATCACTTCCTCGGCGACTCGAACCGCTTGCTGTTGAGCGACGACAACCACGTGCTGTTCCGCCCGCATGAGGTGTCGCTGTCCAAGCATGAGCTGGAGGATCACCACGCGGCAGAGGTGCGTGATATCCGGCCGTTGGGCGCGACTACGCGAGTGACGTTGAAGGTTGAGGGGCAGACGGATCTGATCGAGGCCGAAGTGGTGAAAGACCACGACAGCCTGATCGGCTTGGCCAAGGGTGAAACCCTGTTCTTCAAGCCGAAGGTCTGGCAGAAAGTCGCCAGCCTCTAAGACTGATCGTTCCCACGCTCTGCGTGGGAATGCATCCCGTGACGCTCCGCGTCACAGTGGACGCGGAGCGTCCATGGCGGCGTTCCCACGCAAGGCGTGGGAACGAGCGGGCATAAAGTCTAGATTGCAGCACGCTTCGGATTAACCCGCACCACCCCCGCCCGCGCCTCGATCTGCTCCTTCAATTCACGCCGCATCCCGAGCATGAACGCCAACTCGGCCACGACAAACAACGGCCCGACAATCAGCCCCGACACATCATCGACAAACGCCGGTTTGCGCCCTTCATAGTGATGCCCGACAAACTGGATCACCCAGCCAACGACAAACATCGCCAGCCCGCTGCTCAGCCAGACCATCGTGCTTTGCTGCGCCAATACATGCCCGGCCCAGACCGACAGACCCATCAGCACCGTCATCAACACCCCGAGCTTCATTTCCAGGCGCAGATAAAACCACGCCGAGGCCAAAGCCACGATAACCGCTGGAGATATCCACAACCCGCCCAGCGACCATTCCGGCCGCGACAACAACACCGCCACGGCCACCACTATCAGCGGAATGCCGATAAAGTGGCTGGCGATGTTGCGCGGATCGCGGTGGTAGGCGGCGTATTGACTGAGATGGTCGACGAGGCTTTTCATTGTTGTTCCTCCGGTAGGGTTGATCGCATCATCCCTCGGGATCAGGGTTCGCTCTGTCAGGCAGGCGACAGTCCAGGAGTGTTTATGCAAATACGTTCACGGTTGATGAGCGGCCAGTGGTTCAGTCATCTGCCTGCGTCCTTTCAGGATAGTCTGCTGGCGGCGGCCCGCGAGCGGCGGCTGACGGCGGGACAGCGTTTGTTCCAGCGCGGTGATGCGCCGTGCGGCTTGTATGCGGTGCTCGATGGCGCGGTGCGCATCGGTGCGGTCAGCGAGCAAGGCAAAGAGGCGTTGTTGAGTCTGGTCGAGGCGCCGCACTGGTTTGGTGAAATCTGCCTGTTCGATGGTCAGCCGCGTACGCATGACGCCTACGCTGTCGGGCCGTGCACCTTGCTCAACATTCCTCAGGCGACGCTGTTGAAGTTGCTTGATGAAAATCCAGTGTACTGGCGGCATCTGGCGCTGCTGATGAGCCATAAACTGCGCCTGACCTTTATCAACCTCGAACAACTGAGCCTGCTGCCAGCGCCGGCGCGTCTGGCTCATCGCTTGCTGATGATCGCCGAAGGCTACGGCGAGCTCGATGCGCCACGCCGCGTTCTGCAACTGCCGCAGGAGCAGTTGGCATCGATGCTGTCGCTGTCGCGGCAGACCACCAACCAGATCCTCAAGGATTTGCAGGGGCAGGGGATTATCGGACTCGGGTATGGAGAGATCGAAATCCTTGATGCCATGCGATTGCGCGCTCTCGCCACGATCTGACAATTCGCCCAAGCCCCTGTGGGAGCGAGCTTGCTCGCGAATGCGATTTAACATTCAACATGATTGCTGACTGACACACCGCCTTCGCGAGCAAGCTCGCTCCCACATGGGGCAGTATTGATTCAGGAACCGCGATAGGTCGAGAAGCCGTACGGGCTGAGCAGCAGCGGGATGTGGTAATGCTGATCGGTCTGCTTCACTTCGAAGATCACCGGAATCTCCGGGAAGAACGTGTCGTGCTTGATCTTCTTGTAGTACTCGCCGGTCTTGAACACCACGCGGTATTCACCCGCTTCAAAAGGCTGTCTGGCCGGGAACAACTCGGCAATTCGCCCCTGTTCATTGGTCGTGCCTTGAGCCAGTGGCTGCCAGTTCTGGCCGACGTGTTTCTCCAGCGTCACGTTGATACCTGGCGAAGGCAGGCCGTTTTCCAGATTGAGCACGTGCACGCTCAGGGGATTGCCGGCAGCCAGAGCCAGACTGGAAAAAGCGCTCAGGCCGAGCGCGGCGAAGGTCATGCGCAAAGTGCTCATGGATGCATCTCCTTATTGGGAACGGGTAGTGGCCAGACCGGTTTTCCCGGCAGCCTTGATCGCACAGTTTTCGTCTTGCTCGCCGCCGCCGGAACCGGCTACACCCATCGCGCCGACCAACTCATTAGCAGCGAACAAAGGGATGCCGCCGCCGAGCAACAGCAACTCGTCGAGGGTGTTGAGGTTGGCGGTTTCCGGGTTGCTGCGAGCGCGTTCGGCGAACAACCGGGTCGCGGTCTTGGTCGACAGCGCGGTGTAAGCCTTGCGCTGGCTGGCAACAGTGTTGTGCGGGCCTACGCCATCGCCGCGCAGGGTCACTAGAAGATTGCCGCCCCGATCGAGCACCGACACCGTGCCGGTGCAGTTGGCCATTGCCGTGTCGGCGAGCAGCCGTGCAGTTTTCAGGTCGAGATCAGCGTGACGCGGCAGTTCAGGGCTGGCGACAGCGGCACCACTGAGGCCGATGATCAGGCTTGCAACGAAGTATTTGACGGTCATGGACAGGCTCCAAAAGCGAAGGTCGACACCTTAATCGCCGGTCTTCGTCAGAACCTCGTCAGTCTGATTACAAGTTTGTAATGGGCAACGCCGCCGAAGACGCCTAGCCTGTGTGCCTATCAATCGAGGTGTGCCATGCGTTTGCTGGTCGTAGAAGATGAAGCCAAAACCGCGAATTTCCTCGCCAAAGGCCTGGGCGAGTCGGGTTTCGCCGTGGACGTGGCGCTCAATGGCCTCGATGGTCGCTACTTTATCGAGCAGCAGGAATACGACCTGATCATCCTCGACGTGATGCTCCCCGGCCTCAACGGCTGGCAATTGCTGCAGCTGATCCGCCAGCGCGGCGCCACGCCGGTGCTGTTCCTGACCGCCAAGGACGCCATTGAAGATCGCGTGCGCGGCCTCGAGCTGGGCGCCGATGATTACCTGCTCAAGCCCTTCGCCTTCGCCGAACTGCTCGCGCGGGTGCGCACGTTGTTGCGGCGCGGGCCGATGCGCGAAGCCGAGTCGTACACCATCGCCGATCTGGAAATCGACGTCCTGCGCCGCCGCGTCAGCCGTGGTGGCCAGCGCATTGCCCTGACCAACAAGGAATTCGCCCTGCTGCAATTGCTCGCCAGTCGCCAGGGCGAAGTGCTGTCGCGCACGCTGATTGCCTCGCAGGTGTGGAACCTGAATTTTGATAGCGACACCAACATGGTCGAAGTCGCGGTGCGGCGTTTGCGTGCGAAAGTCGATGACCCGTACATGCCGAAACTGATCCACACCGTGCGCGGCGTCGGCTATCAACTGGAAGCTCCGGACGATGCGCTCTAGGTCGATCGCCTGGCGTCTGGCGCTGGCGTTCGCATTGGTCTGCGCTTTGGTGCTGAGCGCGATTGGTGTGTTCCTCTACCGTTCGCTGGCGTCGGAAATCGCCTACCGCGACGACCTCGCGTTGCTCGGACGACTGGAGCAAGTGCGCGCGTTGCTCGCTGACAGCGACAGCCTCGATGCCTTGCAGGCGCGGCCACGGCTGTATCAGAACATGCTCGGTAATCTCGACAGCCTGTTGCTGGTGCGCCGCGCCGATGGCTCCAGTGTGATCGCTATCAACCCACGGCAACGCGAGTTGCCCGCGCTGAACGCGATCCCCCGCGAGCAAACGCCGCAGCGCCGTGATGTGTTGACGTGGCAAGCGCCGGACGGTGCCGAACTCGCGCTGTTGTCCGGCGAAGCGCAGGGGCCGAACGGCGAACCGCTGACCGTGATCGCCGGCAAAGTGCTTAGCGAGCGCGAACAGATGCTCGGCAGCTATCGCTTGCGCCTGTACTTATCTGTTGGACTGGGTGCTTTGCTGGCCTTTGCCTTGGGCTTGCTGTTGCTGCGCCGGGGTCTGCAACCGTTGCGGCAGTTGAGCGAAGCGGTACGCGGTATCGATCTGCGTAGCCTCGATCAACGCTTGCCCGCCACCGGCACGCCCGCCGAACTGCTTGAGCCGGTGCAGGCGCTCAACGGCATGCTGGCGCGGCTGGACGACAGCGTGCAGCGCCTCTCGCAGTTTTCCGCCGATCTCGCCCACGAGATACGTACGCCGCTGCACACCTTGTTGGCGAGCAACGGGCAGGCGCTGAATCATCCGCGCAGCACCGAGGAGTATCAGGAAGTTCTCGCCTCGAACATGGAAGAGTTCGAACGGCTCAAGCGCATGGCGGAAAACCTGATGTTCCTTGCCCGCGCCGAGCAGGCCGAGCGCGCGCTCAATCTGCAAACCCTGGATTTGCAAAGCGTTGGCAGTGAACTGTGTGATTACTTTGAAGCCTTGGCCGATGACCGCGACCTGCGGCTGGACAATCAACTGCATGGCGAATTGCTCGCCGATCAGCAGTTGCTGCAACGTTCGCTGGGCAACTTGCTGGCCAATGCCGTGCGCCACGCTGACTCCGGAACCGTGATCAGTTTGCGCCGCCGCGACGAGTCGGGCTGGTGCTGGTTACAAGTGCACAACCATGGCCCGGCCATTGCGGCGGAGCATCTGGGCAAACTGTTCGACCGTTTCTACCGCGTCGATCCTTCGCGCGCGGAGCCGGGGGATTCGGGTGGGCTGGGGTTGGCGATCGTGCAGTCGATCATGCAGTTGCATGGTGGGCAGGTGCGGGTGAACAGTGATGTTGGCGGCACCATTTTTGAGCTGGGCTTTGCGTTGAATTAAAGGGCGCTATCGCGAGCAGGCTCACTCCTACAATTGGAATGCGTTCCCCCTGTAGGAGTGAGCCTGCTCGCGATGGCGCCAGATCAGACAAACTGATTCTGGATCAGCGCAACCCATCACGAAACTGCCCCGGCGTCATCCCCGTCCAGCGCTTGAACGCGCGGCTGAAGCTGCTGGTGTCGGCAAAGCCCAGCAAATAACTCACCTCACTCAACGAGCACTGCGGATCGCGCAGGTGCAGCAGCGCCAGATTCTCACGGCTCTCATTGAGCAATGTGTCGAAGCGACAACCCTCATCCGCCAAGTGCCTTTGCAGGCTGCGCAAACTCAGGTGCAAGGCCTGGGCAATGCGCTCTGCACTTGGTTCACCTTCCGGTAATTGTTCTTCAATCGCATCGCGCACTTTGCGTTCCCAGGTCAGCGGCTGGAGCTGGGCCATGGTGCGTTTGAGCACCGCTTCATTGTGTTCGGCGAGTTCCGGATTGGCGTCGTCGAGGTGGCTGTCGAAGTCGGCGAGGGCGAATTCCAGACGATCCTCGACACAACCGAAATGCACCGGAGCGCGGAAGACTTTGTGCCACTGGTGCGCATCGCTCGGCTCCGGGCGGCGCAGATAAACCGCCAGCGGTGCGTAATCACGGCCGAGACGATTGCGGCAGGTACGCACGTAGATCGCGGTGAACGCGTCGATGGCTTCGAAGGCTGGTGCGGGATTGCCTGACGGAATTTTCAGACGAAATTGATAGCGGTCGTCGCCACGACTCAGCTCCAGTTCCAGCGCATCGCTGACCACCGGGTGATAGCGCACGATGCGCTCGAACACCTCGCGCAAACTGCCGCTGGCGACCAGCGCATAACCGAGGGCATGGAACGTGGTCGGGCTGACGAAGCGCGACACGCGCAGACCAATCGCCGGGTCGCCACTGACCTGCACGGCAATTTCCCACAGGCGCGTGGTGCCGGACAGTGGATAGCGCGCGTTGGGATCATCCATCAAGCTCGGATCGAGCCCGGCCTGTTGACACAGGGCAATGCTGTCCAGTCCCAGCGCATCGAGTTGCTTGCGCAAGGCACGGGTCCAGCTGGCGAGGGAGGTCGGTTCCTTCATGCTGATTGGCGCTTCCGGTCAACAGGTTGGCGTTCTCGGCTACCGCAATTGAAGCCTTGGCGAGGCACGATGCGAACATCATAAACCCGAGGATGGAAGCATGGACGGTACTTCTGCAAGTCCCCAGCGACACAATGCGGCCCAGCGATCAGCGCATATTCGCCAAGTGGTGCTGGCCAAAGGCGTCGAATTGCGCGAGCGCTACCCGATTCTCCAGCATCAGGATGCGCTGGGCGCGGGGATTCTGGCCTTTGCCCTGATCGGGATGATCGGCTCGGCGACGCTGTACATCACCGGCCATATGGCGTGGTGGGTTTGTCTGTTGCTCAACGCGTTTTTTGCTTCGTTGACCCATGAGCTTGAGCACGACCTGATCCACAGCATGTATTTCCGCAAGCAGCGCGTGCCGCACAACCTGATGATGGGCCTGGTGTGGCTGGCGCGGCCGAGCACGATCAACCCGTGGATCCGTCGGCACCTGCACCTCAATCACCACAAGGTCTCCGGCACTGAAACCGATATGGAAGAGCGCGCGATCACCAACGGCGAGCCGTGGGGTTTTGCACGTTTGCTGATGGTTGGCGACAACGTCATGTCGGCGTTCATCCGCATGCTGCGAGCCAAGACCTGGGCGCACAAGTTCAGCATCATCAAGCGCACGCTGAAGGTCTACGCGCCGCTGGCGCTGGTGCATTGGGGGGCGTGGTATGTGTTTCTCGGCTTTCATGCGGCCAATGGCATTGCTTACCTGCTGGGTGCGCCGATCGACTGGTCAGCAACCACGTTGTCGGTGATGCAGGTGATCGATATCGCCGCCGTGGTGATCATCGGCCCGAACGTGTTGCGCACCTTTTGCCTGCACTTCATCAGCTCGAACATGCATTACTACGGCGATGTCGAGCTGGGCAATGTGCTGCAGCAATGCCAGGTGCTGAACCCTTGGTGGTTGTGGCCGTTGCAGGCGTTTTGCTTCAACTTTGGCAGCAGCCACGGGATTCATCATTTTGTCGTGAAGGAGCCGTTTTATATTCGCCAAATGACGGTGCCGGTGGCGCATAAGGTGATGCGTGAGATGGGGGTTCGGTTTAATGATTTTGGGACGTTTGGGCGGGCGAACCGGTTTGTTCGTCGGGATGAAGTTGCGGTGTCTGGGGAGGCGGTGGAGGCGTGACAAGCTGCCCTCACCCTAACCCTCTCCCGGAGGGAGAGGGGACCGACCCGGGGATATTGAGGAGTTACACCGAAGTGAAAGAGCTTTGTCGAATCCATAATCGACCCGATTTTTCAGGTCGATGTTTGACGAAAGACACCTCGGTCGGCCCCCTCTCCCTCCGGGAGAGGGCTGGGGTGAGGGTGTTTTTGATCTTGCCCTCAGTCCGGCTGAAACGGCGACTCACTCAAGATCACCCCAGTCTCCTCGACATACTGCTGCCAATGCCCGATCAACGCGCTGAGCTTCTCCGGCCGGCTCACCGCCAGATCATGAATCTCCCCCGGATCACTGCTCAAATCATACAGCTGCCAGGTCGCCGGCCCGACCGGCCCGGGGATCCACACCGCTTTCCACGACCCCTGGCGAATCGCCCGACGCCCGAACAATTCCCACCCTGTCACCGTGTGCTCGTCATGCACCTGCGCAGTCTCACCCGACAAGAACCCCAGCCACGATTTGCCACGTAACGGTGCGACCGGTTTTCCGTGCCACAACTTGCCCGGATGCCGCACACCCGCCAGATCGAGAATCGTCGGTGTGACGTCCATCACCGTGCCGAAACCATGGCTGATCTGCCCTTTGATCGCCAATTGCGGATAGTGCAACAGCGCCGGCACCCGGATCCCGCCTTCAGTGGTAAACGCCTTGAACAACCGTGATGGTGCGGTCGCCACCTGTGCCCAGTTCGGCCCGTACCAGACATAGGAGTTAGCCCGGCCAATGTTGTCGAGGCTGTTGTCGTAATGCTGGCTGAGGTACGTCACCAGTTCCGGGCCGAATTTCGGAAATGCTTCAAGCAGCGCGCCTTCGGCACCGTTGTCGGACATGAACAGGATGAACGTGTTGTCGAGCTGCCCCTGCTGGCGCAGATAATCGACAACCCGACCGATGTTCCAGTCCATGCGCTCGACCATCGCCGCGTAAACCTCCATGGCCCGCGCGGAAATCTGTTTTTGCTCCTCGCTCAACGCGTCCCACTGCTGGGTCAACTGAATCAGTGGATGCGGCTCGACGTCCGGCTCGATCAGGCCGAGTTCTTTGAGCTTTTCCAGACGCTCCAGACGCAGCACTTCGGGGCCAGCGTCATAGCGGCCACGGTATTTCTCGACGATCTCGGCCGGTGCCTGCAACGGCCAGTGCGGTGCGGAGAACGGCAGGTAAGCGAAGAACGGCCGGGTCTGGTCACGTTCCTTGAGGTACTGCAGCAACTTGTCGCCGAAGGCATCGGAGGAATAGAAATCCTTCGGCAATTCGTCGAGAAACGTATCGTCTTCAATGTACAGCGCCGGCGTGGATTTCAGCAGGTCTGGCGTTTGCTCATCGTAGGTCGGTTCGAAACCGTAATGGTTCGCCGCGCCGGGCAGCAGCGAAAACGAGCGCTCGAAACCTCGTGCATGGGGCGCCAGTTCAGCCTTCAAACCCAAGTGCCATTTGCCACTCATCAAGGTTTGATAACCGGCCTCGCGTAACAGCTCGGGCAGTGAGACGACGCGGTCATTGAGATAACCCTCGTAACCCGGTTTACCGATCAGTTCCGGCGTCAGCGTTTCGGCCATGGTGCCGATCCCTGCGATGTGGTGGTCGGTGCCGGTCAGCAGCATCGAGCGGGTCGGCGAGCAGGTCGGTGCGGTATGAAAATCGGTCAGGCGCAGGCCATTGTTGGCCAGGGCATCAAGGTGCGGCGTGGCGATTTCGCCGCCGAACGCGCCGATGTCGGAGAAGCCTAAATCGTCGGCCAGAATCACCAGAAAGTTGGGACGTTGCGGCATCGCAAAACTCCTGTTCAGCAGGCAATGAACGTCAGCGGCAGATCGCGGATCTGCACCGGCACGCTCGGTTGGTAATGGTCGTCACTGGTCAGCTCGTGCAGCAGCTCTTCACGCAACTGATGGAAGTCGAAACTGCTGCGCTGGCGCGGATGGGGCAGGGCGATGTCGACCACCTGCTTGATCCGTCCCGGACGCGGCTCCATCACCACCACGCGGTCGGCGAGGAAGATCGCTTCTTCGACGTCATGGGTGACGAGGATCGTGGTGATTTTTGCGCGCTCGCGGATCGCCAACAGCTCATCCTGCATCTGCTGGCGGGTGAGTGCATCAAGGGCACCGAAGGGTTCATCAAGCAGCAGAATGCGTGGACTGGCGACCAGACCGCGAGCGATCGCCACACGCTGGGCCATGCCGCCGGACAGCTGGTGCGGGTAGGCACGGGTGAAATCGCGCAGGCCGACCAGGTCAATGAAATCGTTGATTCGCTTTTGTTTCTGCGCAGCAGTCAGCGGTTCGTTGACCAAGCCCAGACCGATGTTGTCGGCAACGGTCAGCCACGGGAACAAACGGTGTTCCTGAAAGACAATGCCACGCTCGCCACCGATGCCGCTGACGGCTTTGCCATCCACGGTAATCTGCCCGCGAAACTGCGTATCAAGGCCCACCAACAAGCGCAGCAACGTCGATTTACCACAGCCGCTGGAACCGACAATGGCGACGAACTCGCCCTCGGCGATGTCCAGGTTGAATTCGCGAATCGCCTCCAGTTCGAAACCGTCGACGTCGAAGGATTTGCCTACGTGATTGAAGCTGACAATCGGTGCGTTCATGCGTGTCTCCAGCGGGTCGCGCGAATTTCCAGGCGTTGGCCAATGAGGTTGAGCAGGGCGCCGGTGATGCCGACGAAAAGCATGCCGGCCATGATCAGGTCCATGCGCAGCAGCTGTTGCGCGCCGATCATCTGGCTGCCGATGCCGCCGTTCGACGGCATGAAGTATTCGGCGCCGATGGTGCCGAGCCAGGCGTAGATCAGGCTCAGTCTGAGCCCGGCGAAAATCCCCGGCGCGGCGCCCGGCAGTACCAGTCGACGCAGACGCTGGCCGAGGCTCAGGCGCAGCACTTGTGCGGCTTCGTTGAGTTGCGGTGAGAGATTGGCGACGCTGCGTTGCGTGGCGATAAACAGCGGGAAGAAAGCGGCAAGGGCGACGAACACCCACTTGGCCAATTCGCCGAGACCGAACCATGCGGTGAGCAGCGGCACCCAGGCGAAAATGGCGATCTGGCGGATGGCCGCGAGGGTCGGGCCGAGCAGGCGTTCGCTGATGTTCGACAGGCCCAGCAGCAGGCCCAAGGCAAATCCGAGACCGCCGCCGAGCAACAGGCCACCGAGTGTGCGACCAAGACTGAGGGCCATGGCGCTGATCAACGTGCCGTCGAGCACGCCAGCCCATGCCGTGCTCAAAACGGCCAACGGGCTGACCAGAATATTGGCGTCGACCCACTGCTGGTCACTCGCCAATTGCCACAGCGCCAACAAGCCCAGCGGTAGCAGCCACGGTTGCAGCCGCTGCCAGCCGTCATAACGCGGGCCGCGACGAATTTCGGCGGTGGCGGGGTGCGGCCAGTGCACCAGTTTTTTGTCCAGCAGACCGATGCCGCGATCCATCGCCATGCCGATCAAACCGATGACGACGATGCAGACGAACACGATGTCGAGCATGAACAGTTGCCGCGCCCAGACCATCAGGTAACCGATGCCTTCGCTCGAGGCGAGTAGTTCGACGGCCAGCAACGACGTCCATCCGGCGGCCAGCGCCAGACGCACGCCAGCCATGAACGCGGGGAGGGCGGCGGGCAATACCAAGCGCCGAATCAGCAGGCGCGGCGGCAGGCGCAGAACAGCGGCGGCTTCACGCAGTTTCGGCTGGGCATCTCTTACGCCGACCAAGGTGTGCAGGGTCACCGGCACCACGATGGCTTTGATCAGCACCACCAGTTTCAGCACTTCGCCGATGCCGAAAAACACCATGAACAATGGAATCCACGCCAGCGTCGGTATTTGCGACAGGCCGGCGAAGGTCGGGAAGATCAAACGTTCAAGACGCCGGCTGAAGCCCAGTGCTGCGCCGAGCAATGCACCGGCCGAAACCCCGGCAAGCAGGCCCCAGAACAAACGCTGCAGGCTGATCCACAAATGGCTCCATAACTCGCCTTGAGACAGCTCGACAGCGCTGTTCCAGACCAGCGACGGCGCCGGCAAGATCTGCTCGCTCATCCATTCATTGCGTGCGGCCAGCCACCATAGGGCGAACAGGCTGAGCGGCAGCAGCCACGACAACAGGCGCTGGTTCAGGCTGGGCCAGGTACGGCGGCTTTTCAGCGGCGGCGCGGAGAGTGGAAAACTGAGCAAGGATTGGCGGGCCATGGGTGACCTCCGTTGTCGGGTTGGCTCAAGATCTTTAGCGGTATTAGCTAAAAACAAAAAGTTATAAAAACATCGATATAGATTCTTTTAAGGGATAAGCGAGGCCATTTAAGGCTTCCAACCCAAACGCATCCAATGCATTCGAAGAATATTTTCGATGCTGTTAATGCATACGCCGCTACGAGCCCCGGCGCTGCTCGCTTAGCGTTAAAAGCTATAAAAATGTGCATTTATAGTATTTAAGCGTAGGTAGTCATTCGGCCTACTTTCGGCTCCTCAACGCCCGTCGTGATCAAGGAGCAGCACCCATGAACCTCCCCTTCAAACATGTTTTCAGTCTGTTTGCCGTTCCTGCTCTGGTGGGCCTGCTGGCGTTTACCGCGCATGCCGACGAACTCAAGGAAATCAGAATCGCCGTGCCCGACCTGAGCGCGGGGACTCAACACAGCGGCGGCGGTGTGGTCGACGTGCTGCGCGATCAGCAGATCTTCGAAAAGGCCTTTGCCGATCAGGGCATCAAGATTCAGTGGAGTTTCTTCAAGGGTGCGGGACCGGTGATCAATGAAGCGTTTGCCAACGGTCAGGTTGATCTGGCGTATCTCGGCGATCTGGCGGCAATCATCGGTAAGTCCAATGGCCTGGATACTCGCTTGCTCAGCGCCAGTGCGCGTGGGGTGAAGCAGTATCTGGGGGTGGTACCGGGTTCGGGGATCAAGACGTTGCAGGATCTCAAGGGCAAGCGCGTGGCGATCTTCCGTGGCACCGCGACGCAGTTGTCGTTTGATGCGGCGCTGGCAAGTCAGGGCCTGAGCGAGAAGGATCTGAAAGTGATCAATCTGGATTTCAATGCAGCGGTCGCGGCGTTGGCAGCCAAGCAGATCGATGCGTCATGGGGCAGCTCCGGGTTGAGCGCATTGCAGGCCAAGGGGCTGGCCGAGTTGCCGCTGAACACCAAAGATCTCGGTGGCGCAGGCAGCGTTCAGTCGGTATTGGTCGGCACGGGCAAGTTTGTCGACGCGCACCCGGAGGCGGTGGCCAAGTTGCTCAAGGCGCAACAACAGGCCGTGGAGTGGTTGACGCAGGACGGCAACAAGGCCGCATACGTGCAACTGGTCTCGGGTTTGGCCAGCTATCCGCCGGTGATCCTGACCCAGGATCTGCAGGATCAGAAGTTGAGCGAAGTGTTCCCGTCGACGCTGGATCCGGTGTTCCTTGGCAGCTTGCAGGACAAAGTTGATCTGGCGGCGCAGCAGAAGCTGATTCGCAAGCCGTTCAAGGTGAATGATTGGGTGGCGCCTGAGTTGGCAGCGGCCAAGCTCTAAAGTACGCCGATCGTTCCCACGCTCTGCGTGGGAACGCATCAATGGACGCTCTGCGTCCGCTTTGGGACGCGGAGCGTCCCGGGCTGCATTCCCACGCAGAGCGGGGGAACGATCTCTTCAAACAGCGACGCTGATCTCCTGCCGATCCACCGCCACCAACGTCTCGATCATCGCCCGTGCCGCCGGCGACAGGCGAAACCCGGTACGACTGACAATCCCGCAACGCGCATTCATGCTCTCCAGGTTCTGCGGCAGATTGCGCCAGTGCAGCAACACCAGCGAACCCTTGGCAATGTCCTCGACAAACGCCTCTTCCGTACCGACGCCAATCGCATTCGATTGCAGCACCACCTTCACCAGCGCCGGAAAATGCTCGGTCTCGATGGTCGGGGAAAAATCGATGCGGCCGCTGAGGTTCGCCAATAATTTGCGAATCCCCGGCGGGATCAGCGTGGTCGCCAGCGGATAGTCGAACATGTCGTTGGTCGACAGGCTTTCCTTGGCCAGCAACGGGTGTCCCGGGCGGCAGAAAAATACCCCGCGTTTGGGTGTCAGTGCCTGGGTCTGGAAGTTCGGATCGGACTCGAAATGGCGGATGTCGGCGATGAAGAATTCGATCTCTTCACGGCTCAACGCGCGGCTGAGTTTTTCCCAGTTATCCACCTGAAAACAGGTGCGCACTTTCGGGTGCGCGTTGATGAATTGCGCCACGGCGTCCGGCACCAGTTTCACTGCTGGCGCCGGGCCGCAACCGAAGTGCACTTCGCCGGCATCGAGCTTGGTCATCTGCGTCACCTCGGCACTGAGCAGCGCGGCACCCTGCACCAGGCTCAGGGCGTGTTGCAGCACCACTTGGCCTTCGGGCGTGGGGCGCAGATCCTTGTTGCCGCGATCCACCAGCACGCAGCCGAACTCCTGCTCGAGCCCTTGAATGCTGCGGCTGAACGCCGGTTGAGTGATGCCCATCGCGTCGGCCGCGCGGACAAAACTGCGGTGTTCGTTGAGGGCGATGAAGTAACGCAACTGGCGAAGATCCATATGCTTTTCCGGCATCCTAAAAATAGCTCGAAGGCATTTGCGACGAGGGTTGCTAGAGGTTTTAAATGCAAGCTCTTATTCCGTCAACGAAGCATGTGAATATCTATTAGATGTAAAAGGAATATAGATAGAGCGTTGTTTCGCTGCCGTCCAACCGTAAGCAGTCGATGAGGGTCTACCCATGAGCAATGCCGCACTCGCAGTAAAACCCGCTGTCCACGCGCTGGAGATTCATCCGGTCGCCGGTCGTATCGGCGCCGAGATCCGTGGCGTGCACCTGTCCGGTGAGCTGGACGCCGCCACCGTCGAAGCCATTCAACAGGCGCTGGTTCAGTACAAAGTCGTGTTCTTCCGTGAGCAGACCCAACTCGACGATCAGCGTCAGGAAGCCTTCGCCCATTTGCTCGGCGAGCCGGTGGCGCACCCGACCGTGCCGTCGCGTGAAGGCACGCGTTATCTGCTGGAGCTGGACGGTGCTGAAGGTCAGCGCGCCAACTCCTGGCACACCGACGTGACTTTCGTCGACGCCTACCCGAAAGCCTCGATCCTGCGCTCGGTCGTCGCGCCGGCATTCGGCGGCGACACCCTGTGGGCCAACACCGCGACGGCGTACAACGGCTTGCCGACCGAGCTGCGTGAACTGGCCGACAAACTGGTCGCCGTGCACAGCAACGAATACGACTACGCCAGCGCCAAGCCGGACGTCTCGGCGGAGAAGCTTGAGCGTTATCGCAAGGTCTTCACGTCGACCGTTTACGAGACTGAGCATCCGGTGGTGCGCGTGCACCCGATCAGCGGCGAGAAGAGCTTGCTGCTGGGGCATTTCGTCAAACGCATCAAGGGTTACTCGCAAGCGGATTCAGCGCATCTGTTCGGGCTGTTGCAGAGTCATGTGATCCGTCAGGAAAATACCGTGCGCTGGCGCTGGAAGGCCGGTGATGTGGCGATCTGGGATAACCGTTCGACGCAGCATTATGCGATTGATGATTACGGTACGCAGGATCGGGTGGTGCGTCGGGTGACGCTCAAGGGGGAAGTGCCGGTTGGGGCTTCAGGGCAGCGCAGTCAGACAATTAAGGGGCGTGATTGAAGATCAAAAGCCCCTCACCCCAGCCCTCTCCCCGAGGGAGAGGGAGAGGGAGAGGGAGCTGACCGAGTTGTCTTTCGGGATGCATCGACCTGAACCACCTTATTGATTATGGATTCGGTGAAGCTGGATCAGGTCGGTGTATCTCTGCAATATCCCCCAATCAGTCCCCTCTCCCTCTGGGAGAGGGTTAGGGTGAGGGGCTCTTCCCGCTACCAAACACCAATCTGCACAACCTTCTCGATCTCCGGCTCTCCGTAGCGAAACCGCTGCCCCCGCAAATCAATCTCCTGATGACTGATCGTCGTACGCCGCTTCAACCCCCGCACCCACTCAAGCAAATACCCCGCATGCTCCTCGCGCACCGCCGCGAATTCCGGGTCATCACCCAAATCCCGCAACTCCTGCGGATCATTCAGCAAATCAAACAGCTGCGGCCGAAAACCGTCGTACGCCAGGTATTTCCAGCGCTCGCTACGCACCATGGTCATCCGGCAACGATCAATCGGCTGGCCCAGACGCTCACGCGCCGGCGCCTGGAAGGCGTAGTCGTATTCGCTGATTGCATAGTGGCGCCAATCCGGATTTTCGCCGTGCAGAAGCGGGATCAACGAACGCCCTTCAAGCCGATGCTCTGCCCCCGGCAATCCCAGTGCTTCAAGAAAGGTCGGCAACGCATCGATGGTTTCCGCGAGTCGATCATCCACCGTGCCGCGCGTGACATCCGCCGCCGCCCGAGGATCACGCACGATCAACGGCACGCCCACCGCCTGCTCCAGCAAAAACTCCTTCTCACCGAGCCAGTGATCGCCCAAAAAGTCGCCGTGATCGCTGGTGAACACGATCAGCGTGTCATCCCAGCGACCGTTGCTCTGCAAAAAGTCGAACAGCCGTCCGAGTTGATCATCCACCTGCTTGATCAGACCCATGTACGTAGGGATTACAGTCAATCGTACTGAATCGCGGGAAAAGTTGAGGCTTTCCTCATGCTGGCGAAAGGCAGTGTATACGGGGTGTTTGCTGGCTTTGGAGGGCGTCGGGCGGACCGCTTCGAGAATCGATTTCGTACTGTACAATGCGTGGTACGGCGATGGCACGATGTACGGCCAGTGCGGTTTGATATAGGAAAGGTGTAAACACCACGATTTCTCGCCTTGCTCGGTGATGAAGTCGATGGCTCGATTTGTAGTGTAGACAGTCTCTGAGTGTTGCTCGGGAATTCGTGCTGGCAAATTCGCATGACGCATTTGCCAGCCGCTGAGGATTTCACCGTGCTCGCCTTCGGCGGCGTTGGCCCAGTCGTGCCAAGGGATTTTGCCGTCGAACCCCTGCTCGCGCAGATAATGGGTGTAGGGCGCGGATTCGCGTTTGTCGTCGAACAGCGGGTCGTCGGGGTAGATGCCGTCGTGGCGCATGTAAGGTTCGAAACCGACTTCGTTGAGGATTTCGGCCTGTTCGCTTTCGGGATTGATTGCCAGGCGTTGCAAGGCATCGACATTCGCCGTCGCGTGGGTCTTGCCGACCAGCGCAGTACGAATGCCGTGCGGGCGCAGGTAATCGCCGATGGTCAGTTCTTCCAGCGGCAACGGCACGGCGTTCCACGCCACTTGATGGCTGCTGACATAGCGTCCGGTGTAGGCCGACATCCGCGACGGGCCACAAATCGTGCCTTGGGTGTAGGCGCGGCTGAAACGCACGCCGGCTGCAGCCAGGCGATCGATATTCGGCGTGTGCAGATGCGGATGGCCGTAGCAGGACAGGTAATCGCGGCGCAGTTGATCGCACATGATGTACAGCACGTTGCGCACGGGGTTTGGCGAGTTGGACATGGTTTCACCGGTCAGAGAGACAGGTGGGGTTTTTCGCTTTCAGTGGGGGTGTTCGGCAAGTGCATTTGGGGAATGGGTTTTATGCAGGAAATGCATCGGTGCCTGTGCCGGCCTCTTCGCGAGCAGGCTCGCTCCCACAGGGTTGGTGGCGATCACACATTCTGTATTCACCACAATCCATTGTGGGAGCGAGCCTGCTCGCGAAAGCGTCAATTCAGACAGCAAAATTCTCCAGTGAACAGACTTCTTCAACCACCGCATCAATCGCCTTGATCTGCTCAATCATCGCCTCCGCCAACGGCGACAACCGATACCCTGCGCGGCTGACAATCCCGTAGCGGGTGTACAGCTCCTCAAGATCATCCGCCAGTCCTTCGATGCGCAAGCACACCAACTCACCTTTGGCCTGATGCAGCGCGTCGGAATACGCCCCGACAATCCCGATCGCATCCGAACGCAGCACCACGCTGAGCAGGCTCGAGCTGTTTTCACACTCCACATTGGGTGTGAAATCCGGCCGCCCACTGAGGTCGACTATGACTTTGCGCAGGTTCGGCGGACGAATACTTACCGCCAAGGGATAGCTCATCAATTGCTCGGCGGTGACCCGCTCAAACCCGGCCAAAGGGTGGCCGGCACGGCAGCAGAAATGCCATTTGCGCGGTCGCAACCGGTAGGTCAGGTAATCCGGATCTGCCTCGAAGTGCCGAGTGTCCGCGACGAAAAATTCAAACTCTTCGCTGAGTAACCGCTTGCTCAGACTCTGCCAGTCATCGACCTGAAACTGCACCCGCGCTTTCGGATAGCGGCCGATGAAGCTGCCAATCGCCCGAGGGATCAAACCCGCCGCCGGCGCCGGCCCACAACCGAAGCGTAATTCCCCCGCTTCCAGCCCATTGAACTGACTGATCTCGTTGGCCATCTGCTGCGCGCCACTGACCAGTCGCCGCGCGTGCTCAAGCAGGACCTGGCCCTGTTTGGTCGGCGGTAATTCCTTGCGCCCGCGATCAACCAACTGGCAGCCGACGCTGTGCTCGAGCGCCTGAATGCTGCGGCTGAACGCCGACTGCGACAGGTTCACCGCCTGCGCGCCGGCGACGAAGCTGCGTTGTTCAGCCAGGGCGATGAAGTGACGAAGTTGGCGCAAGTCGATATGCATTTTTCACATAAAAAATATCCGGGAAATGCATTGGATATGCATTAGGTCGACTCCTTATAAAGGCAATCTCTTATGCAGTAAATATTTGTAAATCCATAAATAAATAACTTAAAAGAATATGCAGCGCTGATGATGTCTGTGTGTTTTTTGACCAGGAGCCGCGCCATGAGTCCGTTGAACCTTGCGTCACCCCTAACGCCACGACGGCTCAAACGCCTGCCTCTGGCCCTGTTGCTGGCAGGGAGCGCGAGCTGGACTCACGGTTACGCTGCCGACTCCGAAACCCCGGCGCCGGTGCCGGCCGGCAAGCCTGCCGCCAACAGTTCGCAACTGGAAACCGTGACCGTCACTACCCGCCGCCGCGAAGAAAGTTCGCAGGACGTACCGACGCCAATGAGCGTGGTCAGCGGGCAGAATCTGGAGACGCAACGGGTTTACCGGATTCAGGATTTGCAGCAACTGGTGCCCAGCGTCAACGTCGCCTACATGCACGCGCGGCAGTCCAGCGTATCGATCCGCGGTCTCGGTAATAACCCGGCCAGCGATGGCCTGGAAGGCAGCGTTGGCCTGTACATCGACAACGTCTATCTGGGCCGCCCGGGGATGGCGGTGTTTGACCTGATGGATATCGAACAGCTCGAAGTCTTGCGTGGGCCGCAGGGGACGTTGTTCGGCAAAAACACCACTGCCGGGGTGATCAACATCAGCACCCGCGCGCCAACCTTCACCCCTGAGCGCAGCATCGAAACCTCGGTGGGTGAGGACGGTTACTTCCAGACCAAGGGCACCATTTCCGGCCCGCTCAACGATCAACTGGCCGGGCGTTTTTCGGCTTATCGAACCCGTAGCGACGGTGACATCAAAAACGAATACGACGGCCATGATCTCAACGGCGGCTCGCGCGAGGGCTTCCGCGCGCAGCTGCTGTTCAAGCCCAACGAAGATTTCAACCTGCGCTGGATCGGCGACTACAACGAAGAAGATTCCAGCGCCGGCACCCGCGTGTTGTACAACACCGGGCCGACCATCAACGGCGTCAACCTGTACCAGTCGCGCGCCAATGCCGCCGGCGCAACGCTGGTCAATGGCTCGCACCGCAAGGTCAATCTGGACAACGATCAGCATGTCACCGTGCATCAGGGCGGCACCTCGGTGGAGGCTAACTGGGCGCTTCCGAGCGACTTCACGCTGACCTCGATCAGCTCCTATCGCTTCTGGAATTTCACCCCGCGCAACGACGACGGCCTCAACGTGCCGGCGAGCTACAACGCCGGGGTGTCGGTGGAAGACAAACAGTACTCGCAGGAATTTCGCCTGGCCTCGCCCAAGGGCGAGTTCTTCGATTACGTCGTAGGCGCGTACTACTTCGGCTCGGATCTGGACAATAAATCCTTCGCTTATTACGGCCCGCAAGCGGATATCTGGAATGGTACGGCGCCCGGTGCGCTGGCCAACGTCACCAGTGTCGGCAACGGTCATATCAAGACCGACAGTTTTGCATTGTTCGCCCAAGGCACCTGGCACCTCACCGAGCGACTGGACTTCACCGCCGGGGTGCGTGGCACGTATGAAGAGAAATCAGCCTGGGTCACTCGCGATGCGCCGCTCGGTGGCGCCGCCGTTACGGGCGCTGCGGCCACGGCGCGGCGCGGTCGTGCCGGCGCTTACGATTCCGGCGATCTGAATCAGTACAGCTCGAGTCCTTCCGGGCTGCTCAACCTCAGCTATCGCATCACTGATGATGTGCTCGGTTACGCCACGTTATCCCACGGCGAGAAGTCCGGCGGGGTCAACCTCGCCGTCGGTTCCGCACCGGTAGCGGGTGCCGATTCGCTGCTGATCGGCACCGAGCGCGCGAACAACGCCGAACTCGGTTTCAAAAGCACGCTGTGGGATCACCGTCTGCAACTCAACGCCAACGTCTTCTGGACTCAGGTCAACGCTTACCAGACCAACGCCTACGACGCGGAAAACCGTGTGCAGTACCTGACCAACGCCGGTTCCGTACGTTCACGCGGGGTCGAGTTCGAAAGCACGGTGATCCCGCTGCGCGGCCTGACCCTGAACATCAACGGCTCCTACAACGACGTCAGTTACCTCTCGTACAAAGATGCCCCGTGCCCGCCGGAAGTCAGTCAGGCGCCAGGTGCTCCAGCGTCCTGCGACCTCAGCGGCCATCAAGTGGTCGGCGCCTCGAAATGGATCGGCAACGCCAACGGTGAATACAAATGGAATCTGGGTAACGGCTTCGAACCTTACGTCACCGCGAGCTATGCGTTTCGCTCGAAAGCCGTCGGTACCGTCGAGGATTCCGACTTCGGACAGATCCCGAGTTACGCCGTGGTCAACTTTTCCACCGGCCTGCGCGGCGATTTCAATCAGGGCCAGTGGGACGTGTCGCTGTGGCTGAAAAACGCTTTCGACAAAACCTACTACACGACCCTGTGGACGGGCGGCAACGGCGGCTATGAAGGCTTGCTCGGCACACCTCGCACCCTCGGCGTCACCGGTCGCTACGACTTCTGATTCGTCACTCAAGGAACTGCATCATGTTGCGTATCAAAACCGCTTTGCCGGTGTTGCTGTCCGGCGCAGTGCTCAGTGCCGGCGCCTTCGCCGCACCGAGTGTTTACCCGACCGGAGTGACCCGTTATGACCCGAACCAGGCTTTCAATCAGTACGTGATTTTCAGCGGCGCCGACAAGCAGACGCACCTGATCGACATGAACGGCAACGAGGTGAAAACCTGGCCACAGGCAGGTTTCCCGTCAGCGATCATCGACCCGAAACTGGTCGGCGGCGAGCGCGGCCATGTGCTGTTGCAACTGAGTGAAAAGGATCCCGGTAAACTCGGTTCGGCCGGCAACGGGTTGGGCAATCAGAGCGTCGGCGAGCTGGACTGGAATGGCAAAGTCGTCTGGCAGTGGGGCGACAAGGCGCCCGGTGGCGCAGCGCAACAACACCATGATCAGCGCCGTTTGAGCAACGGCAACACCGTGGTGCTGGCGAACAAGGTGCACAAGGTCAAAGGCTTTAAAGTGCCCGAGGTGATTGACGATGCGATCTATGAAGTCAGCCCCGACGGCGCGCTGAAATGGCAGTGGCTGGCCTCGGAGCATCTGAATGAATTCGGCTTCACCGCCGAGCAGTTGAAGCTGGTGCGCGCCAGTGAAAATCCGGACTACCTGCACATCAACAACCTCAGTCTGGTGGGGCCGAACAAGTGGTTCGATGCCGGTGACAAGCGCTTCAATCCGGACAACCTGCTGATCGATTCACGCAACGCCAACTTCATCGCGATCATCGACAAGAACAGCGGCAAAGTGGTCTGGCGTCTCGGCCCGAACCTGCCGCTGATCAACCCGAAAACTGCGCAAAAATTGCCGCGCCCGGTGGATCAGTTCGTCGGTCAGCATGATGCACACATCATTCCGGCCGGATTGCCAGGTGCCGGCAATTTGCTGGTGTTCGATAACCAGGGATCGGCGGGTTATCCGAACGTTACCCTCGGGCTGATTTCCGGCTCGCGGGTACTGGAAATCGATCCGGTGAAAAGTGAGATCGTCTGGCAGTACAGCGCGGCCAATTCGAAGCAACCGGGGTGGGCGTTCTACAGCTCGTTTATCAGCAGCGTGCGGCGCTTGCCCAACGGCAACACGCTGATCGACGAAGGCATGAACGGACGGTTTTTCCAGGTGACGGCCAGTGGTGAAAATGTCTGGGAATACGTCAGCCCGTATCTCGGTAAGGCGCCGGGCAGCGACGCGATCAGCAATTGGGTCTATCGGGCGTTGCCTGTGAGTTATGACTGGGTGCCAACCGGTACGCCACGCTCCGAGACGGCGGTTAATGCCCCGGTTGTCGGCGCGCAACAAACCAATGCCAGTCGTTAGTTGAATTGGAATTAGTGTTCGAACGAACGGCGATAAGTTATGAGCGGGTTGAAGGGTGCTTATTGCAAATTCGTTAGTAAGTCGCGTGGACAATAATTGAATGTGCAACCATCCTGACTGTCGTGAGTTTCCAGGAGGAAACTTGCTCTCATCGGAAGATACTTATCCCAACGATAAAGGAAATCGAATCATGTCGAGCATTAATGGCACTTATGTGAACGCTAACGCTGGCGCCAAACTGACGATTACCGATGGCAACGATTCCAACGGTACATTCAGTGGCACGTTCAGCCAGGGCGGCGTTAACTATGACGTCAGCTACGGGCATTACCATTTCCAGAACAGCACCGGACAACCTACCACCATCACATTTGTCGGTCTGAATGGTAATAGCGGATTTCAAGCGTGGTCATTGTTTTCTCCTGATCACAATTACGCGAAAGTCCGTGCGGCCGGTTCCCGTACTAATTTTGACGGTGAAGTAGTGACCCTGGCAGGGGAATTCGTCAAACAATAATCCGCGCGCAATTGATAAAGGCCGACGCACGAAAGTACGTCGGCCTTTTTTATTGTTCCAGCAAAATAATAATCAACTATCTACTTGGTATTAGTTGTCCCGCAAAACCGGGTCAGGCGAATTTGATGCGTTGCGTGAATACTTTCAATGCCTGAAAAGCATGCGAATTTTCCCGTATCGCTACAGCCCACGTGGCACGTGGCTTTGGCGGAATTGATCAATTCATATATTCCATAAAAGCCTATGCATAACGTTAAAGATTACTTTCGGAGATAAGCGCCAAGCCCAATGATTCATCCATCGATTCGCCGTGGGGGATTCAACAAACGGTTGATCGGCAGTTTTTGTAGAGAACGCAAAAAGACCGCAGGGAGTGAATCAATGGGCAATGTCCAGACCGCCGCCAGCGCAGAGGAATTGCTGTGGCGTCAGACGCCGGGTGGCGAGTTGGTCGATCTCGGCCGGCCGCATCGTGTGCCGTTGGGACAGCTGCGTTTGCAGCGTGCGCCCAAAGGAATTTTGAGTCGGCGCGAAACCCTTCTGCTCGGCGTGCTCGCATTGGTGGTGCATGGCGCGGTGATCTACTGGATCAGCCAGAAGCCGACGCCGGTGCTGCCGATCGTGCCGCCGGAAATTCCGCCGATGACTATCGAATTCTCGCGCCCGGCACCACCAGCACCACCGGTTGTCGAGCCGCCACCACCTGCGCCTGTGGTTGAGCCACCGCCGCCGGTAGAAGACGAACTGGCAGTAAAACCACCGCCGCCAAAACCCGTTCCGAAACCCAAACCGGTGGTTAAACAGGCCCCCAAACCAGCGCCGAAAGCCGTCGAGCAACCACCCGCGCCGCCACAACCGGCAGTTCCGGTTGCAGCGCCAGCGCCACCTGCTCCCCCCGCGCCGGCACCGGTAACCCCGGCCTCAGCGAACGCCGCGTACCTGAAAAACCCGGCACCGGAATACCCGTCGCTGGCTCAGCGTCGCGGTTGGGAAGGCACGGTGTTGCTGCGCGTGCATGTGTTGGCCAGCGGCAAACCGGGTGAGATCCAGATAGCCAAAAGCAGCGGCCGGCAACAGCTCGACGACGCGGCGCTGAACGCCGTCAAACGTTGGAGTTTCGTCCCGGCCAAGCAGGGTGATGTCGCCCAGGACGGCTGGGTCAGCGTGCCCATCGATTTCAAGATTCATTAAACCGAAACCAAATTCGCGCGAAACGTTTACACGAGGGAATCATCATGACGTTACTGGCATCTCCACTGGAATCCATCGAAAGCGCGGTGATCTGGCTGCTGGTGGTTTTTTCCGTCGCCACCTGGGGCCTGGCACTGCTCAAGGCTGTGCAGTTCGGGCGGCTGAAGGCGCAGGATCGGCGTTTTCATAAGCGTTTCTGGGCGGCGTCGAGTCTGGATTCAGCCGCTGAATTGAGCGAGACCCAACCCGGCGCCGCAGCGCGGGTGGCACAGGCCGGTTATGCGGCGATTCAGGTGGGCGAGACGCCACAGGCGAATGATTTGAGCCAGGCGATCAACCATCAGGATCGCCTCGAGCGCGCATTGCGTCAGCAGATCGTCCGCGAACGGCGTTCGCTGGAAACGGGCCTTGCAGTGGTCGCAAGTATTGGTAGCACCTCGCCGTTCATTGGTTTGTTCGGCACGGTGTGGGGAATCATGGAAGCGTTGAAAGGCATCAGCGCCGCAGGTTCGGCGAGCCTGGAAACGGTCGCCGGGCCAATCGGGGCGGCACTGGTCGCCACGGGTGTGGGAATCGCCGTCGCGGTGCCGGCAGTGCTGGTTTACAACTACTTTTTGCGTCGGTTGAAACTGACGGCGGCGGATCTGGATGACTTCGCCCACGACTTCTACAGCCTGGCGCAGAAGAGTGCGTTCCGCGTGTTGATCCACCCGACGGCGCACAAGGTCGCAACGCCGGGCAACGCAGCAAAAGTGAAGGAGGCGTCCTGATATGGCCTTCTCCACGCAAGACAGTGATGAGGTACTCAGCGAGATCAACGTGACCCCGCTGGTGGACGTGATGCTGGTGCTGCTGGTGGTGTTTATCGTCACCGCGCCGTTGCTGACCAACGCGATCCCGATCAACCTGCCGAAAACCGAAGCGGTGGCGCCGGTCGAGCAGAAGGACCCGCTGGTGGTGAGCATCGATGGTGCCGGCAAGCTGTTTATCAACAAGGACGAGATTCAGCCGGACTTGCTGGAATTCAACCTCAAGTCGGCCAAGGCCAAAGACCCGGAAGTGCGCGTGCAATTGCAGGCCGATGACGGAGTGAACTACGGCGAAGTGGCGCGGGCGATGGCTTCGATTGAACGGGCGGGGAATACCAAGTTATCGGTGATTACCGCGCGGTGACAGATTTTACGTTTTTCCGGGGCCGTCTCCTTGGCAGGGTGCGGCCCTTTTTTTATTTCTGGCATTAGAAGCAGAACCCTCACCCTAGCCCTCCCGAAACGTCGGACCGCCCATAGGGAGAGGGAACTGATCTCGGTTGTTCTCACGAGTTACACCGACCTGAAATACCCAGTCGAACTCAGGATTTGAACGGCATGAAGATCGGCTCCCTTTCCCCCTCGCCCCCATGGGGGAGAGGGCTGGGGTGAGGGGGAAAAGATTTCCAGCCAGGCACACATCTCATATTCAATTCAGGTCTTAATAAATAGCTTCTTATTCCTTAACGAATATAAATCCGCTCCCTATACTCGTCCAGGAACAGACACGACGCAGGAGATCTCCCCATGCGCAACGAATCAATCCGCTACCTGATTGTGCCGGGCTGGCAAGGATCGCCAGATGATCATTGGCAAAGCCACTGGCAGAACAGCCTGCCAAACAGTGCGCGGGTCGAGCAGGCCGATTGGCTGACGCCGCGTCGTGAAGACTGGGTGGCGGCACTGGCCGAGGCGATTGCCGCCGATAGCACGCCTGTCATCCTTATCGCCCACAGCCTCGGCTGCATCACCGTTGCCCATTGGGCAGCCACTGCGCCGCTGCAATACCTGCGTCAGGTGCGTGGTGCCTTGTTGGTCGCGCCGGCAGATGTCGAGCGTCCGGCGTGTGCATCGGCGCTGCGCAATTTCGCGCCGATTCCGACTGATCTGCTGCCGTTTTCGAGCCAGGTCGTCAGCTCCGACAACGACGCCGCCGTGAGTGCGCCGCGCGCACTGGAGCTGGCGCGCAACTGGGGCGCCGAGGCGGGAATTCTCGCCGGTGCCGGACACATCAACGTCAAGTCCGGGCATCAGCGTTGGGAGCAGGGTTTTGCTTATCTCTATCGCCTGCAAAACCGTATGGAACACCACGCCCGCCGCCGCGCCTGACCTTTTTTCTTTCAACGCCCCCGTCTGCCGGCGGTTTTGGGCGGGAGCCTGCCATGAGTTTCGAAACCTTCGGTCAGCCGTTGCTGACCTTTCCCGATGCGGAAAAAAGCCCCCTGAGCATTCGCGCCAAGGCGCTGGTGTTCGTCGATCCGCGCTCGCGTCAACTGCGTGAGGAGCTTGAGCAACTGGCGCCGCGCTCGACTTCGGTATTGATCCGTGGCGAGACCGGTACGGGTAAAGAATTGCTCGCCCGGCACATCCATCGCGCCAGTGACCGCAGCGGTCTGTTCGTTTCGGTCAATTGCGGGGCGATCAGCCCGACCTACGCTGATGCCGAGCTGTTCGGCTACGCTGCCGGCAGTTACAGCGGTTCAGCCAGCAGCCGTGCAGGCTGGTTCGGTTCGGCCAACGGCGGCACCTTGTATCTGGATGAAATCGGCGATCTGCCGCTGCCGATTCAAATCAAATTGCTCGCTGCCCTGGAGAATCACGAAGTCACTCGTGTCGGTGCGCATCAGCCAAGTCCCGTGGATGTGCGCCTGGTCGCGGCCACCAGCATCGATCTGGCGCAAGCGGTGGACGCCGGGAAATTCCACGAGCGCCTTTATCACTACCTCAGCGAGGGCCACCTCGAATTGCCGGCGTTACGTGCGCGTACCGGCGATATCCTGTCGCTGGCCGAGTATTTCCTCGGCATCTACAGCCAGCGTCTCGACCTTCCTGTGCCGCTGATCAGCGAAGCGGCGCAGCACGTGCTCGAACAACACAGTTGGCCGGGCAACACCCGCGAGCTGGAAAACGTCATTCACTTTGCCTTGCTGGTGAGTACCGGTGACGAGATTCTGCCGGAGCACCTGAACCTGCCCGAGGCGTCTGGGCCGCAGCTTCAGATCGAACGGCTAGTGACACAAATCAACATCGGCGGCAGCGTCGCCGAGCGTAAGGCATTGAAAGATTTGCTGATTCGTTTGAGTGAGGGTTTGTAACCGTTTCGTTCAACATGAACAAAATGGAATATGAAGCTGAATAAACGTTATTGTCCGGGAATAAAAAATCCCGGTATTGTCCGCCCCACGCCAGCGATATCACTTCACTGGCACACGTATTAATGCCGTCGTCGATGACGACCGTGATTTTCGATAAGGACACTGCATGAAAAAGGTTCTGTTGTTTACCGCATTGGCGGCTGCTCTGACTGCTTCCCTGGCCAATGCTGGCGAAAAACTGGTGGTTGCCGCGACCCCGGTTCCGCACGCTGAAATCCTTGAGCTGATCAAACCGACCCTGGCCAAAGAAGGCGTGGATCTGGAAATCAAAGTGTTCACCGACTACGTTCAGCCGAACGTACAGGTGGGCGAGAAGCGTCTGGACGCCAACTACTTCCAGACCCTGCCGTACCTGAACAGCTTCAACCAGGGCAAATACAAGGACGACAAGTCCAAGTACCTGGTGACCGTGCAGGGCGTGCACGTTGAACCGTTCGGTGGTTACTCGAGCAAGTACAAGACCCTGGCTGAACTGCCGGACGGCGCCACCATCGCCATCCCGAACGAAGGCAGCAACAGTGGCCGCGCACTGATCCTGCTGCAGAAGGCTGGCCTGATCGAGCTGAAAGACCCGAAGAACGCGCTGGCAACGCCAAAAGACATCGCGAAGAACCCGCACAACTTCAAGTTCAAGGAACTGGAGTCGGCCCTGCTGCCACGCGTTCTGAAAGAAGTTGATCTGGACATGATCAACACCAACTACGCACTGGAAGCCAAGTTGAACCCGCAAAAAGATGCGCTGGTGATTGAAGGTGCTGATTCGCCGTACGTGAACTTCCTGGTGGCCCGTGAGGACAACAAGAACAGCGACGCGATCCAGAAACTGGCCAAAGCCCTGACCAGCCCGGAAGTCAAAGCGTTCATCGAGAAGAAGTACAACGGCGCGGTACTGCCGGCGTTCTGATCTGACGCTTGAACCACCCCCTTCAAGGTGTGAAAACGCCGATGGCCAGTGATGGGCATCGGCGTTTTTGTGTGTGCGTTGAAAAGCCCCTCACCCTAGCCCTCCCGAAACGTCGGACCGCCCAGAGGGAGAGGGGACTGATTGGGGGATGCTGTAGAAGTCGCCGACCTGAAAGATCTCTGCTGAATCCATAATCGACTCGATGATTCAGGTCGACGTAATTCGCCAGACACCTCGGTCGGCTCCCTCTCCCCCTGGGAGAGGGCTGGGGTGAGGGTGCTTTTGATCTTGAGCTCAGGCCACTTGGGCCTTCAATGCCCGCCTCAACGCCACCAACAATTTCAAAATTTCCTGCGGATCCAGTCGCTGCGGCACTTTTACGTCCATGTTCTCTTCCTTGTTATGAGGTTGGCCGGGGGAGTCTGGCCAAAAGCTGTTCGTCCTTGGAGGGCTTTCATGAAAAAAAGATCCTTCCTACAGCGCAAAGAAAAATAGCCTTCTTATTCCTTCCCGGCAAACCCACAAGATAGTTTTTTGGGTGATATCAATATGCTTTAACGGTATTTAAATTCTTGTTTTTATACCTATAAAGTCGGTGTCTGCCGGACAGCCATCCGCTGCCCATGGACTGCACCACCGTCGCTTACCGAGCGGCGTTCAGGACGTTTCATGACCTTCGATTACGCATTTATCCTCAGCACCCTGCCGGCGTTTCTCAAAGCCGTGGGCGTAACGCTGCAGGTCGGTTTTATCGCCATTGGCACCTCGCTGCTGGTGGCGCTGCTCAACGCGACGATTCTGGTGTTCCGCACGCCGTACCTGCAAAGACTGGTGGGCCTGTATGTGGAACTGGCACGCAACACGCCGTTGCTGATTCAGTTGTTCTTCGTCTACTTCGCCTTGCCGGCGTTGGGGATCAAAGTCTCTGGTTTCACTGCCGCGATCATCACCATGACCTTTCTCGGCGGCGCTTACCTTACCGAAGTGCTGCGCGCCGGCGTCGATGCGGTGCCCCAAGCGCAACTGGAATCAGGGCGCTCAATCGGCCTGTCCCATGGCCAGTTGCTACGCTACGTGATCCTGCCGCAAGCGGGGATTCTCAGCCTGCCGTCGTTGTTCGCCAATTTCATTTTCCTGCTCAAGGAAACCACCGTGGTTTCGGCGGTGGCCGTGCCGGAAATCCTCTACACCACCAAGAGCTACATCGCGCTCTACTACAAAACCTACGAAATGCTCGCCGTGCTGACGCTGATCTGCGTGCTGCTGTTCTTGCCGCTGTCGCTGCTGCTCAGCCGTCTGGAAAGGAGGCTCCAGCATGGCCAGTTCGGGTCTTGAACTGCTCTGGGTGTCGTTGCCGCAACTGGCCAAAGGCGCCGGGCAAACTTTGTCGATCTCGTTCCTGAGCATCGCCATCAGCACTGTCGGCGGCGTGCTCTACGGTGTGCTGCGAACGCTCAACGTGAGGTGGCTGAACGCGATCCTGCGGGGCTATCTGGAGTTGTTCCGGGCGATTCCGGTGCTGGTCTGGTTGTACCTGCTGTTCTTCGGCTTACCGATCTTTTTAGGCCTGAGCCTGCCGAGTTTCTGGTGCGCGGTGCTGGTGCTGTCGCTGTGGGGCGCCAGCGAGGTGGGCGAAGTGGCGCGCGGTGCGCTGCATTCGTTGCCGCGCGGGCAGCGTGAAGCGGGGCTGTCGATCGGCCTAAACGCCGCACAACTTTATGGCTACGTACTGCTGCCGCAAGCGTTGAAGCGCATGACGCCGCCGACCATCAACGTCTACACGCGGATCATCAAGACCAGCTCATTGGCGGTGCTGATCGGTGTGGTCGATGTGATCAAGGTCGGCCAGCAGATCATCGAGCGCACCTACGAGTCGGTGCTGATCTACGGCGCGCTGTTCCTGTTTTTCTTTTTCATCTGCTACCCGCTCTCGGCCGCTTCGCGCGTGCTGGAGCGGCGCTGGACGCAAGCATGAGCGCATTGATCGAGTTTTACGGTTTCAACAAATTCTACGGCGAGCAGCAGGTGCTCAACGGCATCGACCTGCAAGTGCAGAGTGGCGAAGTGATCGTCATCCTCGGCCCCAGCGGTTGCGGCAAAAGCACCTTGCTGCGTTGCCTCAATGGTCTGGAAGAAGCCCACAGCGGCAGCCTGAAATTTGTCGGCCGCGAGCTGCTGGACAAGTCCACCGACTGGCGCGAGATCCGCCAGCAGATCGGCATGGTGTTCCAGAGTTATCACCTGTTCCCGCACATGAGTGTGCTCGACAATTTGCTGCTCGGTCCGCTGAAGGTGCAAAAACGTCAGCGCCGCGAAGCGCAGCAGCAAGCCGAAGCGCTGCTCGAACGCGTTGGCCTGGCGGACAAGCGCGATGCCTTCCCGCGTCAGCTCTCTGGCGGCCAGCAGCAACGCATCGCCATCGTCCGCTCGCTGTGCATGAACCCACGGGTGATGCTCTTCGACGAAGTCACCGCCGCCCTCGACCCGGAAATGGTCAAGGAAGTTTTGCAGGTCATTCAGGGCCTGGCCCGCGAAGGCATGACCCTGTTGATCGTCACCCATGAAATGGCCTTCGCTCGCGCGGTGGCCGATCGCATCGTGTTCATGGATGCCGGGCGCATCCTTGAACAGAACCCGCCCGAGATTTTCTTTACGAACCCGCAAACCGCACGCGCGCAGCAGTTTCTGGAGAAGTTCTCCTTCGTGGCAACACTGCCAAAAACGAATCCGACAAAGGAACTGGAACTGTTATGAAAACTGCCGCTTTTTTACTGCCTCTGCTCAGCCTCGTCTTGCTTGCCGGTTGCAGCAAAACCGAAGAACCACCGAAGCCGAAAGTCGCCAGCGAAAGCACTGCGCCGGCCGGTTATCTGGACAAGATCAAGGGCCGCGACAAGTTGATTGTCGGTGTCTTCACCGATAAACCACCATTCGGTTTTGTCGACGAAGCGGGGCGCTACGTCGGTTTCGATACCGACATCGGCCGCCGTTTCGCCAAGGATCTGCTTGGCGATGAAAACAAGGTCGAGTTCGTCGCCGTGGAACCGGCGAGTCGCATTCCATTTCTGCAAAGCGACAAGGTCGACCTGATCCTCGCCAACATGACCGTCACGCCTGAGCGCAAGGAAGCGGTGGAGTTTACTAACCCGAATCTCAAGGTCGCGGTGCAGGCGCTGGTACCGCAAAGCAGCTCGGTGAAAAGCCTTGATGACTTGGCAACCCGCACCACCATCGTCACCACTGGCACCACCGCTGATATCTGGCTGACCAAGAATCATCCGGACTGGAAATTGCTCAAGTTCGAGAAAAACTCCGAATCGCTGCAAGCCCTGGCCAATGGTCGTGGCGATGCGTACGCACAGGACAACCTGGTGTTGTTCAGCTGGGCCAAGCAGAACCCGGGCTATCGCGTGCTGGATGAAAAACTGGGGGCTGAAGCGCCGATCGCGCCGGCGGTGAAGAAGGGCAATCTCGAGTTGCGTGACTGGGTGAATACTGAGCTGACCAAGCTGGGTGAAGAGAAGTATCTGCTCAAGCTGTACGACCAGTATGTGCGTAAAGAGCTGAGTGATGACACCAAGCCTGAGAGCGTGATTGTCGAGGGTGGCAAGTGGCAGGGGTGATTGCCTGTTGAGTCGGGGGTGAGGCCTGCCCCTCACCCCAGCCCTCTCCCGAGGGAGAGGGAGCCGATCCTCATGCCTTTCAAAACTTGAGTTCAGCTCAGGAATTTCACGCCGGCGTAACTCGAAAGAACAACTCGGTCAGTTCCCTCTCCCTCTGGGAGAGGGTTAGGGTGAGGGGCTTTTGGCTTGAACGCTCAATCCGGCCAGTTCCACGCCGGCTCATCCAGCACCCGCTGGCCGACAATCCCGGTCTGTCCCAGGGTTTTCTCCAACACAATACAATTGCACTCCGGGTCTTCCTGCAACGCCGAAATCAACCGCCGCGCATGCGACACCACCCACACCTGACACTGCTCCGAGGCACGGATAATCAACCGCGCCAGTGCCGGCAACAGATCCGGGTGCAGGCTGGTCTCCGGTTCGTTCAGCACCATCAGCGACGGCGGCCTCGGCGTCAGTAGCGCCGCAACCAACAGCAAATAACGCAACGTGCCGTCCGACAGCTCCGCCGCCGATAACGGCCGCAACAAGCCTTCCTGATAAAACTCGATGGCAAAACGTCCACCGGCCTGCGCTTCGATATGCACCCGCGCGCCAGGAAACGCATCGGTAATCGCCGCACGCATCGCATCGCCATCACCAATCTCGATGATGGTCTGCAACGCCGCCGCCAGATCCCGGCCGTCGTGATGCAGCACCGGCGTGCGTGTGCCCAATTGCGGCTGGCGCACCGGTGCATCGGCATCGCTGCGAAAGTGATCGTAAAAGCGCCAGCGGCGAATGAACTCGCGCATCTGGAACACTTCCGGCGAGCTGCGCAGGCTGCCGACCTGATCGAACAGGCTGTCGAAGTTCGGCGTGTGTTGCGCCAGCACATCCCATTGGTGCTCGTTGCGTGTGCGGATCATCGGGCCGTCACGATCCACCAGCAGGCTGGCGGGGCGGTAGAGCGGGCCGGCCCAGATGCACTCGCGCTTGATCTGCGGGTCGAGGCTGAAGCGCGAGGGAATCGGGTGCGAATGCTCGGGCAGCATGAAGTGCCCGTTGGAGTCGGGCAGGCCGAGGCTGATCGAGTAGCTGAAATCTTCCCCGGCGAACCCCAGGCGCAGTCGCTTCACGCCTTGGCGTACCGTCGACTGGATCGGCACCTCACCATTGCGCATGCGTCGGCTGATGGTTTGCGGCCCGGCCCAGAAGGTCGACTCTAGCCCACCCTCACGGGCCAGCGCATTGACCACCCCGCCCTGAGCGGTTTCCGCTAGCAGGCGCAAGGCCCGGTAGAGATTGGACTTGCCGCTGCCGTTGGGACCGGTGATCAGGTTCAGCCGGCCGAGCGGGATCACCAGTTTGTTGATCGAGCGGTAATTGGCCACCGCGAGAGTATTGAGCATGGAATTCCTTCTCTTGAGGCGCCCATTGCAGGAGCTGCCGAAGGTTGCGATCTTTTGATGTTGTTTTTAAAAGATCAAAAGATCGCAGCCTACGGCAGCTCCTTCAGGAAATATGGGGGACGAACGGGCGAACGTTGAACCCTGTTCTAAGCTCACAGTCGTATCGTCACTTGCACGTTCGTACACAGGAAGGAGTCTGCATGGCGAGTCCCGGTTTGAAAACAGCGGTCATGCTGAGTCTGCTCACGTTGGTGACCGCTTGTGGCGAGAAAAAAGCTCCCGCTGAGTACCTGCCACGGGTTTTTGTACAAGAGGTCAAACCCACGGATTACGCCGCTGCGGTGACATTGACCGGTGACGTGCAGGCGCGCGTGCAGACCGAACTGTCGTTCCGCGTCGGCGGCAAGATCATCCAGCGTATGGTTGATGTCGGCGACCGGGTCACCGCCAAACAAGTGCTGGCCAAGCTCGACCCCAAGGATTTGCAGACCAACGTCGATTCGGCCCAGGCCCAAGTCGTCGCTGAACAAGCCCGGGTGAAACAGAGCGCGGCCGCTTTCGTGCGCCAGCAAAAACTCCTGCCCAAGGGTTACACCAGCCAGAGCGAATACGATTCCGCCCAAGCCGCGTTGCGCAGCAGCCAGAGCGCCTTGAGCGCGGCGCAGGCGCAATTGGCCAACGCTAAAGATCAGCTCAGCTACACCGCACTGATCTCCGACGCCCCGGGCGTGATCACTGAGCGTCAGGCCGAAGTCGGCCAGGTGGTACAGGCCACGGCACCGATTTTTTCGTTGGCCCGCGATGGCGACCGTGACGCGGTGTTCAATGTCTACGAATCACTGCTGGCCGAGCGTCCTGCGGACCCCTCGATCGTCGTCAGCCTGCTCGATAACCCTGCCATCAAAACCACCGGCACGGTGCGTGAAATCACCCCGGCGGTGTCGGCGCAGTCCGGTACGGTGCAAGTCAAAGTCAGCCTCGACAGCCTGCCACAAGGGATGCAGCTGGGCTCGGTGGTCAGCGCCACCGCCAAGGGCAGCGGCAAGTCGGCAGTCGAATTGCCATGGTCGGCGCTGACCAAAAACATCAGTGATCCGGCGGTGTGGATGGTCGACGATAAAGGTGAAGCGCAGTTGCACAACGTGACCGTCGGCCGCTACCTGATCGGCAAGGTCATCATCAGCGAAGGCCTCAAGGGCGGGGAGAAAGTCATTGTCGCCGGAGGACAGTTGTTGCATCCCGGCATGAAAGTCGAAATCGCTGAAAACACCTACAAGGATCTGCAACCGGGAGCACAGCCATGAAGCGTCTGGGGCTGTTATCCGTGGGTGTGTTGCTGGCGGCCTGCTCGAAAAGCGAGCCACCTCCGGAGCCGGTACGTCCGGTGCTATCGGTCAAAGTTCAAGCGTTGAGCGAGGAAAGCCTCGGGCGTTTCGCCGGCAGCATCCAGGCGCGTTATGAAAGCAACACCGGTTTCCGCGTCGGTGGCCGCATCGCCAGCCGCAACGTCGATGTCGGAACCGAAGTGCAAAAGGGCACGCTGCTCGCCACCCTCGATCCGTCTGATCAGCAGAACCAATTGCGTTCGGCCCAAGGCGACCTGGCCAGGGTTCAGGCGCAACTGATCAATGCCCAGGCCAATGCCCGCCGTCAGCAGGCGCTGTTCGATCGTGGCGTAGGGGCGCAGGCACAACTGGACATCGCCACCACGGACTTGAAAACCACCCAGGCCTCGCTGGACCAGGCACGGGCGGCGGTCAATCAAAGCAAGGACCAGCTTGGCTATACCGAACTGCGTTCCGACCATAAAGCCGTGGTCACCGCGTGGAACGCCGAAGCCGGGCAAGTGGTGACGGCGGGCCAGCAGGTCGTGACTCTGGCGCAACCGGACATCAAGGAAGCGGTGATCGATCTGCCCGACACCCTGGTCGATCAGATTCCTTCCGACGTGGTGTTTCTGGTGGCCGGGCAACTCGACCCGAGCATCAACACCACGGCAACCCTTCGCGAGATCGAACCGCAGGCGCAAAGCGCCACGCGTACTCGTCGGGCACGCCTGACACTGGCCGAGACACCGGACGGTTTCCGCCTCGGCACGGCGATCAGCGTGACCCTCAGTTCGGCGATCAAACCGCGCATCGAATTGCCGGCTACCGCTTTGCAGGAGGTCGACGGCAAACCACGGATCTGGGTCATCGACACCCAGAGCAAAACCGTCAGCCCCCGCGACGTCAGCGTGATCAGCCGCACCGACAGCAGCGTAGTGCTCGCGGGCGGCGTGAAGAACGGCGAGCGCGTGGTCAGCGCCGGCGTCAACAGCCTCAAACCCGGACAATCGGTAAAACTTGACGAGGACAGTCAATGAAAGGCTCTTTCAACCTCTCCGAATGGGCCCTCAAGCATCAGTCATTCGTCTGGTACCTGATGTTCGTCGCGTTGCTGATGGGCGTGTTCTCGTACTTCAATCTGGGCCGCGAAGAAGATCCGTCGTTCACCATCAAGACCATGGTGATCCAGACCAAATGGCCGGGCGCGACCCAGGAAGAAACCCTCGCACAGGTCACCGACCGCATCGAGAAAAAACTCGAGGAACTCGACTCCCTCGACTACGTGAAAAGTTACACGCGCCCCGGCGAATCGACGGTGTACGTGTACCTGCGCGACACCACCAGCGCCAAGGACATCCCGGAAATCTGGTACCAGGTGCGCAAGAAGATCGACGATATTCGCGGGCAGTTCCCCAAAGGTATTCAAGGGCCCGGGTTCAACGACGAGTTCGGTGATGTGTTCGGCTCGGTCTACGCCTTCACCGCCGACGGCCTGACCATGCGCCAGTTGCGCGATTACGTAGAACAGGCGCGGGCCGAGATCCGCAATGTACCGGGGCTGGGCAAGATCGAAATGATCGGCCAGCAGGACGAAGTGATTTATCTGAACTTCTCCACCCGCAAACTGGCGGCGTTGGGTATCGATCAGCGTCAGGTTGTGCAGAGCCTGCAATCGCAGAACGCCGTGACCCCGGCCGGTGTGATCGAGGCCGGCCCTGAGCGGATTTCCGTGCGCACTTCGGGGCAGTTCGCCTCGGAGAAAGATCTGGCCGAGGTCAATCTCAAGCTCAACGACCGTTTCTATCGCTTGGCTGACATCGCCGACATCACTCGCGGTTACACCGATCCGGCTACCCCGGAATTCCGCTTCGACGGCAAACCGGCCATCGGTCTGGCGATTGCCATGCAGAAGGGCGGCAACGTTCAGGAGTTCGGCAAGGCGTTGCACCAACGCATCGATGAACTGACCGCAGACTTGCCGGTTGGCGTGGGTGTACACACCGTGTCCGATCAGGCGGTGGTGGTAGAAGAAGCGGTCGGTGGCTTTACCAGTGCCCTGTTCGAGGCGGTGATCATCGTGCTGGTGGTCAGCTTCATCAGCCTCGGCGTACGCGCCGGCCTGGTGGTGGCGTGCTCGATTCCGCTGGTGCTGGCGATGGTGTTCGTATTCATGGAATACAGTGGCATCACCATGCAGCGGATTTCGCTCGGTGCCTTGATCATCGCCCTCGGTCTGTTGGTCGACGATGCGATGATTACCGTGGAGATGATGGTCACGCGCCTGGAAATGGGCGAGACCCGCGAGCAGGCCGCGACGTTCGCCTACACCTCGACGGCGTTCCCGATGCTCACCGGGACGCTGGTGACGGTCGCCGGTTTCGTGCCCATCGGCCTCAACGCCAGTTCCGCCGGTGAGTACACCTACACGCTGTTTGCGGTGATTGCTGTGGCGATGCTGGTTTCGTGGGTGGTGGCGGTGTTCTTCGCTCCGGTGATCGGCGTGCACATTCTCAGCGCCAACGTGAAACCCCATGAAGCCGAGCCGGGCCGCGTCGGGCGTGCGTTCAATGGCGGTCTGCTGTGGGCGATGCGCAATCGCTGGTGGGCCATCGGCATTACCGTGCTGCTGTTCGTGCTGGCAGTGTTTTGCATGCGCTTTGTGCAGAACCAGTTCTTCCCTTCCTCGGACCGGCCGGAAATTCTCGTCGACCTGAACCTGCCGCAAAACGCCTCGATCGACGAAACCCGCAAAGCCGTCGACAAGTTGGAAGAAACCCTCAAAGGCGACGCGGACATTGTGCGTTGGAGCACCTACATCGGTCAGGGCGCGATCCGTTTCTACCTGCCGCTCGACCAGCAATTGCAAAACCCGTACTACGCACAACTGGTGATTGTCAGCAAAGACTTCGAAGCCCGCGAGGCCCTGAGCCAACGCCTGCGTGAGCGCTTGCACAAAGACTTCGTCGGCATCGGCAGTTACGTCCAGGCGCTGGAAATGGGCCCGCCGGTGGGGCGTCCGATCCAGTACCGGGTCAGTGGCAAGGACATCGATCAGGTGCGCAAGCACGCCATCGACCTGGCCACCGAACTGGACAAGAACCCGCACATCGGCGAGATCATTTACGACTGGAACGAGCCGGGCAAAGTCCTGCGCATCGACATCGCCCAGGACAAGGCGCGGCAGCTCGGGTTGTCCTCCGAAGACGTGGCGAACCTGATGAACAGCATCGTCAGCGGCGCGCCGCTGACCCAGGTCAACGACGACATCTACCTGATCAATGTGGTCGGCCGGGCGGTGAATTCGGAGCGCGGTACGCCGGAAACCCTGCAGAATCTGCAGATCGTTACGCCCAACGGCACGTCGATTCCGCTGCTGGCGTTCGCCACCGTGCGTTATGAACTGGAGCAGCCGCTGGTGTGGCGTCGTGACCGCTTGCCGACCATCACCATCAAGGCTTCGGTGCGCGACGAGATCCAGCCGACCGATCTGGTGAAACTGCTCAAGCCGTCGATTGATGCCTTCGCTGACAAACTGCCAGTGGGCTACAAGGTCGCCACTGGCGGTACGGTCGAGGAAAGCGGCAAGGCCCAAGGGCCGATTGCCAAGGTTTTGCCGTTGATGCTGTTTTTGATGGCGACCTTCCTGATGATCCAGTTGCACAGCGTGCAGAAGATGTTCCTCGTCGCCAGTGTCGCGCCGCTGGGGCTGATCGGCGTAGTGCTGGCGCTGGTGCCGACCGGCACGCCGATGGGCTTCGTGGCGATCCTGGGGATTCTCGCGCTGATCGGCATCATCATCCGTAACTCGGTGATCCTCGTGACGCAGATCGATGAGTTCGAGCAGAAAGGCTATGCGCCGTGGGATGCGGTGGTGGAAGCGACCGAGCACCGGCGCCGGCCGATCCTGTTGACCGCGGCAGCGGCGAGCATGGGCATGATCCCGATTGCCCGGGAAGTGTTCTGGGGACCGATGGCTTACGCAATGATTGGCGGGATCGTGGTGGCGACGTTGCTGACGTTGCTGTTCCTGCCGGCGCTGTATGTGGCCTGGTACAAGATTCGCGAGCCGAAGAAGGATCAAGTCAACAACGACCCTCACCCTAACCCTCTCCCGGGGGGAGAGGGGACTGACCGAGGTGTCTGACGCTATCCATCGACCTGAAGGATCGGGTCGATTATGGGTTCAGCGAAGTTCGATCAAGTCGGTGTACTTCTACAATCTCCCCCAATCTGCTCTGGGAGAGGGCTGGGGGTGAGGGACTTGTCTCTGACTCGACTCAAGCCTTACGCCAAACGCTGGCCAACCAAGGCTGCTGCTCACGCGGCAGCCCGGCCGGCCGATAGTAATGCTCAAGCTCGACAAACCCTGCCGCCGTCAGCAACTCCTGCCACGCCTCAAGATCGTGATACGAGCCATAGCGCGGCCCGTTCCAGCCCTCACGGTTATCCCCGCGTGGATTCGAGCTGAAGAGCACACCACCGGGCTTCAGGGCGCCATGCAATTGCTTGAGCACCCGTGGCAATTCCTGCAAAGGCACATGAAACAACACCGCGTTGGCGAAGATGCCGTCGAAGCGTTCGGCCGGCAGATCCAGCTTCAGAAAGTCCTGTTGCAGCACCTCGCAGCCACTGTCTTCACGGGCCATTCGCGCAAACTCTTGAGAGCCGTCGAGCCCTACAGCGACATGCCCCATGCGCGTAAACGTTTGCAGATCCCGCCCTGGGCCGCAGCCAAAATCCAGAATCGTGAATGGCGCCGTGCCCTGAATATGCCGTAGCAACGCATCGATGTTCTGGCTGACATCGTGATCGCGGGTGCCTTCGCGGAAGTCTTCGGCCACTGAGTTGTAATGGCCGAGGGTGGTGGCGGTGATCTGTTCGAGATCGGTGGGGGTCTGCTTCATGGTCGAGGGCTGCACGGGCAAAGGAGATTTGCCGAATATACGCCATCGGGTTCGGGGCTGCTGCGCAGCCATTCGCGAGCAGGCTCGCTTGTATGGTAGGACTTGAAGGGAGGAGGAGGGACAAGGCTCGATTCTGACTGTTGACGCAGTACAGACCGTGGGAGATTTCGCCCCTCCTCCTTTCACCCAAGCGCCGATAAAGAATGCATCTGGCTAGACCGACGATAGGAACAAGCCTGCGCCTCTGGGTGAGCCCTTCAAGTAC